>JBGTBX010000508.1:0-32986 GCA_041749115.1 Gemmatimonadaceae bacterium
TGCGCGTGACCTTCTGGATCGCGTGGGGCTCTCCCATCGATTGAACTACCTGCCGCGCCAGCTCTCGGTAGGCCAGCAGCAGCGCGTCGCCGTCGCGCGCGCACTGGCCAATCGTCCCAGGCTTGTGCTTGCCGATGAACCTACAGGCAACCTGGATCGTCGCCATACGATGGAGTCGCTGGAATTGATGCGGACGGTATGCCGGGAACACAGTGCCGCACTGCTGCTTGTCAGCCATGACCCCCATGTGCTCGAACAGTTCGACCGTTCCGATGACCTTGGATTAATCAACCGCGCCGCGGGCGCAGCCGATCCATTCGTGGAGGTACGTTGATGCGCCGCGGAATCATGCGCATTGTTCTGCGATCGATGCGCCAACACGCACTCAGTACCTTGATCACGGTTATCTCCGTTGGGCTCGCGAGCGGACTTGTCATGGCCGTTTTTTCCATCAAGGAGCAATCGTACGCAGCGTTCACTGGAGGTCCGGTCGGCTTCGACGCCGTCCTCGGCGCCCGCGGCAGCCAGCTGCAACTGGTGCTCAACACCGTATTTCATCTGGAAACGTCTCCCGGCAACATCCCGTTCTCGATGTACGAGGCCATTCGCAAGGATCCCGGCGTTGAACTGGCGATTCCCTACGCGGTGGGCGATAACTACGAGGGCTATCGGGTGGTCGGAACATCGGCCGAACTTTTTACGCGGTTTGAATATTCTGCAGGACGCAAGTTTGCTTTCGCCGGCAGCGGAGGGCGCGTGTTTGAGGAGGATAAACACGAGGCCGTGGTCGGGAGTTTTGTCGCACAGAAGACCGGACTCCGCATGGGAAGCCGGTTTACTCCATACCACGGATTAACAAACGATTCGGCAAGGGCGCACGAAGACGAGTACACCGTGGTGGGCGTCCTTGAACCATCCAACTCGCCGTCGGATCGTGTGGTGTGGATCCCGCTCGAAGGCCTGTATCGCATGAGCGGACATGTCCTGAGGGGAACGGGACGCAACTACACACCGCAGGCCGACTCGGCCATCCCGATGGAACACCTCGAAGTCAGTGCCGTCATGCTCAAGCTGAATGATCCGACGGCAGGCATCTATCTGGATCAGGCCATTAATCGGCAAGGAAAATCCGCCACACTCGCCTGGCCCATTGGTCGAGTAATGGCAGACCTGTTCGGAAAGATCGGGTGGATGAACAACGTCCTCGCGATGATCGCCTATCTCGTCGTTGTGGTCGCCGCAGGATCAATCCTTGCGAGCATTTACAACACCATGAACGAGCGGCGCCGCGAGTTCGCGATTCTGCGTTCCCTTGGAGCACGTCGCACGACCGTGTTTTCGGCCATCGTCCTGGAGGCGTCAACCATCACCGCGGTCGGCGCACTCGTGGGATTTCTGGTTTACGCCCTCATTATCGGATCGGCATCGGTTGTCGTACGCGCGCAAACCGGCGTGGTGCTCGACACGTTCCGACTTGACCGCGCCTTGATCCTCACACCACTTGGCATGATCATCATTGGTGCCCTCGCCGGATTGGTTCCGGCGTTCAAGGCATACCGAACCGACGTCGCCTCCAATCTTACTCCGCTGTCGTAGCTTCGTCTTCTGACTGCATTTATCTGCGCTGTTCCGGCACAACGTGCAGTGTTCTCTGACCCCCGGTCTCATGCCCTCACTGTTTGATGATGGCGACGTTCTGGTAGCCCCACTCTATGCTGTGGCTCTGTTGCTTATCGCCACGCCTGTTTTTGACTTTGTCACCAGCGTTCTGCCGCTTCGCCTCGGAAATATTGAGTGGCGGTTCGCCGCGGTCGGCCTGCTGTCGGGCTTCCTCTTAACACCCCTCCTCGGCATTCTGGTCGCAACGCTCGCGGCGCTGATCGCACGACACCGCTTGTTCCTGACCGTACTGGCGTGGTCGTCGCTCATTCTGGCGACCGGTCTCGCGCTGCTTGTTGTGGCATTCGCTTTGGACATCCTTCAATTGCGCAGCGTTGTCACTGCAGATGCGGCTCCGCAATTCCAGAGTGCGGCGATCAAGGCCGTCGTAAAACACGTCTCGTTCCTCATCGTCCTCAGCTGGCTTGCATGGAAGATCCAGCGCCTGGCGCGCGGCATGCGCCGTCCAGCGTCGGCACGAAAGGGTGGAAGTATCATGATGGGAGATCCACAATGAGCGTTGTCTTGATTGAACAACGCGAAGCCGCCTTGCTCCTTACGATCAACCGTCCGGAAAAACGAAATGCGCTGAATGCAGAAGTGCGGGCGGCACTGATTGCTGCCATCCAGAGCGCCGGCGCAGACGATTCTGTCAGGTGTATTGTGATCACCGGAAGCGGCGACAAGGCGTTCGTTGCCGGTGCAGACATCGGAGAGTTCGCGACACGCACGCCTGTCGATCAATTCCACGTGATGCGCGCACCGCACGTGAACGACGTCATTGACCAGTGCAAGAAGCCCGTCATCGCCGCGATCAACGGGTACTGCCTCGGCGGTGGGCTTGAGCTTGCAATGGCGTGCGATTTCCGGCTCGCGTCGTCGACCGCGACGTTCGGGCAGCCGGAGATCCACCTCGGCATCATTCCGGGCAGCGGGGGCACACAGAGACTCCCGCGCCTCGTTGGCCTCGGGGCGGCGATGCGCATGATTCTCACGGGCGCGTCCATCGACGCGGCCGAAGCGCTCCGGCTCGGATTGGTCGAGCAAGTCGTTACGCCAGAAAAACTTACGGAGTCGGCAATGCAGACAGCGGCGTTGATTGCGTCAAAAAGTCCGATTGCCGTGGCCGCGGCCAAGGAAGCCACACGCTCGGCGATGTCGACGCCTCTTTCGGAGGGTCTTAGAACCGAGCGAGGGCTGTATCTTCTCGCCTTCGCTAGTGAGGACAAAACGGAGGGAATCTCAGCG
The DNA here is from genome assembly GCA_041749115.1 of Gemmatimonadaceae bacterium. GTDB lineage: Bacteria > Gemmatimonadota > Gemmatimonadetes > Gemmatimonadales > Gemmatimonadaceae > JBGTBX01. The sequence goes on from JBGTBX010000508.1 coordinate 2,908, forward strand.
TTCCTCGAAAAGCGTGCCGCACGTTTCAAAGGACGATAGAGCCACTCCTCCCCATATCCCAACGGCTCGTCATGTTGCGTCTTGTTTGGTTGACCTAAAACTCCCATAATGAAAGGGTAGAGGTGTCGGAACTCTCCCCAGGCCGACTATGCCATTCCATCTTCTCACCCAACGCCTGAAGCGCCGAGATGCGCTGCTTGATGCCGAGGTTACAACCCTCAGCCTTGTGGCGCACGCGTTGTTGGTGGTCGTGATCATGGTGCCGGCCCCGCAGGTCGAGGAGTCGGAGGTGCCGGAGTCGATGCAATGGGTGCAATACCTCATTCCTCCGGATCGTCCGGCGGGCTCGCAACCAGTACGGGAGTTTGCGACAACTTATGGGGCTGGGGCTCCGGGAGGGCCGGGCACCGAGCCCGCGCCGCAGGCACCGGATCCGACTCGCCTCGCGATGGAAGTATCCGAGGGTGTTGCCGAATCACCGATTGTCGACGTGCCCGAGGCACCGACGCCAGCTCCGGATATGCCCGGTGATACGATCCTGACCGTACTGGAGGTTGATTCAGCCGCGGCGCGTTATGAGGACAGTGCCGCGCCCCCGTATCCGCCGCTCATGTTGAGCAAACGGGTCGAGGGAACGGTGGCCGTGCAATACGTCGTGGACACAACCGGGATAGCAGACGCAGGCAGCATCGTCATCCTCGACGCCACGCACACTGAGTTTGCTGCCTCGGTGCGGAACACGCTGCCGCTGATGCGGTTTCGTCCCGCGCAGATCAACTCCCGCAAGGTGCGCCAGCTCGTTCAGCAGCAGTTCTCCTTCAGGATCGACACGACGCTGATCGCGAGGCAGGAAGAAGAGGCGCGCAAAAAGAAGAAACCACCAGGAGCCTAACGACGCTGCCTATTTGGCGTCGAGCGTCACCAGATCCCAATAGGTTCGGATCTCCCCGCGCATCCATCGTGTGCGGAAGTCGGACATGCGCTGCAGCGTCTGAGCCGACCTGTGCCCGGGCGCACTCATGGGATGTGAACCCCCGCGGAAGACGCTGCGAATGATCACGGCAGCGCTGTCGACGGGCCACGCGATGATGCTCCGTGCAAAGTTGGGAAATCCGCCGTCCCCCCATACGTACTGCTCAGCGTTCGACGTGTACAGCGCGGTCAACGGAGTCCCGTTAGCTCGCAGCTCTTCGCCGATTGCTTTCATCGCCACGCGACCTCCCAGATCTCCGACGACAGGAATGATCCGATTGGCGGCATGCATACCTTTGACGTATTGCCAATCTGATTCCGCGATCAGATAGCTGGCGCGTTCAGCTGAGAGATCGGTTTCGAGAATGACGCGACGGAGTGTAGGATACTGCGAGGCGTTGCCGCGTCCGATTGATTCAAAACGCAGGTTCAGTCCCTGTCTCGCAAACGTCTCCAGATAGCGCGTCAGCGTTTCGCTGTCCCTCGCGGTGAGCGGGATTCCGTAGCTGGCTACCGTGCGAACAATCTCGCGACGCTCCCGGGCCGCTCCAACCTCATCGACGGTTACGGTATCGACGTATCGCAGGATCTCGTCGATTGAACGGCGCGACCATCCCGCGACATCGCGCGGCACCGGTCGACCCAGCCACCGGCTCAAGTAGTCTGCGCGATTTAACGATCTCGCGAAAATGGCCTTGTACATCAGATGCTGCAGCATGTTGTCGCGCCGGATGTCCACGAGGTAGGCGACCACCGGACGAATGACTGCGATGTACGAATACGACTGGTCCGGGCCAACCCCGACGAACGCGCCGCCGCGCACCCCCATCGATTTCAAGCGCGGCACCACATGCAGGTACGAGGTCTCGTTGCTGATGAGATTGTCTGAGTCGAAGTAGCCGCCGGGCTCTGACAACCGCTGGACCGTCGCCGCGAACGAGGTGTCGACGCCTCGTGCGTTGGCCGTGCGCTGCGGTCGCTGCGCCTGAGCCGCGGTAGGGGCCAGCAGGGCTGACCAAATGGCTAACACCGCAATCGATCGTACTGCGTGCGTCCAGTGGCGCCCCCGTGGTTGGGCACGCCAGCCACGGGCTCTGTGCTGCGAAACCATTCTCTCTCTTGAGTTTGCGCTCATCGACAGCGATCCTCCCGTTATGTCGAGTGATAGCCAATCTTCGGCGCCGGTGCAATACAGATGACTCGCGAACTGACTCGTCCGGACGCGTTCACCGGGGCGTGGCGGTCGGACGAGCTCGCCAGAGCCGTCTACGCGGAGAGTGCTGGTATTATGCGGCTGTGGCCGCAGGCGGTGGCCCAACCCATCGACATTCCGGACCTTCAGTGCCTCGTAGAGTGGGCAGCCGCCGAAAACATGCCGTTGATTCCGCGCGGCAACGGCAGCAGCATGAGCGGTGCAGCCGTCGGAGATGGCGTCATCGTTGATCTGCACAACTTATCGTGGATCGATCCGGCATCACTGACTGGCCGCACTGTCCGCTGCGGACCGGCCGCGACCCGAAACAGAATCGAAACCGCTGCCGGCGCTGTTGGATTGCGTTTTCCCGTGGATCCATCAAGCGGCGCCTTCGCGTCCATCGGCGGGATGGTGTCGACGAACGCGGCCGGTGCCAGAACACTCAAGTTCGGCGCGATGCGTCGCTGGGTCCGTGCCATCGACTGCGTGTTCGCAGATGGCACGCGGGCAGAAATCCGGCGTGGAGCTCCGCTCCCGGACTCGCCATCCCTGCACCGCTGGGCTGCAGTCGCCAGAGACGTGCTGGACATTGCGCGCACGAGTACACCGCGCAGCGTGCGCAAGGAGTCGTCGGGATACGCACTGCACGCATTCGCGCACTCACAGGACGTGATTGATCTGTTGGTTGGCAGCGAAGGAACGTTGGCGTTTAACGTCGGCATTGAACTGGACCTTCTGGCCTGCGCAACCTGTACCTCAACCGTTCTGACCTCGTGGGCCGACCTGGATCAGGCGGTTGCCGGGGCTGCACATGCGCGCGAAGCGGGGGCCACGGCTTGCGAAATTCTCGACCACACATTCCTTTCGGTGGCGGCGCGGGGCACAACCCTGCCCTTTGACGAGAAGTCAGCCTGTGCCATTCTTGTTGAGTTGGAGGACAGTGACCCGGCGAGCGTAAAGGCGCGCGCCGCGACGATGGGATCAGCGCTCTCCAGGCTCGGCGCCACCAGCGTGGCCGTGGGCGTGGACATCGACGCCGAAGAGCGGCTCTGGAGCATACGACATGCGGCAAGTGCCACACTCGCGCGGCTCGATCCCGATCTGCGATCGATGCAGCTTATTGAAGATGGCTGTGTTCCTCCCGACCGTCTCGCCGATTACGTACGTGGAGTGAGAGCGGCCTTTGACGCGCATGCGGTTCGCGGTGTGATCTTCGGACACGCCGGCGACGCAAACGTCCACGTCAACCTCCTCATTGACGTGAGACACGAAGGATGGATCACCGCCGCGAAAGCAGTGTTCGACGACGTGACCTCCCTGACCGAGCGGCTCGGCGGCACGATGGCCGGAGAGCACGGTGACGGCAGACTTCGCACCGGTCAGCTCAGCAAATTTTTCGGACCAGCCGAACTCAAGGCGTTCTCCATCATCAAGAGCGCGTTCGATCCGAGCGGGATCCTGAACCCCGGAGTGAAGGTCGGGACTCCTCCGGATCCCTTCGCCCACATCAAGTACAGTGCGGACCTCACGCCCGCGCTCCCTGCCGCTGCGCGCAGCGCGTTGGACCATGTCGAACGCGAGCGCAGTTACGCCATGAATCGTCTGGAGATGATCGGCCCATCCGGCTAGGTTGCACGGCGTCGTCGCAACTGCCCCCTTCTCACAACCGAGCGCCGAACCAAATGTTTTTTCACGAGCCACGCGTCACCGTCATCTCTCGCCCCGCGTTTGTGGAGCCGGAGCACCTGCCGGTGAACTGGATGGGAGACGCCACCTCGGGAGAGCAGCTCGCCGAGTATGCGGGCCGGTTGTGTTACATGAGCCAGCGAAATCCGGCGAGCCGATCGACGCGTGAGTATCTGGGGAACATCCTCAAACAGGGCCACGGCAGTGTGCTGGAGCACGCCAACTTCTCGCTCCTCCTCGAAGGGGTCTCGCGCTCGTTGACGCATGAGCTCGTCCGCCACCGCGCCGGTTTCGCGTATTCACAGCTGAGTCAGCGCTACGTCGACGAATCGGATGCCGCCTTTGTCGTACCGCCCGCAATACTTGACGACGACTCACTTCTGACGGTCTGGCGGCAACAGGTGGAATCGGCACTCGCCTCATACATTGCCCTCGTGGAGCAATTGATGGAGCGGTACTCCTGGGTAGAAGATCGGGTACACCGGCGCAAGATGGCACGCGAGGCAGCACGCGGTGTACTTCCGAACTCCACAGAGACCAAGATCGTCGTTACCGGCAATGTTCGGGCATGGCGCACAATGCTTGAACTGCGAAGCAGCGAAGGGGCTGAGATGGAAATCCGCCGACTCGCGATCATCATCGTGCGCATCATGCAACGCGAGGCACCTGCGTTCTTCGACGACTTCACGGTTTACACAGCAGAAGATCGCCGAGAGGCCGCGCGACTGGTCTTTCACAAGGTCTAGTTCAGGGAAGGAGTTCTTTGGTTATGCTGCGGTTCGGAAAGGGGCTCGTGATCGCTGTTGTTGTTGGTGCTTGTGCTGAGGCACACCCTCCCGAACCACTGGGCACGCCCTCGCAGCTTCGTGTGGTTCCTGCAACCGCGTGGTTATCACCCGGGCTCAGCACCACATTGCGCGGTGAGTTGCTTGATGCCGGCGGTCAGGCGTCCCCCGCATCGAGCGTGACGTGGCGCAGCAGTGCACCCAACGTGGCCAGCGTAGACGCCAGCGGCCGCGTTCTGGCAGTTACGCGTGGCACCGCCTCCATCGACGCTCGTGTCGCAAACATGACCGGCACGTCCGAGATTTCGGTCGTGGATGCCGCGCGCCCCGTTACGTTCTTCATTGAACGGCAGGGCGTGAGCGACGCATCCCTGCTCGGCATGTGGGCGGATGCCACCTCACCGTACGCGGTAGCCGTAGGTCAGGACGGCGCCATTTTTGAGCGGTCAACGGGTTCGTGGTCGCTGGTGCCGACAGGTATCGCCGAGACGCTTGTGGGTGTGTGGGGCAGCTCCGCCAACGACGTATGGGCTGTGGGAGGAGCTGGCACGATCATGCGGCGTACGGGCGGTGCGTGGAATACCGTCGCGTCACCGACCGGTGAACTGCTGCTCGACATCTATGGACTAAGCAGCACGGATATATTCGTGTCCGGGGTCCGCGGCACCATTCTGCGATATGACGGGCAGCAGTGGCGCATCATGACGACGGGAAACAATTGGGAACTGTGGGGCATCTGGGCCGCGTCGCCCAATGACGTGTGGGCCGTGGGTCAGAATGGTGTCATCGTGCACTACGACGGTACGTCGTGGACGCCGAGTGTTTCTCCGACGCAGGGCGGCCTCTTTGCGATCTGGGGGTCTGCTGCGAACGACATCTGGGCCGCCGGGATCAACGGCACATTGTTGCATTACGACGGCACATCGTGGCAGCTGCAGCCCCCTCCAACAAACCGGAATCTTTTTGCGCTCTGGGGTCGAGGCCCGCGCGACGTCTATGCGGTCGGCAACACCGGCGCGGTGCTGCGATACAACGGGACTTCCTGGGTGACGCAGCCGAATCCTGCCACGGGGCAAAACCTTCGCGCCATTTTTGGCGACAACAACGGGCGTGCTGTGATGGCGGGCTGGGATGCAACGGTCGTGCGCGAGATCGCTCCCAGTGTGTGGGAGACTGAAATCGGTGCGCCCACGTTGGTGGCTGCATGGGGGGCGGGAGATGGGACAGTATTCAGTGGCGGAGGTGGAGGGTCACTGCTCAAGCGTTCCGTCGGCTCGGGGTGGGACATCGCGCCGTTCCCTCCATCGCGAACACTCTTCGGCATCCATGGCACGGGCCCCAACGACGTCGTAGCCGTGGGCGATACTGGCACCATCTGGCGGTTTAACGGCACACAATGGCAATCGCAGGCACTGTCGCAGATCATTTTGTTGCGCGCGGTTTGGTCGGCATCGCCGCAGACGTCGTTTATCGTCGGTGAGCGGGGGACCATTCTCGAATCGAAGAACGGAACGTGGCAGGAGATGAACGTGCCCACGACGGCATATCTGCGACACATCTGGGGACTGGCTGCGAACAACGTCTGGGTCGTGGGTGACAGCGGCATTGTGCTGCACTACGACGGGTCGAGCTGGCGCCGCCAGCCGACGCCTGCCACGGAACCGCTGCGCGCGATCTGGGGAAGCAGCGAACGCGACATTTTTGTGGTGGGAGAAAAGGGCACCGCGATGCGCTACGATGGCGTACAGTGGTACAAGGTGCCGGTACCTACGACGAAGGCTTTGCGGACGGTGTGGGGCTCGAGCCCGGTTGATGTGTACGTGGCGGGCGAGGACGGCCTCATTCTGCGTTTCGACGGCGCCAATTGGACGACGGTACCTTCGCCGACGACTTCCCTGTTGATTCAGCTATGGGGTGAACCCGGACAAGGCCGCGTGTACGCTGTCGGGGTTGTCAGCACCATTTTGCGCGGCGAGCGCAACTGAAGTCGCGGGGTGCCATCATCCGGCCACGACCAGCCGGCCGCTCCGCCTACGGCGTGGCAGGGATCGGTGCCTCGGCGACCGGTACGTTGAACGGATCGCACCACACAAGCACCCACGTGTAGGTGAGACCTACCGGGAGTTGGAACGTGTATGACTGGGCACCTCGCGCGCTCTTCAATGCGGCGATTCGCAGGGGACGCCCGGTGTTGGCGTTGTTCGTGGTATTCAGGTACACGAAGGGTCCGGGGACTCCGGACACCACGAAGTCACTTGAGAATTCGAGATGCCCAACGCCGTTCTCAGCCGTAAAACGCACCGTCCCGGAGCCCTGATGCCCGACACCGACGAAGCGACCTACGACGCCACTACCGGTGGGGAGCTGCACCATGGGATCCACCGGATTGGCGTCAGGCGCCATTGGCGGCGTAGCGCCACTACAAGCAACTGTCAGGAGCAGCAGCGCGCTCTTCACGACTACGTTCGTTCGGTTCATTGGTTTGGTATCCACTTGAGATAGCGCAGCGCCGCTTTGGCCCGTGCGCCCGTTTGATCGGTGTCCTGCATTATGCCAACCGCGGTAATCGGCGGGGGAGAGGCGTCCCACACGCGCCTGAAGTCCACAAACGGATCGACCGCGTTGTCGCGCCAGAAGCCGATTTCGGGCGCGCCATCCACACGTATGACATGAGCGCGGTCCGACGCAAAACTGCGCCGTGCATAGCCGTCCGCTTCGCCGCCGCCAAACGTGTAGAAAATCGTTCGAGGAGGTCGCCCGAAGAATCCTGGCTGGCCGAAAACTACGAATACCCGCATGGGTGAATCATCGGTGGATTCATGCGCCAAGTTGATCGTGGGCGGTGATTCATCTATGCGCCATGACCAAACAAGCTTGCCCGTCACCTCAGCGATGGGCTGCTCGAGTTGTCGGTGAAACCACGCCGCCTTTCCTTTTCCCATGACCACGAGGTGTGTGCCGTCCTCCTCGTCGCGAATCTGCGTGGTGGGTGCGTCGTGCCCACGCACTGCTCGCACTCCCCAATCCGCTGGCAGAGTAGCTCCGGCTGCGACGGGTGATTCAAACGCGAGAAAGTCGACGTCAGGGGTCACCGCTGCTGGAATAACAAGGAGCCCCAGCCACAGCGGCAGCATGGCAAAGCGTTGGGGAAGCCGGAGCCTCCCCGACGATCGGAAGTTCAACACGGCCTACAGCTCGCTGGCAGGGATCTGGCGAATCCCGGGCCAGTTGGTCTCAGCCTTCCGAATGTTCCCCGGAACGTCCTTGGCCCACTCGCTCTGGACTTTCTTGCTGACGTTGAGATACAGCTTACCATCAACCACACGCCATGCCTTTGGATCGACATCCAGTTTTTTGTTAAGCGCGACGCCCATTGCACAGTACCCGCCGTACTGCGGGGTGTACGATGCCGGGTTCGCAGCGAACAGATCGCGGTTTGCGGCGCTCGCAAAGTGATACGTTGCTCCAGCGCGAGTGACGCTGAACTTTTCGTTGCCCGTTTCGGGCTTGTGCGCCGTGAAGTATGCGACGGGATCATATCCGTGCAGGGCGACTCCGCGCGCATCGAGGTTAAGTGCAGGGGGAACCACCTTGTCCATGGCATCGCCCTTCATGGCATCCATCTTCATGGCATCTTCCTTCATGGCATCCTTGTTCATGCCATCCGACTTCATGCCATCCGACTTCATCCCATCCCTCATCAAACCATCGGATTTCATCGCAGCTTCCTTCGCCATTCCGTCGCCCTTCATCGCGTCCTTTTTCATCGCTGCCGCCTTGCCGGCACTGTCCTTCGCCATTTCAGCCTGCTTCGTCGCGCTCTTTTTCATTGTAGAGTCTCCCTGTGCTGATCCGGCGCTTCCTGCGAGAGAGACTGCCAGCATCGCGACCGCGAGCTGAGTAATGCGTTTTGCTGCGCGTGTGTGTAACATGAATTCTCCAGAGGTTGAGTGCGGCACGTGTGTTTCTGCGTCACTCAAAAAACGCCGCTCAGCGCGATTCGGATCTCTCACGCTACAACATCAGTTTGGCCAGTGCTTTGCCGCGAGGTTGCTGCGAGGTGTTTGTCATCGGCTCCATGGTGAGTGAGGCACCCATTACGGTTCCACCTGCGGACGGCATTCCCAGGGTAAGGAACGCTGGTCGCCCTGGCTCCGCACTCACTGTTGCTGCTCGCACCATGCCATCCGACAGAATGAACCAGAACTGATACTGCTCGCCGTCCGGCGCCTGCGGCAGGCCGTGCACTACAACGTTCCATCGATGTGACACATCGTCGGCAAAAATCAATAATCCGCCATCGTGACCATCCATGGAAATGCTGGTCTGGAGCACGCGTGCCGCTTGATGCATAATGGAAAGGGAATCCCGCAGCGACATCAGTTCGCTGCTCGTGCTCGCGAGCGTACGTTCCAGTTCATTCATCTGACGTTTCTGCGGGACATACAGTCCAAAAGCCACAAAGAGAGACGCGGCGACGGCCAGCGGAGCCAGCGCACGTCGCCATACCGGTGGCCGTCGCTCGCCGAGGAGTGTTTGCACAATTCGACGTTCCAGCCCGGGGCGGGGTTGCTGCGGCTGAACCCCCATGGGGAGCCACGACAGCTCCTGCGCAATTGCCCGAACCTCAGCGGCGCATTCGTCGCAACGCGCGACGTGATCAGCAAAGCGCTGTTCGTCATCTGTTTCCAGCGTCCGTGCGACGAACTCAACACGATGCTCGACGTACCAGTCGTGCGGGATCATAGAGTCCACCCCTTCAGCGGTGCGAGAGTGACACGAAGTTTCGAGAATGCTAATCTGAGACGGGTCTTTATGGTGCCGAGCGGCGCCCCCAGCTGCGTGGCGATCTCCGACTGCGTGAGGCCATGGTAAAACGCCAGGCGGAGCGCCGTTCGCTGCTCCTCGGGTAACGCCTCCACAGCGGCATGGACCATTCCATGGACATGCCACCCAGGCTGTGCTGCCTCGTTAGGTTCCACGGCGTTGACCACACCATCAGCGAGCACCCCGGCCGAATCAGCTCGGGTCACCGCCGAAAGCAAACGTCTGCGCGACCGCAGTCGATCAATCGCCCGGTTTCGCGTTATTCGAAGCAACCACGACGCCAGATCCAGATCAGGATCATCAACCAGCCCGATGCGATCCCATGCGACGCGGAAGGAATCCAGAACCACTTCTTCGGCGTCGCTGACGTCTCGTAAAATCGACTGCGACACACCCATGAGCCACGGTGTCATTTGATGCACCAGGTCGGCGAGTGCGCGCTCATCGCGCGCCAACAAACGTGCGCGAAGCTCGGTTTCCCGCACAATGTTAAGCCGTCGCTGACCAGCCGCGTGCTGTTCCGGTGTGTGCGCCACGCGCAATTATCGCTGGCTCGTTTGCTGTAAACTGCTCCCGGCGGCATCGTGTTTTGTTGAACCCCACAACTCCTCAAGCCGGTCGTCGCGCCCACAACGGGATCGGTAAAACTTGTACCTGATCGGATTCTTCTGGTAGTAGTTCTGGTGGTACTCCTCTGCCGGATAGAAACGCGATGCGGCGACAATCTCCGTCACGATGGGCTGTGTGAAATGCCCGGTCTGTAGCGCATCCCGTGACGCGAGGGCCGCTGCTCGTTGCTCTTCATCATGATAGAACACCGCTGAACGGTACTGGGACCCCGCGTCGCAGAATTGCCGATTCGCGGTGAGCGGATCGATGTTGTGCCAGAATGTTGTAAGTAGCGTCTCATAGGACACTTTCGAAGGATCGTACACGACCTGCACAACTTCGGCGTGACCGGTGCCGCCGGCAGATACCTGTTCGTACGTGGGATTCAGCAGCGTACCGCCGGTATAACCCGACGTTGTGGACACAACACCGTCCAGCTTATCGAATGGTGGTTCCATGCACCAGAAGCATCCACCGGCGAACGTCGCAAGTTTCGTGGCCATTTCGGCTGCCGGGGGCGTGGGGGCGGACGTGGTCGTCGAGGATGTGACAACTGGCCGTTGAACTGCCAGTGCGACAACGGCGATTCCCGCCATAGTCAGAAATTTCATGGTCAACTCCGGAGTGCAGGAAGGTCTTCACCGGCTGGAACGAACTGCAGCGCCAGCCCGTTGTTGCACCAACGCTCGCCACGCGGTTCAGGTCCGTCATTAAACCGATGCCCCTGATGTCCACTGCAGCGCGCGCAGTGATACTCCGTTCTCGGCAGGATCAGCTTGAAATCGCGTTTGGTGTTGATACGGTTCGCGATCGGTCGACTGAAACTTGGCCATCCCGTTCCGCTCTCGAACTTGTCGGCTGCGTTGAACAATGGGAGAAAGCAACCTGCACAGATATAGGTTCCATCGCGTGACTCCGTGGCCAGGGGACTCGAGGACGGACGCTCGGTGTCTTCCTTCCGGAGTACCTCATACGCTTCCTTCGACAGAATCCGCCGCCACTCGGCCTCAGACTTGACCAGCTTGGGAATCTGTGCGTCGCCTGCGGCCGTCTGGGCGGAAACGAGCTGGGCCTTGAGGACCATAGGAGCAACAGCAGCGCTCATCGCATGCTGTATAAAGCGTCGGCGGATCATGGCAGGTGGGGTAAGGGACGTTGTGCATAAGAAACGCCTCTCACCCGGCTTCGGATCTCTTCGCGGTCCTGCAGAAGCACGAACAGGCCGAGTTGACCTTCAAGATTGGTCATACTAAATTGACTATATTCGTAGGTCAGGAGCCTTTGATGAGCTATGTACCCATCTCGGAAGCAAAGGCCAAGCTCGCGGCCCTTGTGCGCGAGGTCGCCGCGTCAGGCGAAGCGTGCGTAATAAGCGTCAACGGGCAGCCGCTCGTCGAAATTCGACCTTACAATCCGCAGCCAAAACCCGGCCGCCTCGCGGGCGCCATTTCTTTCGATGACGACGCTTTCGATCCGCTCTCGCCAGAGGATGCTGACACATGGGGAGTGTAGGGTCGACCGACGGCCCCCTGCTCCTGGACACGGCGGCATTCATCCTTTGGCATGCGGACAGCCCGCGCCTGACCCGGAGGGCCCGCGCCGCATTGCTGTCCTCGCTCACCCGGCCGATCTACGTAAGCACCGTCTCAGCTTTCGAAATTGCGACCAAAGTCAGAATCGGTAAGCTGCGAGTTCCTCCATCCATGCTTAACGACTTCGCATATCTCGTCGAGTCTGACGCGTTCAAGGTACTCGAACTCGGCGCCCACGCTGCCGTTCGGGCCGGTCAGTTCGAGAGCGAGCATCGCGATCCGTTTGATCGGCTGCTGGCGGCACAGGCGCTTCAGATTGATGCAATACTTGTCACCCCGGATCGTGCGTTCGTTGGCGAGTTTGGCGTCGATGTCCTCTGGTAGATCGTCGCAGTGTGTTCAATTGCACTACATCGACAGGCCAGGACGCGCTGATCCTGCGACCGACTCGCGTGAGTAGCTATGATCGAGAGTGCGCCGAACCATCTCCCTGATATCATCCGGCGGCGCCCTACGCCTCTTCGCTCTCCTCCTTGCGCCGACTGGCCGATTCGGCGATCACGCGAGTGGCAGTTTCCGTTGGCATCTGCTCGTACCCCATGTGCCGATGTGCATACGATCCGTGCCCGTGCGTCAGAGAATTCAGCTGCGTGGCATAAAGGTGCAGCTCCGCCTGCGGAACAACGGCCGTTACTGAATTCGTGCCGTCTTCTCTGGTCGTGGTACCAAGAATCCGTCCGCGGCGCTGGTTCAGGTCACCCATGACATCGCCGAGAAAATCGCCCGGCACGGTGATCTCGACCTCGTGCAGCGGCTCAAGGAGCACGGGGCGACACTTATGCGCCACACTCTTGAAGGCCTGAATACCCGCCATCTTGAACGACATCTCGTTGGAATCCACTGAGTGGTACGAGCCATCGTACAGCTCTACCTCAAAATCAACCAGCGGATACCCGGCCAACATTCCACGAGCGGCCGCTTCCTGAATGCCCTTGTCGATCGCGGGACGGAAACCCGACGGAATCACGCCTCCGACAATCTTGTCGACAAAATGATAACCCGCACCCCTGCTGCGCGGTGCCATGCGCACCCAGCAGTCGCCGAACTGTCCGCGTCCACCAGATTGCTTCTTGTGGCGCCCCTGCCCGTCCCCCTTTGCGGTCAACGTTTCGCGATATGCGATCCGTGGCCGCGTGAGTTCCGCCGACACACCATTTTTGCGCTTCAGCTTCGCAATACACACATCCAGATGTCTTTCGCCAAGTCCGGCGATGATCGTCTCGTGTGTTTCACTGTCGTAGTGTGTCTCGAAGGTCGGATCTTCATCGTGCAGCTTATGTAACGCAGGTTGGAGCTTTTCTTCATCGTTGCGCGACGAGGCGTGCACAGCAAACTCAACCACGGGCTGCGGAAACTCGATCTGCGGAAGACGTACGGGATGCTCCCGCGTCGACAGTGTGTCGTTGGTGTGTGTATTGCGCAGCTTTGCAACACAGCCGATATCGCCCGCATACAGCGCCGGCACTTCGATGCGTTCCTTGCCGAGCGCTACGGAAATGTGCCCCATCTTCTCGGCGACATCCCGGGTTGCGTTGAACACTTCCTGCCCACTCGTGACGTGTCCTGAGAAGATACGAAAATAGGTGAGATCACCGACGTGAGGCTCCGACGCGGTCTTGAAGACGAGCGCGGTGAAGGGATCGTCGTCGTTCGCGTGGATCTCCACCGTGCGTGCCCCCTCGGCTCCGCGGAACGCGTGGATCTCCTCCATTTCCCACGCAGATGGCATCAGCTGAACCAATTCCGTCAGCATCGCATGAATGCCGATAGCATACTCCGCCGACACCGCAAAGAGCGGGTACAAATCCATACGTTTCATGGCGTCTTTCATGCCGTGAATCGCCTCGTCCCGGCCGATTTCTCCTTCTTCAAGGTATCGTTCCAGCAACGTGTCGTCCGTGACCGAAATCGCTTCGAGAAGCTGCTCGCGGTACTTATCGAACGTCGCCTGATGTTCAGCGGGAATGCCGGTCTCCGTGTACTCGCCCGTGCGACTTCCCGGTGGATATATGTAGGCCTTGCGGGTGAACAGATTCATCACGCCGGTGAACGACGCGCCCGAACCAATCGGGATTTCGACGGGAACAACCTTGCTGCTGAGCTTCTCCTTGACCTGCATATACGCTCGGTCGAAGTCTGCGTATTCCTTGTCCATCATGGAGATGGCGAAAAGAATCGGATCACCCCGAGTGACCGCTTCACGGAACATCTTCTCGGTACCTACCTCAACCGCCGCGGTGGCGCTCACTACGCAGATCACTCCATCGGCCGCTGCCAAACCCGCGACAGCGTCGCCACGAAAATCGAGGTAACCGGGGGCGTCCAGCAGATTAATCTTCGTGTCATTCCACTCCGCAAACGCGCACCCCAGATTAATTGAGTACCCCCGCTCCGTCTCTTCGGGGGCGAAATCGGTGAGAGTGGTGCCATCCTTGATCGTGCCGTGTCGCTTGGAGGTGCCGGAGACAAAGGCCAGGGCGTCGACCAGAGTTGTCTTGCCGCTGGCACCATGTCCGACGACCGCCACGTTGCGGATGTCGTTCGCGTGATACTCGCGCATCGTTGCTCGCTCCCGTTAACGAAAGTGGTGACCAGAGTTGGCCCCGCATCCTGCGAACGTCAAGGACGGGAGAGGAACCGACCTTCCATCGCGTCGGCCGGAGTTCCGACGCACCTCGCTCAAAATCCGGCCGCGTGGACTCGACCACCGGGAAACGCGAAGGGCCGGCCGCACTCAGCGGCCAGCCCCTCGGTCCAACTCATCCTATCAGCCTGCGCAGACAAGAAAATTGATCGATTCAGTCTCCTTCGGAGTCGACGCCAAGGCCATCGGCCTGACGGTAAGAGTCGAGGACAGTTTCCTGAAGCTGACCGACGGGAAGCACTGATTCGGCGGACAATGAGAACCGAATCGCCCTTCTGCTCCCTTCGGGCCAATCGGGCATCGTCAGTCCTGCCACCAGCCGTCTGATCGAACGACCACACTCATGCAGCAAATCGCCAGCTGTATCGGTAAGAATTTCATTGGAGATCGCGATGTCGTGGGTGATCAAATCACCAGACGTTTCGTCCCTCCAGGCCGCATCGCCCACGGCGCCACGCTCCGGCCACAGCGCGACGTGTCGAATCGCGTCAGAACGCTCGAAAGGTCCGCGATGTGACTCGACAGCCACCGCCAAAGCCATCGCCAACCGTTCGGGTGTCGGTGCACCAAAGAGCGTGACCACATCCCGGCCGGGACGATCGGAATTGAGCGGTGACGGCGCCGAGTTCACATGCGCCAAAACCGTGGAGTGTTCGGGGCGATCCTCGAGCATTACGAGGACATCCATTTGCTGCCCCTCCTTTGCTAGAAAACGACCGACTCTTCCCGCAAAGCGCCCTGTTGCGCCATCGCGAAGAGCCGGTTGGAGCCTTCCAATTGCAGACCCCACCAGCACACGTGCGGACACTAATCCGCAAAATCGATACCGCGCCACATACCACTGTACCGATTGCGTACCCGTGTGACACCACCAAAGAGCCACCACCCTACATGAGCCATTTCTCAGCGGAAATCAGCGGCACTTTACCGTTGTGACATCGAGACGAAGCGTCTACAATTTGGGATACATTTGTCGTGACAATTCGTAACGCGTGATGTATTCACCCGGTTCCCTTCCTAATTTATGATCGCCGTAACGAGCTCAGCCGCGGCGGCGATGCCTGTTCCCGCAGCCCCGAGTGACTCCAAGATGTCCCAGATACAAAGCCTGATCGGCAAGCGCATCCTTATCGTCGAGGACCGAGAGGATGCTCGTGACGTGATACGGCGATCTCTGGAAGCGTACGATTACGCAGTCGAGACGGCGATTGATGGCGAAGAAGCCATCGCCCAGACGCTGAAGCACGAGGCCGACCTGATACTGCTCGACGTGGGGCTCCCGAGAATGAACGGCTTCGAGGTTGCACGCGATCTGCGAAACCGCGGCGTCACCGCGCCGATCATGATGCTCACAGCTCACGATACGGTGCACGACAAAGTCGAAGGTCTCTCCGCTGGCGCTGATGACTATCTCACCAAACCCTTCGACACCTCCGAGCTGCTGGCTCGCATTGCGGCTTTGCTGCGTCGCGCCGAGATCCGTGCGGGATCGACCGTCATGAAAGTCAGCGACCTCACGATAGACACGGTAACCCGTGCGGTGCGCCGTGGAGAGGTCGAGATCTCACTGACACAAAAGGAATACGCATTGCTCGAGTACCTCATGCGCCACGCCGGAATCGCGGTGTCGCGCGAACAGATCTCCGAAAACGTGTGGCGCCAGGACTTCGACCCCGGTACAAACATCGTCGACGTCTACATCAACTATCTGCGGAAAAAGATTGAACCAGAGGGTTCCAGCACGGTGCTCCACACCGTGCGCGGCGTCGGCTACATGATGAAGGGCAACTAAAGCCTCTCACTCACCGGCGCGCTGAGGTTTGGACATGTCGCCGGCGTAGACCAAGCGATAGGAGGCGTCTGCAGCCCGGACTTTCGCTGCGACTGTTAACGCGGGAGGTCACGCCAACGTCCAAGGGGTTAGAGCACAACTCCGGGAGGCAGGATGCGATTCGCGATCATCCTCGGCGCAACGACATTCGTTGGCGCTGCGGCGGTACATCAGGAACGGACCGGCGCGGTGGAGCCGCGATTGACGGTCGCGTTAGATGCGGGCCGAGCGCTGATCGCACGGGACAGCGACCTCACCGAACGCGAGCGTTTGCTGCACGTCGCGCACCGACTGGGCTTTGGCCCGCGGCCGGGACAGATCGAGGCCATGCAACGCATGGGGCTGGTACGCTGGATCGACCAACAGCTTAATCCAGAGAAACTTGCCGATGCCCCAGGCGACCGGCTGAGTGCATCGTATCAGCACCTGCGCAAGTCGCCTGCCCAACTCGCCCGCGAGTTCCCACCGGCCAACGCGGCGCTGCGCGCCGCACGGAATGCTCAAGGATCGATGATCGATTCAGCTGCGTTGCGTCGCGAGGCACGAGAGCGCCGCGTTGTTGATGTGGAGCTCATGTCATCCCGGCTTGCCCGCGCTGTTGCATCGGAACGCCAATTGAATGAAGTGATGGTCGATTTCTGGCTCAATCATTTCAACGTATTCATTGGCAAGAACCAGCGGATGCGCTACGCGATACCGTCCTTCGAGTACGACGCCATCCGACCGCACGCCCTCGGCGATTTCCGTGAACTTCTGGGTGCCGTGGCACACAGTTCAGCGATGCTGATCTATCTGGACAACGCGCAGTCTGTGGCCGACAGCGGACGCCAAACCACTGCGGGTGGCCTGCCCGCGGCGCAACGACGACGGGCGCAACAGCGCATGACCCCGGAACAGCAACAGCGCGCTGCCCAAATCGCGGCGCGGCGCCCCAAAGGTCTCAACGAGAACTACGCGCGGGAACTCCTTGAACTGCACACGCTTGGTGCCGATGGTGGATACACGCAACAGGACGTCATCGAAGTGGCGCGCGCCTTGACGGGATGGGGAGTCGTTCCGCCAGGCCTCTCCAATGTTGCTGTAATGCAGAACAATCGAGCACGCCGCGTTGCTCCGCGCATGGTGATCGACGGCGATTTCCTGTTTAATCCGACCACACACGATGCGGGGGAGAAAACCGTTCTGGGCGTCAAGTTACCTGCGGGCCGAGGCGTCGAGGACGGCGAGCAGGTTCTGAATATCATTGCGGCGCATCCAGCTACGGCGCGCCACATTGCGCGCAAGCTGTGCGTGCGGTTTATCAGTGATGAACCACCCGCTTCGATCGTTGATCGCGCCGCTGACACGTTCACGCGCACACGCGGCGATATCCGTGAGGTGCTGCGAACCATCGTCACGTCGCCCGAATTTTTCTCGAGGGATGCCTACAAGGCCAAGGTAAAGAGCCCGTTTGAGTTGATCGCGAGCAGTGTACGCGCACTAGGCGGCGCCGCAGATACCACAATGTTCACGGCCGCGCTCGCGGCGCGCCTGGGGCAGCCCATTTACGGCCGACAAACGCCGGACGGGTGGCCCGAAACCGGCACCGAGTGGATGAACACCGGCGCAATTCTTAATCGCATAAATCTTGGGATGTTCTTTGCATCGGGCCGCCTTCCTGGCACAGGCGTCGCGAATACACCACGGTTCTCCGAGCTGCAGGGTTCCCCGAAAGACGTTCAGATAAATGCCGTGGTAGATCTGCTGCTCGGCGGCGACGTGTCATCGGAGACAAGAGCGATAATGCTCAGTGGTGAAAACCCACTGATGCGGGGCGCGGACACGGATGTGAATACCAACATGCGACGTACCGGTCAGGGCCCAACTGAGCGGCGCGGGCGAGCGGCCCAACTGCAGCTTGGTGCGAATCGCCCGCTTAGCACGCTGGAGCAGCTCGTTGGGTTGGCGCTTGGTTCACCCGAGTTCCAGCGGCGATAGATATGACGACAGAATCGGCAGTTTGCGCATTTCTTCCCGGGTTGCTGCTTCGCGGCGACGCCCGACTTCATACAGCCACAGGTGAGGAGCGTTAGTCATGTTCCGTCGAGCTTTTGTCCGTTCCGGCGCGCTCGCCCTTGTCACCATGGGGTTGAGCCCGTCGTTTCTACGGCGTGTCGCTTTTGCGGCGCCCGCTTTACCCACGCGACGGAACGGAAAAGTTCTGGTGTGTCTCTTTCAACGGGGCGCGGCCGATGCGTTGAACATGGTCGTCCCGTTCGGAGACCGTGCGTATCGCACGCTGAGACCCAATATCGGAATTGATGCACCCAAGGCAGGGCAAGCGGGGAGTGCAATAGATCTCGACGGTCACTTTGGACTGCATCCCGCGCTCGAAAGCTTCGCTCCGTTGTACCGCGACGGAATTCTGGCGCCGATTCACGCCGTCGGCAGTCCCAGCGCGACCCGATCGCATTTTGATGCACAGGATTACATGGAAAGCGGCACGCCCGACAACAAGGGTACGCGCGATGGGTGGCTCAACAGATATCTGGCTCTCTCGGGCACCTGCGAGGCGTGCACCACAGAAACAACACCGTTCCGTGCCGTGTCGATGACGGCGCAGACACCGCGTATCCTCGACGGCGGCGCTCCCGTGCTGGCGATGGCCTCGCTTGGGGACTTCTCGCTGCGGGCCACTGGGACGTCTGCTGCGCGCCTCGAGCAGCTGTATCAAACCGGGCGGGCAGATCTGGTTCATGCCTCCGGACGCGAAATGTTCGATGCGGTGCGGATGCTCAAGTCCGCGAACCCTCAGCAATACCGGCCTGCCAACGGCGCGGAGTACCCTCGGTCGCAGTTCGGGCAGCGCATGCTGGAGATCGCGCAGCTTATCAAGAGCGGCGTGGGAGTCGAGGTTGCGTTCGCCGACGTGGGCGGGTGGGACACCCACGTCAATCAGGGAGCGGCCAACGGACAGTTTGCGGTGCGCCTGCGTGATTTTTCCTCGGCGATCACCGCGTTCGTGACAGACATGGGATCACGGATGAACGAGATTGTCGTTCTGACCATGTCGGAGTTTGGCCGCATGGCAAAACAAAATGGCACCGGCGGCACCGACCACGGCCATGCCGGTGCGATGTTTGCAATCGGCGGATCAGTCGCTGGCGGAAGAGTGCATGGTGACTGGCCGGGATTGGAGCGCGAGCAGCTTTATGAAGGGCGCGATCTGGCGTTAACCACAGATTTTCGCGCAGTGTTCAGTGAGGTGACTGCGAAACACCTCGGCCACACCTCCCCTGAACTGATCTTCCCGGGCTATAAGGGCGGGCAGGACAACTGGCGCGGCATCATCTCGCAGGGGTGAAGAGGCGAGCCACATCCTGCTCGCTGGCGTTGGCACCGGTCAGTACCGTGGCAACGCGCAAACCCTTGAAGCGCGCCGCATGCTGCTGAACACCAGCGAGACCTACCGCACCCGCGGGTTCCAATACCATGCCGAGTGAGTGCAAGGCGAGCTTCATGCCGGCGACTATCGCGGCCTCATCGATCAGCAGGACGTCATCCACAATGCCCTGCAGATCGACGACACTTTCTGGAATCGGGACGCGGACCGCGATGCCATCGGCGATCGTATTCGCTGTGGCTGTCTCGATCACCTTGCGCGCACGCCAGCTCTGTTCCATGGCAGGCGCCGCGCCGGCACAGATACCGATGACCTGAATCTGAGGCGCGTGTGCTTTGATCCATGTCGCTACGCCACCGATCAAGGCACCGTTTCCCAGCGGCAGCACTACGGCGTCCAGCCCGTTCGTGTCGCGCAGCATTTCGAGGCCGATCGTACCAGCACCTTCGGAGATCTCGCGTTGGCATCCATCCTCCACGAACAGCCCACCCACTTCGTCGGCATACAGGCGGCCCGCTGCTTTCGCCGCATCAAAGTCCTCTCCAGCTTGATGCACTGAAGCGCCTAACGCGGCCATCCGTTGGACTTTCAGCGGATTTGCGTGGAGAGAGGAGAACACATCCAGTTGCATGCCACGTCTCGCCGCAGCCACCGCCATGCCCTGACCGAAGTTTCCCGCCGACGCGCACACCAGGCGGGTCGAAGCGTCCTGGAACTCCTGAACAAAAAAGTCGGCGCCGCGTCCTTTGAAGGAACGAATGCGGTTCACGGTTTCAACCTTCAGGGTGAGCTGCACACCCGGCAAATCGCTCAGGGAATCCGCGACGAACTGCGGCGAGTTCGTGAATTCCCTGGCGATGGTGCGGTGCGCCCGTGCAATGGCGTCCACCCGAAAGCGCGAATTAGCTGTGGTCACGCCACCAATCTATCAGCGCCACATCACGCAGTGAGCCCACTGCCCGCGAGTCTCCGAAGCCAGCGCGCGTCCGGCAGCCATTCATGCTGGTGGCCAACATCAGGCCTCCGTAGCATACCGGCCGTGCGAATCTGAGGTGCGTTACGCGGGCAGGCTATCGAGTCACCAGGTCACGGAACGCACGCGTCAGCCTGCGCAATTCACGTTCGTCCAGTTGATCGATCAGATTGTCAACGAGTTCGTTGACATCGAAGTGAAAATCACCGCGATCGCATTCGTCCGTGGGTTCGGTGCCGGCCTTGAACCACTCCGCGCGACCGTCACCACACCACTGATTGGTGCGTTTACCGGTCTGGCGATCGATATCCACCGCGACCATGCCGTCCGGTGGGTCCCAGGCGCGAACGCGCTCCCGCCAACCATCGCGATAGAAATCCCCCCAGGCAACGGCCGCATAACGCCCCCCCGACGCTGCAGATCCCAGCGACCTCGGCGTGTCATAACCAAACCAGAAACCGGCGAGCAGCGTTGGTGTGTATCCCACAAACCAGACGTCGCTGCCATTGTTTGTGGTCCCTGTCTTTCCTGCAATCGGGCCGTATGCGCCAGCTGAACGAACCCCTCGACCGGTTCCCTCATCAACCACTGAGCGCAACATGGATGTCACCTGAAATGCATCACGCGCATCCATGACCTGTTCATTGATCTGAGTGGTACCACGCCACAGTACCGTGCCATCGTCGCGGCTGATCTTTCGAATGACATGTGGGTGTACGCGGGCACCGCCGTTGGCGAACGGCGCGTACGCGGTCACCAGTTCAATCGGCGTTACTTCAACGGCGCCCAGCGCGATGGCCGGAACGGCGTGCATATCACTTTCGATTCCGTTGCGGCGAGCCTGCGCGGCCACCCGGCGCTCGCCCACGGCCCTCGAGACGCGCACCGTCGCTGCGTTCGCAGACCAGGTGAGTGCCGTTCGCAGCGTCACTGACCCGCGGTACTCATCACCGTAATTCGCCGGTGACCACACATCTTTGCCTACCTGAATCGACAGAGGTTCGTCATCCACCATGGTCGCGGGTGTAAAACCGGCGCCAAGTGCTGCGGCATACACGAACGGCTTGAACGCTGACCCGGGTTGGCGTCGTGCCGACAGCGCTCGGTTAAATGCACCGCGTACGTGATCACGCCCTCCGACCATTGCCCTCAACTCGCCGTCGCGGGGATCGATAGCTACCATCGCACCCTGCACACCTTCCTCTGCAGATCGGGCGGACACATTCCACGAGGTGCGACCCACGTCGCGCTCAATGCGCCGGGCGTGATTACGTATTGATCGTTCAGCTGCGCGCTGCGCATCCAGATCCAGAGATGTGTGCACCGTGAGTTCTCCACCGCGTTCGGTGGCGTTGCGCAACAACGTTTCTACCGAAGCGCGCACGTAATCGAGCGCGTACGATTCATTCTCCTGCGCTGGTCGCCAGTCCGCGGGTTTCACCCGGATGTCATCCCGACTGGCGCGTGCGGCCGCCGTCTGCGTCAGAAATCCTTCGCGCTGCATCAAACGGATCACCAGATCCCGGCGTGAGAGCGCACGATCATAGTGTCGCTTGGGAGTGTACAAGGACGGTCCCTTGGCGATCGCCGCAAGAACGGCGCCCTCCGAAACGCTAAGCTGAGACACGCTCTTTCCGAACAGATCGCGGCTTGCCCCCTCCACACCGTACACGCCGTTGCCGAGGTAAATGGCATTCACGTACATCTCGAGAATCTGATCTTTGCTGAGTGAACGCTCGAGCAGCCCGGCCAGCCGGAGTTCAATAAGCTTGCGGCCGATCGACCGCCGCAGCGCGTGACGCTCGGTGAGAAATCCTGTTCGCGCCGCCTGCATCGAGATTGTACTGAAGCCCTCGCGAACACTCAGACTGGTCACGTTCCTGGTGACGGACCGCGCAAAGCCGCGCCAGTCAATGCCGTCGTGTGTATAGAAGCGGCGATCCTCGGTAGCAATGAAGGCCTGCTGAACGTGTTTCGGCACTTGAGAAAGCGGCACGTTCACGCGATTGACAACCTGCAACCGGCCAATCAGACGGCCACGCCGGTCGAGCACACGTCCGCCCTCGGCGGGACGATGAGAAAGCACAGCTTCGGGCGACGGACATTTTGTAAAACCACACGTGTAAATCCACGCGTCGAATGTCACAGCACCCAGCACGAGCACTGCCGCCACCGCAACCAGACGCTTTGATGCCTGGACTCCGTGAGCGTCAGCTGGCGCACCTTGTGCGGCCGCCGTGCGGCGGCTCTTCCACCACGTGCTGAGACTCATGGATCAGTCGCCTCGCTGTCCGTATGGGAAATGCCCGTGGATTTAGATACGGTGGAGCAGGCGGAGAGTTTCTCTATGCGCGAATGAACTCAGAAACGCCAACCGCGCAACGCCTGCAGTGCGGTGGTCAGCGCGTTCTTTTGCTCAACCTGAGTCGCGCGACTGAGCAGTTGTTCATACGTTGCAACGGCGAGGTCCAGCATCTCGTAGTCCTGCTCTGCGCTGGCCACGGCGGCGGCATTGTCGGCCAGATTGGCCAGCGCCAGGTCGTCGTCAGGAAAGTGCACGGCGACCTCTTTCCAGCGGAGGGCACGCGCCCGCGGATCAGATTCGGAGAGCGCCCACAGATGCCACGCTCCGCGATTGCTGGCGTCGATGCCCTTCGCGCGCGTCGCGAGATCTCCGACGGCCTCGGGGCCGGCGCCCATCAACCACCAGGCGTTGGCGAGAATAACCATCGCCCGAACGTTCCGGGGCTGACGCTCCACCACGACTTCATACAATGGCGCGATGATGCTCGGATCATCGCGATACGGCTCAGCGGCCAAAATGACCGCGTCGGGTGTCGTGTGGCGCGCCAGGGCCGAAAGTCGACTCCGGAGTTGAGCGAACTGCCCTTCCGCACGATACTCAGAGACGAGAAGGGCGAGCTCGTGGGCCAGATCCATGTGGCTTGCCGTCATTTCGTGAATCTATCGTCAGACAAGGATCAACGTGCTAGCCACGGGAGAACTCGCTGTCATCGCCGCAGGGAAACGCGTCGCCAGCCTCCAGCACAGACTGTGCAATCCGCTGGCGGCCCTTATGGCTGAGGCGCAGCTGCTTGAGATGGAATCCCTCACGGATGACCAGCTCGCAGCCGTCAAACGTATGGTCGACCTCTGCCGGCGGATGGCGGCGCTGACCCGTGAACTCGATACAACAGCGCGCGTTGCGTGAACGACTGTGCCCCCGAAGGGTATCACACCCACATGACGGGTGAGAGGTTGCGCCCGCCTTTCTGGCGCGTCACTCGAATGATTCAAGCTTGCGCGAACGAGATCGGTGTGCGATGTTCGTAGGCACTTGCCGCCATGGTATCGGCGTTGAGTTAGCGGTTCGCGCTGGCGAAGGGTGGCTGACATACAGTTGGGTCAAGTCGCCAAGCGCTGGTTAGCAGGTCAAGCGGTTCTCGTTTACGCGTGAGGAAATCCCGCCGTACGAGCGCCGATCGAGTGTGCGATTTTCGCACGGTAGGTCCCTCTCAGCTTCTCTCGCGACTTGCCGTTCTGGCGCTGTGCGCGCTTTGCGCCCGTTCGTGAACGGCTCCTCTGCTCAGATACTTCCGCACTCCCGCTGCACCATTCGGCACCTGCCGACGTGTCAGCACATTCCACACATTACGAAAGTTTGAATGCCCGAACGCCGACGTTCCAATCGTCGAGGCCGACGTCCATCAGAGACGTCCACGGCCACTGATTCAACAAGCGAACCAAATCCTTACCGCGAGGGTGACACGTCTCCCTCCGAAGCTGGCGCGTCGCCCGACTCCGGCGGCGACGACTCGGGCACCCCGGCGGCCAAGAGGCCACGCCGCGGCCGCACAAAACGAACTGCCGAAAACACCGACGGAAACTCGGCGGAAGCAGACTCAACCGACGCATCAAACGGGAGCGACGCACCGCATCGCTCAGCTGAATCTGTCTCTCCTCCGAACGCTCCGGCCGCAGAACGTCCGCAGCAGGAACAGCAGCAGCAGCAGCAGCAGCGCCAGCAACACCAACCTCGCCAACAGCACGGCGGACGGAACCAACCCAGAAACGAGGGGCATCGTGGAGATGAGAATCACTCCCGACGCAACGGGCGGCGGGGGCGGCGCAATCGCCGCGGGCATCGCACTGGCGGCGGCGAGCAAGGCAAACAACAGCAGATACCGTCTGCACCGGTGACGGTCGACGGCACAACAAAGGGATGGTTCGACACGGCGCGTGAGGGCGGGTTTGTTCGTCTCGCCGAAAACAGCTACCTGACCGATCCGGGCGACGCGTTCCTGCCACCGGCCCTGATCAAGCAGCATGGCCTGAGGCCTGGCGATGTCGTCGAAGCCACGACAGGCAAGGATCATCGCGGCCGGGTCGTCTGTGCCGAAGTAACGCTGATCAATGACACGCCGGTCGATGCTCAGCCGTCGCGCCCTGATTTCGCCTCGCTCACCGCCACATACCCGGAACGCAGATTAACACTTGAGACGGGACGGCCCGCCAAAGCGGGCCCGGAGCTGACGCGACGAGCCATCGACCTGATGGCACCGATCGGCTACGGACAGCGTGGACTCATCGTGGCTCCGGCGCGAGCCGGTAAAACGATGCTGCTTCACGCGATTACCGAAGGGATCGCCCTCAATCATCCCGAGGCCGTTCTGCTCATCCTGTTGGTAGATGAGCGCCCCGAAGAAGTCAGCGAGGCCATTTCGTGGGGAGTTGGCGAGGTCGTCTCCTCCAGCTTTGATCAACCGGCTAAACGGCATGTCGAAGTGTGCGAGATCGTTCTCGAGCACGCACGTCGCATGGTGGAACTTGGACGGGACGTTGTCATCGTGCTTGATTCGCTGACCCGCATGGCTCGCGCCCACAACACGGCGGAGCGCGGCACCGGACGCACGATGTCCGGCGGCCTCGACACATCCGCCATGGCAAAACCCAAGGCGTTCTTTGGCTCGGCGAGATCGGTGAGTCCCAAGGACGGAGGCGGTAGCCTCAGCATCATTGCCACCGCACTGGTCGAGACCGGATCACGTATGGACGATGTGATCTTCGAGGAATTCAAAGGTACTGGCAACTGCGAGATCAAGCTGGATCGCGCACTCTCGGAAAAACGCATCTTCCCCGCCTTTGATATAGCTGCCAGTGGAACACGGCGCGAAGAGAAGCTTTACAAGGCCGAGCAGCTTGAGGCGATTTATACGCTCCGCCGAGGGCTGCAGCAAATGCCTCCTCAGGCCGCCATGGAGTGGATGATCAAGCGGATTGCCGGAACCGCAAACAACGACGCACTGTTGGAAGGGCTGTAGGATTACGCGGCAATACGACAGAGGGGCGAGTGGCTGATCAGCCGCTCGCCCCTTTTGCGATCATACGGGATTCACTTTCTGCCGGAACCGTCACACCACGACGTTGCGGCGCGGAGCCCGTGAGCTGGAGGAGAACTAACCTCCCGATTCAGCCCCGCCTGAACCCTCAGGCTTTTCGCCATCTGCGTTAAACGACAGCGCCGCCGAGTTCAGGCAGTATCGCTGACCAGTCGGCGCCGGTCCATCCGGAAATACGTGCCCGAGATGGGCGTCGCAGCTGCTGCACAGCACTTCCGTTCGCTTCATGAAAAAGCTGCGATCGCTTTCTTCGGCAACGGCCCCGGGTTCGAGGGGAGCGTAAAAGCTCGGCCATCCCGTCCCTGACTCAAACTTGGTGCCGGATGAGAACAATGGCTGACCGCAGCAGACGCAGGCATACGTGCCGTTTGCGTGGTTATCCCAATACCGTCCGCTAAACGCCCGTTCGGTCCCCTTCTTGCGCGTGACATTGTACTCCTCTTCACTCAGTTGTGCTCGCCACTCGGCGTCAGTCTTTTGTATTTTGGCAGTCATTGGTTCTCCAGATAAGCGTACGATCAGGGAATTGCGCCGGCGGTGCCCGATCTGCGTGGATCTGCACCTACGGACACCCGTCCATCGCGGATGCCGATGGCTGCACCGTACCCCATGCGCAATTCGCCGCGCAACGAGATCTTGTTGAAATGGTGCCCCATCGCCTCCAGCCGTTGTAACACCTCCGGCCCGATGCCATCCTCGATATCGATTACGAACTCGCGTTCCGCGGCATTGGTTCCGCTGCGTGTAGACGCGCGCTGAGATGGGAGAAAGCGGGGCTGCTCCAACGCCTGCTGGGGCGTGAGGCCGAAGTCGAGCACGCCTACAATTCCCTGATAGACCGCCGAGTTGATCCACGCATTGCCGGCCGCCCCGATCGCCAGCACTGCGCGCACATCGTTGCCACTGCCCGATGTTACCAGCGCCGGTGAGAGTGAGGAGCCGTGCCGTGCAAACGGCATCCGGGCCCCGTAACCGTTCACGTCCGTTGAATACGAGGTGAGCTTGTCGTTGTAGATGAACCCCAGGCCTGGCGAAACGTAGAAATTTCCTCCCCATGTTCCGAGCGTTTGTGTGACGGCGACCGCATTGCCGTCGGCGTCCGCCACAACGAAGGATGTGGTGCCTTGAGCGCGACAGGCGACACCTTCAGCGTGAAACTGTTCGCACATGTCCGATGCATCGATACGTTCCGCAGGCGCAATCGCATCAGGGGTTAAGCCGTCGTCAGGCGGGTCGAGGGGAGACGTTTGTGCCCGGTCGTCGCGCAGGTCGTTGCGCCCCTGAGCTGGGGCGGCAGAGAGCGCGCACGACAAGGTGTCGCCCGAGAGCATGGCCGGGGTCAACGCGGCCTTCGGATTAAAGCAACCCCAACGAATGCGTGCCGTGTCCTTGGAGACAAAGGGAGATATGTCCACCGGCCACAGTGCCGGATCTGCGATGCGATTGCGCGACGATGGTGTGAGCTGCCACGCCGCGATCATCGCATGCAACGACGGTGCGTCGTCGAAGTAGGGCTTGAGCGGTCCCGCCTGCTCCAGATTATTCAGCTGTGCGGCGAGCAGGGTGCCTCCGCTGGCCGGCGGTGCGCTTCCGTACACCTGGTGTCCCCGATACGACGTCGTGACCGGGGCGCGCTCCGTGGCGAAGTAGCGCGACAGGTCAGTCAATTGAATGGCGTTGCCCTTCCCTCGCAGATCGCCGACGAGGCGGCGAGCGACTTCACCTTTGTAGAACCCATCAGCGCCGCCCTTGGCCACCTGTTCCAGCGTCCACGCAAGGTCGGCGTTCTTCACCGTGTCACCAGCGACCTTCGGCGTTCCATCGTTGAAGAAGAGCGCCTTGCTGGACGGGTACTTCGCGAAGCGGTCGCGTTCGAGCCGGAGCGTTGTGGCAAAACCGTCGCTGACCTCGTAGCCGTCGCGTGCGGCGCGTATAGCTGGTGCGATGAGATCGGCCCATGCCAGCTTGCCGCTCCCGTACTTCTTCCAGGCGGTATGCATGGCGGAGACGGTGCCTGGCACCATGGCAAGCATCGGCCCGTCCGACGGATATCTCCCACCCGGCTGCAGATTAGCATTTGAGAGTCCCCCTTCTTCGGGGACTCGCGACATGAATTCGATCAGGGTTGGCTCGGACATACCACGATTGAGCACGAGCATTTCACCGTACCCACCCATGCCGCTGGCATCCGGTTCAACAACGCCTAACGCGAACGAGACCGCCACCGCCGCGTCTACCACGTTGCCACCCTTGCTGAGCATTTCCACGCCGGCCGCAGTTGCCACCGGGTGCGAGCTCGAGACCCCGGCCTTGCCGGCTGCGGATGGCCGCAACGCGGGGCGCCGACCTACAAGTTTGTGCATCACCGTTTCGAGTGCGAGGTCGGTCGTGGCCGCGAGTGCCTCGGGCCTCACTGCGGCAGCGATCGCACTCCATTGCTCTCGTTGCGCAGACATCTCGGGCGACGCCAGATACGCGTTTCGCATCCGTTCGGCGAAACGATCGAACGCTTCTGCGTTTCGCTCGCGGCGGGAGATACGCGCCGCTACGCCTACGGCGGTCGGCGAAACAACAATGTGCGAGGGGGCTTGCAGTGATACCAGGCGATCGCTGCTGCTGAATGTTTCACTCGCATCGCGATCTCCGACCCGATCGGGATCGCCATTGTAACCGGGGACGGAGAAATCCCTCTCGGCTACCAGAATTGATCGTCCATCCGGTGACCAGGCTATGTCACCGCGGGCGAGTCCCACCACATTTATGTAGTCGCCGGAGGGTGTGGTCACGTAGATCGTCCCTCGCGGCGTTCCGGAAGAGAAAGCGATCCGATTCCCATCGGGGGACCACGTCAGATTATCTGCCGGCCGATCAGAGGTCACGGTGCTGTCTTTGGTGTCACCCAGCGTGCGCAATCGAATGCTGCGGGTGCGATCGGCAGCGTACAGATAAACAAACCGCCGTCCATCCGGGGCGAAAACCGGTGACGTTTCGGTGGCAGTTGCGGTTGTGACTCGTTTCTCTTCACCGGCCACGGACCGTGTCCAGAGCCGGGCTTGCGTTCGCCATCCTCTGACAAAGAGGATTGTGCCATCTGCGGCCACCGCGGGCTGAAGATCCGGCTCCACGTTGTCAGTCAATTGTTCAGCAGCGCCGCGCGCGGTGGACCCGCTGATGTTGACGCGCCAGAGATTGTCGTCGCCCTCACGATTGCGAGCGAACACCAGCAACGATCCGTCCGGCGACCACGCGGGTTGTCGGTCCCACTCGGGACCTTCCGTGACGCGGCTCCACCGCGAGCCCGATCGGACCCAGATGTCACCCTCAATGGATGCAGCGAGGCGACCATCCCGGGCGAAAGCGATGTCCCGCACCGGAGGCGCGACGGGGAGGGGGAGGGGGAGGGGGAGCTGGCTGGCGGCCGCGATCTGAGCGGCTACAAAAAGTGCACAAAACATGGCAGAGGGCTGAGAGGCAAAGTGTACCTTCGCTCCCCGGCGGCGCCTCGTCAACGGCGAGCCGACACGACAGATTGATGTATCATTGTGCCGACGAAGTGGACGCGTCGGACAGTCTTACTGACGGAGACCAAATGAGTGAAGCACCGATCGATCTGACCCAATTTGTCGAGTCCCATGACGGGATTCACGTCATCCGTGGGAGCGGCGACGTCCGCGGCTGGAACGGCATCCGCTACGCCGCGGGGCTCTCTGCCAAGAACGTGCCCGCCAAACATCTGTCAATGAACGTGGCACGAATACCTCCCAGCGGTGTCGCCTATGCACACATCCACGTGGAGTTCGAGGTGATGTTGTATATCCTGCAGGGCACGGTGCGCCATGAGTTCGGCGACAAGTGCCGCGAAGAAGTCATCAATACGGCCGGCGACTTCATCTACATCGAACCCGGCGTGCCACACGAAGTGTTCAACGTCAGCGATACGGAGCACGTCGTCGCCGTGGTGGCCCGGTCCGACGCAACCGAGTGGGCTCATATCGTGGAGTACGACAGAGCGACGGGCACTTCGGGCGTTGTACTGGAGCGTGGCTCATGAGCCTGCGCAACATCATTGCGGTGGTACTGACGCTTATTTCGCTCGTCCTGCTGATTCCCGGCCTCACCGAGCCGGCGTTGACGATCACCGCCTCCATGAAATTGCTCGGTCAGGAGCGTGAACTGTTCAGGCA
>JBGTBX010000509.1:0-10621 GCA_041749115.1 Gemmatimonadaceae bacterium
CTGGCAACGTATCTGCGCGAGGTGCTGCCCGCGGCGCTCCTCTCGCGAGCGCAGGTGCACACTGAATACGATCCCCTCGTCCTTCTGAGCACGGCTCATGCGCTCGCGGCGTTCGCGTTCTCGAACGGTGACGCTGCGAAGAGCTACGAGTCGCTGTATGGCGGCTTTAAGAAGCACTACACGGAACGACAAGGTAGCTGGGATTCGCTCGACCTGGCCTTCGTGTTCTGCGTTCACCCAGATCTTCCTGATCTGGATCGCTTCTGCTCCAGAGTCGAGACAGATGTCTACTTCTGTCGCAAGTTCGTTGTTCCTCTCGCGGCACCGCTCACCCGAGCTCTCGCGCGGCTGCCCTTCATGCCGCTTTCGCCCCTGCAGGAGGGACAGTCGCTTCGGCCCCCCTCAGCCCAAACATTTCTGCAGCGCTCTGGTGTCGCTGCTGTCCTTGCCAAGTACTTGGTCGTCCCGCACGGCCGAAGCGCGGACGGAATCGTTGAGGACTGCGTAAGCGGCACATTTGGTGAAGCACTGCGTCCGACACTGGTCGCGGCGACGACTGTCGTTCAGCCCGTCCGTGTCGCCGAGCCAATCCGCCTGAGCAGCGTGACTATCGAGGCTTTTCGGGCGTATCGGAAGCCGCAGACCTTTCGCTTGGGGGCGGATGTCACGGTGCTATACGGTCCGAACGGGTTCGGCAAGACGTCGTTCTTCGATGCCATCGATTTTGCGATTACGGGAGACATCGGGCGGATCAAGACGACGAACGAAGCCCATTTCCGGAAGGCGGCGAAGCACCTCGATGCCAAGATCGAAGACTCCGCCATATCAGTGTCATTCAGCTCAAGCGATGCCACACGAAAGATCACGAGGCGGGTCGGCGACCGCAAGCATGCCACCTTAGATGGGCATCAAGTGGATCGCAAGACCGCCCTGTCAGAGCTGACCGGCGGTAGCATCGCTGTGACTGACCGAGTCGAGAACTTTGTCAGTCTGTTCCGCGCGACCCACCTATTTAGTCAAGAGCACCAGGAGTTAGCAGCGGACTTCCGGGACGACTGCGAGCTGTCCGAGCAGATTGTCTCCCGCCTCCTAGCCTTTGAGGACTACTCAAACGCTGGGAAGAAGGCAGGCACGGTGCTCGACAACCTCAAGCGAGCAGTCGAGCAAGCGTCCCGCGAGATCCGCGAGTTGCAGGATGCTCTGGCCGACGAGCGTGCCGAGCTGGAGCGCATCGGTCGAACCGCACCCACAGTCCTTGCCAGCGACGCTATCGACCAGTCCGTTCAAGCGCTCGTTGGTGATCTTCACCGCGCCGGCATCGAAGCGGATCGAGGTCAGTCTGACCTTCCGGCGGTCCGTGCGTGGCGAGCAGAGCTCGCGAACAAGATTTCGTTGGGCCAGGGCTTGGTCGATCGGCTGTCTTCGCTTGCGCAAGAATTGGCCAGTATCCCAACAACGCGCAAAGAGCTCAGCGAGGCACTGATGGCAGTTGCCGCGAGCGAGCGGGCGGTCGCTGACCAAGAGGCGCGCCGAGTGATCTCTGAGCAGGAGCTGGGCAGCGCACGGCAGGCACTGAGCGAACTGCGACCAAGACTGGCAGGCGCCAAGGACCTCAGCGAGGCACTAACATGGGCGCAGTCTGCAAGGGCAGAGTACGGTTCATGCCTAGAGCGCGAACGCCAGTTGAGCGCGGACATTGCGGAGAGGCGGGTGCAGCTCGCAGACCAGTCGCGGTTGGAGTCAGAGGCGACGGCTCGTCTTGAGTCAGTTGAGCAGAAGAGTGCGCAAGCGCGACTGAGCATGTCCAAGGCACACGCAGAGGTCGAGGCGGTCAACCACCTTGTCGACGTGTCGTCGGTGTGGATTGGCAACCTAGCGCGGTCACGAGCGCTGGAGGAGGCCGAAAGGCGTGCCGCCGAGTCGGTCACGACGCGCGTGGCAAGAGAACGCGAGATATCAGCGGCGATCAGAGCACACGAGTCCGAGCGAGGACGGCTCGAACGGCAGTTGGGGGACTTGGATAAGAAGCAGACCGAGCTAAGGCGCCTTGTCGCGCAGCTTCGGACGCACGTCCGCGGCGGCATCTGCCCACTCTGCGGGCACGAGCATGACTCCGAAGAGAGTCTGGTCCGCCAGATCCAGCAGCATGTGCAGGCAGATCCGGCTCGCGAACTTCGAGTCACACTCGGTGACCTTGACCAACGGCTGGTAGCCCTATCGGAGACGCTTGCCGAGGAGCAACGAGTTCTGGCAGTCTTGGCCGATGAGAGGGAACAACGCGATCGGGATCGGGCTGACATCGCGCTTGCGATCGGCGCGTTTGAGAGTGCACTGACGGAACTGGGTATCGAGCTGGCGGATGCAACCGGAATCACGGTGTCACGGCTTTCCGAGCGTCGTGACTTGGTTGCGGAAGTCATGGCGACGCGACGACTTGAGATCGACGGTCTCAGCCGAGAAGCCGCTACTCTGCGAGCCACCATTGAAACGATTGCTGCAGCGAGAGCGAGCATGGCCGCGGAGCTTGAGGACCGGCGTATCGCTTTTTCGACCACCCAAGCAGCCGGCAAGCACCTGCGCGACGATCCGAGGGCCACGGGGCTACTGGACAAGTCACCGCAGACCCTAGCTGAGGAGCGCGACGCGGTGCTCCGTGACGTGACTTCGCTGACCGACGAGTGTCGCTCGGCAGAAGAGAAAGAGCGTAGAGCGAACAGCGGTGTGGAGACTCTGCGGCAGCACGAGGCTACACTGAAGACGACCCTCCTGAACCTGCGAAAACGAGCGTCGGACCTTCAGCGGATTGTCACTGGCTCTGAGGCGAAATGCAGGGCCCTTGGCGTGCCAGCCGATGCGACTGAGGCGAGTGTGCTGTCCTTGGTGGCGGCGAACCTGCGCGAGCAGGAATCACTACGCGAGCTGCGCACCAGGGCCGAGAGCCTCGAAGCGACAATTGACACAGCGACCACCGCGGCCGTGCTCGCCAGTCTGCGCCAAAGTGTCCAAACGAAAGAGCGCCTGCTGCGAGCGGCTACTGAAAAGCGAGAACAGCATTTGCCTTGGATCGATTACTTCGAGTCCGTGACTGGTCTCATCGCGTCCCAGCAGAATGCAGCGATTGAAGGCTTCACCCGCGAGTATGGTCCCAGAACGTCTGTCATTCAGAAGCGGTTGCGGTCCGTGTATGGGTTCGACGAGGTTGAAATCCAGAGCCATGGGCCGAAGATCCGCGTTCGCGTGAGGCGGCGGGGTGAAGACTTGCGGCCAACAGACTTCTTCAGTCAGTCTCAGCAGCAGACGCTGCTCCTTGGGCTGTTTCTGACGGCTTGCCTGTCCCAGACCTGGTCGGCGCTCTGTCCGATTTTTCTCGATGACCCGGTCACGCACTTCGACGACCTCAACACATACGCGTTTCTCGACCTGATGGTCGGCTTGCTGGAGTCAGACTCAGAGCAGCGCCAGTTCATTATCTCAACTTGCGATGAGAAGTTCTTGCAGCTGGCAAGGCAGAAATTCCGGCACCTTGGCGAACGGGCGCAGTTCTACGCGTTTTCCGCGATTGGTGCGGACGGGCCCGTTGTCGAGCCGGCAAACGGTGCAACGACGTAGTTGGGGCGCGGTCTTGGGCACAGCGTTTGTGACCGCAGCGCAGACCGATGGGTACGCACATCGTGCCGTCGCTAACGGTCCCGTTACCCGAGGATAAGGTCGGCGCAGATTCGCCCCTGAGACTGCCATGGTAGACGTGATGACGGCGCCGCAACGCAGCCGGTGCATGTCGAGAATTCGCGGCCGCGACACCAAGCCCGAGGTCGCTCTTCGCAGCGCACTGTGGCGGCTCGGACTTCGATTCCGCAAGAAGACCCGCCTGCCAGGCAGGCCCGACATCGTGTTTCCGAAAGAACGGGTCGCCGTCTTTGTGGATGGATGCTTCTGGCATCGCTGCCCCGAGCATCAGACGAAGCCGGCGGCGAACGCGGAATTCTGGGAGAAGAAGCTTTCCGGCAATGTCGACCGGGATCTCCGCACTGATGCACAACTCAAGGCTGAGGCTTGGACCGTGATGCGTGTTTGGGAACATGAGGTTGAAGAAGACGCCGAAGCGGCAGCGCGACGGGTCCGCAAGCTGGTGCGCGACAGGCGCGCTACAGGCAGAGGCGGTGCAGGTCCGCCTTCACGGCTTGATCATCCAGGGAGAGGCTCGGCAGCCCGCTGATTTCCACGGTGTATCGAACGTCCAGCACCCGCATGTCCGGTGGCGTCGCAAAGCTCGCGAACGTGATCGCCGGGAATGCTGCGTCCACGACGAACACCTCAGCCGAACCCACATCGAACCGGTGGGCTGCGTAGTCGGCCTCGTTTGCGCGCCTGTATCCGGCGATCGCCAGCTTCTCTTCGAAGATTGCCAGCGCCGCATCATCACCCTGCAGAGCACCGGCGACGCGCTTGACCCTGTCCGGCAGGGACGTCCCAGAGTCCGCCCGGCCGACGCGGAAGCAGACGAGGTACAGCCTTTCGAACAGCCCACGGTCCAGCTGATTCAGATTGCACTCGATTTGGTAGGGGATCCGGCTGGACGTCTTCACCTCGAACGCGACCGCGTGGTCGGACTGAAAATCATGGTCTTGGGCTTCCGGACCCGTCCAGGATTGCACCACTCGGGATCCGTGCGTGCGAACGGCGAATTCAAGGAACGTGAGTTCGCCGAGCAGGCCCCGCATGGCCTGCAGCGTCATCTCTGACGATTGTCGGGCCCAGAAGGCATGCCACCGACTGGCAGTGCGCAACGCCGCGGCCTCAGGACTGGGCGCGCCGTCTTCCAAATCGATAAGGAAGTCGTCGCAGAACGCTTCGAATGGTCGGAGCAGGGCGTCGTTCCCGCTCAGCACGCATCGGATATCAAGATACTTCTGTTGCGTGCCCGATCCGACCGACCAGTCCTTCACCGAAATCCCGAACGCCTTCAGCTCGAAGCGTCGAAACCGTTCATCCGCAACCGGAGCAGGACTAACGACCAAGTGCGGATTCTGCTCCGAGTCAACGGCAACGAACACACTCACGTCCCCGCGCGAGGTCTTCACCTCCTGCCCCATCAACCGATTCGCCTTCGGGCCGCTTCCAGCCCGTAGCGACGTCAGTAGCGGCCCGACGATGCCGCGGTATCTCATATGTTCTGCTGCGAGACGTATTGTACCGAGACGTTTGCCTGCGAGTCGCTGTCAGGGAACAACAAGACCAACCCCACGATATCGGTGGCATCGGTGGGTGATTTGAAAAAGCCCTTCTTGGGAAGTCCCGAGTTCTTGTCAATCGCGTAGAGGATCAGGCATCCACGATCCGGATCGTTTCCTGTTCTGGCAGCGGCGCTTTTCCACGCAGCAATGTCGGGGGGACTCGACAGGACCTTGATCGAGCTTTTGGCCGATGTCGGCGACCGCATCACCCTCCGGGCGATCGCGTCGTCCGACCAGTGATACGGACCGAGATTGGCATTGCCTCGCGGCACGACGACGTCCCAAAGACGGAGCTCGTTCCTCGCGTTCTGTCGTTCGATGTACTTGGTGAGGTTCGGTCGATTGACGATCGGAGCATCCTTGCTGAACGTGTAGGATTTCAGAAAGGCAACGACGCCGCTGGCGGGCCGATCCTTCCAGATGTGCATCCCCTCGCTGGACACGCTGATGTCTGGCTTGCCCATGCCCTTGATCAAACTCTTGGCAGCCTCTTCGTTCGCGCGAATTGCAGCCTTGTCGGCAACCGGAAACGCGACTGTCTGCTGGTCCGTGTTCCGGAAAGAGATGTTCACCGCAGCCCCCGCCCCCATCTTCAAGGGCGAAGTGACTGCCAGCGATGGGTGAGACCTGATCTTCGGCATCAACTCCAGCGGCGTGGGCGGATCAGGCTTCCGGGCGTACTTGGCGATATCGGCTCGAAGCTCAAGCTCGACTCGGGCGAGGTCCGAGAACTGGTTCGCCATCAATCCTTCCACGAAGATGCGGGTCAGATCGACGTAGCCGGGGCGGTATCCAAACCAGCGCCCCATCTGGAGCAGGGTGTCGTAGTAGTTCGTGTCTCGTGTGAAGAAACTGATGCTCAGGCCTTCCAAGGTCAGCCCGCGCGAGAGACGGTTGCCCCCGACCACGACGTAGCGCTTTGGGGGATCGGCGTAGTCCAGCTCGTCTTTGGAGAAGTAGTTAAGAACCTTCAGCTCAATGGATTCGACGACACTCTTGGCGAAC
The DNA here is from genome assembly GCA_041749115.1 of Gemmatimonadaceae bacterium. Taxonomy (GTDB): domain Bacteria; phylum Gemmatimonadota; class Gemmatimonadetes; order Gemmatimonadales; family Gemmatimonadaceae; genus JBGTBX01. Next base: position 6,240 of record JBGTBX010000509.1, read on the forward strand.
TTCCATACCGTCTCGAAGTCGGCTGGTGTGGAATTCGTTCGGGCAACGAAGTCGTCCTCCCACATGGTGCGTGCGCGCTTGAGCGCATCCGGGAACTGTTTCGGCTTGCCGACGGTAATCCGGAGAAGGTCAATCTCTTTAGCGATTACATTCGCGAATAACTGTTGGTCTGCCGTGCTCTGTGATGGGTGCACGAACATCGTGAAGTGCTTGTGACCATGCCCCCTCGCTAGCCTCGCACCGCTGCTGAGAACGAACGCCAGGAGCGCATCAGCCAGAACCTGTGGGCAATCTGACCCTGGCTGCAACGCGTCCAGCGTGTTCAGCTGCTCCTGCGACAGGGTTCGAATCACATCGAGCGCGGGCGTTTCCGGCGCTTCAGGTGAAAGGTCCGTGGCCGACATGCTCAGGCCGAATAGCTGGCGGGGGCCAAAATACCCCACCGGCTCCGGCAGCGCGGCAATGAAGTCACGCGGATAGAGATCCTCGGTCTCCTGCGCATCGATCAGAACATTCGCGAACGGAGTCGCGGTGAAACCGACGTACACGCACTTTGGGAGCGCCTTCAGAAGATCCCTGATCGCTTGGTTCGTTCTTGTCGGGTCGATCTCTTCATCGGCGTCGTCAAGCTTGCCGTAGTTCGTGTTGATGGAAGCCTGGTCGGCCTCATCGTCGATGACCAAAGCCGGTAGCTGCGCGAGGGAGACCGGGGACTTCTCGAGCCACTGTCTAAACCGGTTCATCACCGCGACGTTCTTCTTGATGACGGCGAGCTTTGGCGTCACCGGGTTCAGGTCGTTATGGGTGCCGGCTTGGAAGTCACCGAGCAAGCCCCGGCTCGTCAGCCGGCCCCACTTTGCCGCCGCGGGGTCATGAACGACGAAGGGAGCATCACGCTCCGTGTCTTCGGATGTTGCGGCGATCTCCTGATCAAGGCGCTTCTGAGTCTGTGAGCGAAGATCGTTCATCGTTCCGGCGAGTACGATGCATAGCTTGTATCCTTGGTCAGCTGCCCGCGCGATAAGAGCAGCCATCGCCGCCGTCTTGCCGCTTTGGATGTACCCGATGACAAGCCCCCGCTGCTGAAAAGCAGGCGCGGCATCTGGCCTCGGCATCCGGCATACCAAATCGAGGGACGTCGCCTCTAGCGTGTCAATAACCGGCTTGTCCCAGCTGCGGTTGTCCAGGAGGAACTTCAAGAAGCCCGTTGTGTATGGTTGCGGTTTGCTGGCTGGGAGTGGGCTGCACAGCGCCAGCGTCTGGTTCTGAACAATCAGATCCGCGTGGGCAATCTCTACCGGTCCGGCCAGGTAGCTCCGAATCTGCTCGGCCAGATGAACCGGAACCTGCGCTTCGGTCAGCGCCGCCTCGACGTCCTTGCCCTGAAGCTTGATGAGGAACTCGACGATTGCGAGATACTCCGCGAACGTCTTCATAGCGCCTTCTTCAGAGCCCGCCTCAGGGAAACAATTGGGATATCGTCCGGCTTGATCCGGCGTTCATGAACCGATTCCAGTACCGCCAACGCCGCGGCGCACAAGCGTTTGAGGTCTCGGTCCGAAGCAGTCCCTCTGCTATTGAAGGCAACCGCGAGCTCATGGTTCTGCGGGACCATGATACGCAGCGTTCCCGGCTGACTGCCGCGAACAACGGCCAAGGTCTCCGTTGGAACATTCGTGAGAGACAGAGACAGCTTGCCGATGTTCAAATTGCGCGAAGCGTCAGCCTTCTTCGTCGGTCCCTTCGGCGACGGTGAGCTCTTCGAAGCCGTCGAGCTGCTGCCGCCAAGAGAGCTGGACGGTCGTCGGTCATATCTCTCACGCGCCACCTTCGCCCATTTGGATACTGCGGCGGCGACCGACTCTCTGATCTCGGCCGGGATGTGTGCCCGCATCTTCGTCACGTTCAATGAGAACGCGTGATCGAGCTCTCCTGTGAAGTGCACGGCGACACGAAGAAGCTTTGTGTGCTCGTCAACCGCGCGGAGCCAACTCCAGCCCCCAGCCTGCAGAAGTCGATTGTTTCTGTAGAAGTAGAAACCCTGCTGCTGGTTCCAGTTTCGTGGACCCGCTGCAGCCTGATGTCTCGCCTTCGTAGAGAACTCATCCTCCCTGGGCAGGACAAACGGACTGATGGTGACGTCGCCCTTCAGGGGGTCGCCCTTCCTGGCGCGACCCTCAACCGTCTGCCTGAGGATGTCGAGTTCACGGGTGTTCTGATCTCGGCAAAACGGATCCCACGGCTCCAGCACGCTGCCGCATACATGGATGTGCAGCTTCTTGCGGCCAGTGATTGCTCCTTCCATGAACCGGTGGAAGACCATGCGCAGATGATTGCTGACGTCGTCGATCAGGCGTGCGAGATACCTTTCCTTCGCTCGCACGTCGTCAGAGGCGAGAAGAGGTTCTTCGAGCCCACTCCACAGGACAACGGTTCCGTGCTCCTTGGCGAGAGGGTTCGCCAGCGCTTCCCGCTCCCAAGCCGGAAGCTCATCATCAGTGGGGGCGAGAAGATCCCAGTCATCACTCTTGTAGACGTCGTCGAGATCCCATCGCATCAGAAGGCGGCGAGGTCGCGACCCCTTCTGCGCCTTCGCCTTCGACGCCACCGTTAAAACACGGCACTGGCTCAACGACGCGGTCTTCAGTCCAAGTCCGTATTTCCCGAGTTCGTCGGCTGAGTATTCCTGAAACGCGCCAAATCGCATGGCTTCATGAAGCTGGTCACGATCCATTCCATGGCCGTTGTCGGCGATGACAACATGTGGAGGGCGCGTGCCGTTCTGGCCATAAATGTCGACGTACACGTCGGAAGCTTGGGCTGCGATGCTGTTATCAATGAGATCAGCGATCGCAGTGCTGCATTCGTATCCGAGGCTGCGAAGGCTTTCGATCAGGCGACGCGCGCCAGGCGGAGCTTTGACCTTCTTCATGCGACGGAGGAGCGAGGGCTGGCCAATTGAGTGGGTAGAACCTGTTCGAGAATGGCTCGGCCGATGCGTTGAGCCAACAGGGGCGGTACTGCGTTCCCTATCATCTGGAACTTGTTCCCCATGTTGCCGCCGAAATAGAAGCTGTCAGGGAAGGACTGAAGTCGAGCAGCCTCGCGCACAGAGATGGTCCTCGCCTGCGACGGGTGGATGTGCGTGTAGCAGTCTTTGCCTAGATGGGCTGTGACGCACCAGCTTGGCCGATCCCAGTAGAGCTTCTTGTACTTGTCGTCGAAGATGTCTTCACGGTAACGCTTCAGACGCGCCGGCAGATCCCGGTAGAGACCACCCTGTTTCATCAACCGAAACGCCTCGAGATCGTCGTCGTTCTGCATGCGACAGACGTGGTCGAAAACTGTCTTTCGGTCTGCCTGTTTTCGCATCAACTTCCCATATTCTGAGATGCCGCGCTTCTCCGTGTAGGGCAGGATCCACTGCCTGCCGCCGTTCTGGAGGGTGGGCAGGTCGGCTATCGCATCCCGTACCGTCGTCAACGGGTAGATCCGCTCTCCGTCGGGAGTCGACCATTCAGGGAAATGAAACTCGATGTTCAGATCCTTGCGAACGCCAACGAAGAACAGACGGTGGCGAACCTGTGGAACGCCATAGTCAACGGCATTAAGCACCGCCCACGTTGTCGTGTAGTCGATGCCCTCCATCGACTCGGCGATCAGCTCGGCGACGTTCGTTCCGTTGTGCGACAGCATCCCTGGCACGTTCTCCATGACCGCCACCTTCGGGCGGAAGTGGTCAATCGTGCGCAGGAAGTTTTCGTAGAGATGGTTTCTCGGATCACCCTCAACATCGCGGCGGGACTTCGTCTTCAGAGACCGAAGTTTTCCCCGCCCGACGTTGCTCCATCCTTGGCATGGCGGACCACCGACGATGGCATCGAACTCGTGCTCGATGTTCAGGTGCGCTAAGTCGGCCTCGAGCTTCTTGGGAGTCAGCTTGCCGAGATCCCGGAGAAGTGCGACCGTTCCGAGATGACTGAAATTGGCTTGGAGTGTTTCGACCGTGACCGGGTCGTGATCGATGGCGACTGCTGTCCGCCATCCCGCGCAATGAAGCCCTAGGCTAAAACCGCCCGCCCCCGCGAACAGATCGAGAGCTGCGGGTCGCTGCAGTTTGGACATGTGTGATTCGCGCGCCGGACGACAACATCCGTAGAACCAACGAGTTGAAGGAATCTTACGGGAACAGTTGGCCGCGGTCAAGCGCGTGTCCTTGTTCAAGGCTGACAGGATGACCACTGAATGCAGCGGCCTGTGCCTCTTGCACTTGCGCTGTCCGTAGCAGCCGGCTGCCGCTCGTCCATCCACGAGCGTTCGGGGGCGGCTACTGCGGTTGTAGTTCCGGCGCCAGCCGCACCGTTGCACGGGCGATACCCAGC
>JBGTBX010000510.1:0-1532 GCA_041749115.1 Gemmatimonadaceae bacterium
GCTCTTCGTCAACAAGCACATCCAGCGCGTGATCGAAGCTGCCGACCATCAACTGCGCTTCGAGACTGATTGGCAGAAACGTGGACTGCGATCGACAACTTTATAGCGCGCCATGCCATCTCCCCGAAATCAACCGGCTTCGCTCTTTAACGTACGAAGCGACTGCCCGTGGACCCAATTCGGGGCTTTTTATACAGCCTCAACGTGGCGTTGGGCGGCGCGCGCTTAGGCGCTTGCATACCGAAGCCGTTACTCGCATACCGACCACGCTGATACGCGTCCGCTCGAACGCATGGTTCGGCGTCATCGCGTCAGAGCGACGGACCTTGTTCGCGGCTCGAATGCCAGAAGGCGACCACCTCGATAAACTTGCCGCGGACGCGGTAGTAAACGAAGTACTTAACGCGAGGAAGGTACAGCCGTCGAACTACATCGGAGCCCGGCGTTTCAACCTTGGTGCCGATGCCAGGCTCTTCAACGAGCAAGGCCAAGGCAGCCTCAACATCCTTGCGCACAGCGCCCGGAGCAGCAGGCCGATTCTGTGTCCACCACTCTGCTGCTCCCTCGATCTCGCGCTGTGCGCGAGGCTTGATTCGGACGCCGAGCGCCAAGATCAGCCAAAACGACGGAGCCGCGCGAAAAACTCCTCGGCCGGAATACCTTCTTCTCGGTCGGCCTCGTCGAGGGCCGCAAGAAGATCAGCCTCCTCTTGGGGCGAGAGTTTCACAACCGCTTCATCGCCTCGAGCAAGCACAGTTACGGCCGTACCCTCTGGCAAAGAGAGGCCTTCGACGACGATCTTGCCGCCACCTACGGTGCCTGAAACGACTTGCATACGGCGATGGTATCCGAGTGCGTGGGGTCGGTGCAATCTGACGCCGACCGCCATGTTGAGCGGCGCCGGCAAGCGCAGCTTGCAACGCGCCCGCTCGAATGATGGGATGGACGCCCTCCGGTTTTGTTTTTCGGCATCATCGTGCCAGCTGGCCGCATGGGGTGTGGGGTGTCAGCACTCAATCAAAGGGAGTCCGAGATGAATGCTACCGCTGCGGGGTGCGTTGTGGGAATCGCAGGGTAGTCCGCAATGGTCATTTCGCGGATGCTTGGCATGGATGTCTAACGCCATGTTCTGCGGCGCGCGGCGGCGGCAATGCCGCCGACTGAGCGTCCGCTGCAACTGAAGTTAGATTTCCGTGTTGTCACGACTGCGCCACTGCGACGGAAAATCCTGTCGCGCATGAATGACAGCCGCGATGACAGTACGATTTTCTTGTAGCCGATAGATCAGGCGGTACCGGTGGACGAGGCGTTCTCGGATTGTCAAATCGCCCAGTTCCGGCACCATACGACCGAGCTCAGGATATTGGGGAATCGATTCTGCAATTTCGACGAGCTGTGATACGACTGCCTTCGCATACCACGGGGAGTCCCGCTCGATGTGCAGCGATCGCCTCGATGTCCTCGACTGCTTCCGGCGACCAAGCTAGGACGCGAGCCATTTCCCGAGGCGCTCCCTCGCGGCGTCGTGGGAA
>JBGTBX010000511.1:0-2051 GCA_041749115.1 Gemmatimonadaceae bacterium
ACAGAACATCTCAAACTTGCTGGTGAACGGTGCAGCTGTCGATATTTCTATCTCCGCTAATCCTGCACAGGTTGCGCAGATGAATACAGTAGTTTTGACTTAGGATCAGATGCCGAGCAATTTTCCTATCGCGTTGGACAATCTTGCGACTAACAAGGCCAACGCCACGCCGACTGCGAACGATCACGCAGAACATCACAACGATCTAGCGGATGCGATCAATAAGGTTGAAGCTGAGCTAGGCACCAACCCATCGGGCGTCTCCACCACGGTCGCGGCGGCGATTACGAGCATCCGGGAATCTCTACTTTCGGTGGAGAGCAGTAGCCCTCGTCGCTTCTCCGTACGTTCCTACGGGGCGCTTGCCAACAGCATCGCGGATGATCGGCAGGCGTTCCAGAGCTGCTTGGACGCGATCGTCGCGAGCACCGGCAGCGGCTGGTATGAGATGTTCATTCCTGACCCAATCCCGGGGTCGTACTACCGGATCGGCGATGAGATCAACGGCAGCGCCCTCGAGGGCTCAGGCAAGCGCCTGCGAATCCTCGGACAGGGCGAGACTGAGATCAGGGCGGACTTTGCTGGGGCCGGGAAGGCGCTGTTTCGGTTCGTCGGCGCGGGTCGCTTCATCCCTATCACGGCGCACGGGATCAAGCTGGGTCATGTCACGCAAGCGGTCGTGCATCCGGTGTTGCTGTGGGTTCGCGGGGCGGGTGAGGCAGAACTGCGCGGCGTCAAGTTCCTTGGCGCGAACAACACGGTCCTTCGGTTGACCGGCGGCCAGAACGTCACGGTCGAGGATCTGTGGAACCACAACGGCGGGCACCTGTGGCTCTACAAGGACACGACGGGGATCACGTTCACGACCGCCCCGGGTAACGCGACGGTCACCGCCAGCGCGCCCATCTTCTCCGCCGCCGATGTCGGGCGATGGTTCTGGGTCTACAGCGATTCTGGGCTGTTTCCGCGCTACCGCTTCACCGTGGCCAGCGTCACGGACTCGACGCATGCTGTAGTGCAGGTGCCGTCGGATCTCACCCTGTCGGACATGCCGACGCTGACGGCGCAGAACGGATACTTCGAGCACGCGCGCTGCTCGATGACAGCCTCCGGTACGACGCTCGTGGCGGACGCCAACGTCTTTGAGACAGGCCACGTTGGAATGCGGGTCTACGTGCGTGACGCGGCGCTCACGGGTTCCCCGGCGACCAATCGGCAGACGCTCATGGGAACAATCTCCTCCTACACGTCACCGACAACGGTGGCGCTCGATACCCCGGCGGGTCGCACGGTTACCAATCAGCCGTTCGTTACGCCCGGTATCGAGATCGTCGGTGAAGCATTCGCGTCAGGGTCGGGCAATGCTGTAGACCTGCGTATCAACCGACTGACGGTGGAGAACGCGAAGGCGTGCGCGATCCTGCTACGCAATATTTCCCAGTTGCGTAGCCGCGATTGGAAGGTGGAGGGCGAGCAGGCCCCCCACCGCCGTCAATCAGATGAGCTCGTCGCTGTGGATCGACAACGCGGAGGGCATGATCGACGGACTGGACCTCGGCGGGTCCAATCAGGGTGCCCATCGCATCGCGGTCACGGGGCAGACACAGACGATCAACTTCCCGATACTGGTGGGCCGGCGCGGCAACCGCGAGCCCATCTTTCACGTCGGGCCGATGGTCGATTCCAACGGCAGCGCGTATGTGGGCGAGCTGCGGCAGATGCAGACGACGCAGCAGCCGTGGTACCTCGCTGATGATGCGAACACGCCGAAGCTGCTGCGGCTCGGCGGCTGGGTGGATTACGACCGCTCAGCGGAGTCCCCCCGCTTCTACATGGGTGAGTCATACGTCACGGAAGACGGGACGATCCAGCCGGGCGGTGACCTTAACGCCTCCCTCGGGACGCCGGCGGCCCGGTGGCTGCATGTTCGCGCCGGGCATAACCTGACGAGCCCGGTACGGGTGGTGACGGCCAGTACGACCCTTGGCAGCCAGGGCGCCGAGGGCACCCTGATAGCTGATGCGACGAGCGGACCTATCACGGTCACGTTG
>JBGTBX010000512.1:0-3406 GCA_041749115.1 Gemmatimonadaceae bacterium
GTGCCCCCCGGTCCCGGCGGTGCCTGCTCAAAGGATGTGAGCGGCGCTTTCGTCCGCGACGTAGGCGACAGCGCTATTGCAGCGAGCAGTGTCGGAAGGCGGCGCGGAAATGGTCGCGGTGGAAAGCCCAGGAGAGCTACCGAGCCACGGCGGCGGGCAAAGAGAAACGGAACGGGCAAAACCGGCGTTACCGGGAGCGCGTCAGGAGCCGAAAACCACCAGCAGGCAAAGCCGTTCCGGACGCTACGAGGGTAATCACTAAGAAGTTTTTTCGAGACCTGTTGTGACCGTCCGGGCTGCTACGTGGGATTCGTGCGCCAGCGGCGCTCGCCGTCGCAGCACTTCTGCTCGCACGAGTGCCGGAGTGCGATGGAGCGCGTCTGGGAACGCGAGCGGCACTGGCAACGGACACGCGCCGGTTGAGCGGAATCCGGTGCGCGACGATGCATCCAGGCGGTGGGAATGGCACCGCCAGTTAACCGTGACGTATTGATCGGCGCCGGTCACTGGCTTACATTCAACCTGTCCCGCAAGGAAGGGGACGCGAGTGCTGCGCTGGGCCGACAACCAACTGCTCGATCTGAAGTGGGAGGAGATCGGCGAACACTACGGACGCTATCGCTTACACGTGCCGGAAGCGGAACGCGCCATGGCGCGGTCGCTGGAGCGCTATGGGCAGTTGTCGCCAGTCGTCGTGTGCCGGCGCCAGGATCGCTACGAACTGATCGACGGTTTCAAACGCTTGGGCGCGGTACGCGGACTGGCGCAGATCCCGCGTCTGTCGGCGCGGCTCATGGAGGCCGATGAGCGTCAGGCGAAGGCGGCCATCTACGGGCTGAATCGCGCCGGGGGACGCACGCGGGAACTGGAAGAAGCCTGGATCATCCAGGCGCTGGTGCGGGAAGACGGTTTGAGCCAGGTGGAGGTGGCGGAGCTGTTGGGACGCCACAAGAGTTGGGTGTGCCGGAGGCTGGCGCTGATCGAGCGCTTGGGACCGAAGGCGAAAGACGAACTGCGCGTGGGCTTGTTGACGCCCACTGCGGCGCGACAGATCGTGCGGTTGCCGCAGGGCAACCAGACGGAAGTGCTGGAAGCGATCCGGCGCGAGGCGCTGTCGAGCGCGGAGTTGGGCGGCGTAGTGGACCTCTGGCTGCGATGTTCCGAACGCCGGCAGCAAGAGTATCTTCTGGCGCATCCTCGCGAAGCGCTCTCGCAGGCCAAGGGAGTGCTCCCCGCGGTGCGCGATCCCCGGCTGAGCGAAGCCGGAAACCAGGTATGGAAGCGCGTCGGGCTGCTGCTGGATGTGCTGGGGCGCATGGAAGTGTGGCTGGCGCACCAGGGGCGCACAGGGCTGACGCCGGAGGATCGCGTGATCCTATTGCCCCGTTTCCAAAGGCTGGCGCGGGATGCCGGATCGGTGGCTGCGTTGAGCCAGGATTTCGTCGGCGAGCTGGAGCGTGCATGAAGGAATCGGTACGCAACGAGATCATCCGCCTGCACTATGGCGGTGCTTCGCAGCGCCGCATCGCAAAGCTGCTGGGAGTCGCCCGCAAGAGCGTGGCCCGCGCGTTGGTGGGGCACGAAAAAGACAGAGCAGAACCGGTGGAAGTGGAACGCCCGCGACGGCCAAGTGTGCTGGACCCATTCGCCGATCACATCGCACAACTGCTGGAGCGGTATCCCAACATCACAGCGGTCCGCTTGCATGAAGAGTTGTGCCGGCTGGGTTTCCAAGGTCACTACACGATCGTGCGGGAGCGGCTGCGGGTACTCCGGCCGCAGGCGCCGAAACTGCCCGTGCAGCGATTCGAAACCGGTCCAGGAGTGCAGGGCCAGATGGATTATTCGCCGTACGATATCTCTTTCACCGCCGAAGGGCGTCGCCGCGTACATGCCTTCAGCTACATTCTGGCTTACTCCCGCCGCCAATACGTGCGGTTTGTGGAGAAACAGGATTTTGCCACCACCATCCGGGAACACGTGCGGGCCTTCGAACACTTCGATGGTCTGTGCGCCACCTGTCTGTACGACAACATGAAAGTAGTGGTGACTGGCTATGATGGCGATCAGCCGATTTACAACACCCGGTTCCTGTCTTTCGCCACGCACTACGGTTATCAACCCTGGGCATGCCGGCCCCATCGGCCGCAAACGAAAGGTAAAATCGAACGGCCATTTGCCTACCTGGAAACCAACCTGCTCAACGGCCGCACCTTCACTTCGCTGGAGCACCTCAATGAGACCGCGGCACTCTGGCTTGCCGACATCGCCGACGTGCGCTTACACCGGGAAACCAAGCGCCGGCCCATCGATCTCTACCAGGAAGAGAAACCGCACCTGCTGAGTTTGCCGGCGCGAGCCTACGATACCGCCCAGGTCTTCTACCGCACGGTGAACCCGGAAGGTCATGTGGCGTACTTGCAGAACTTCTACTCCGTGCCGTGGCAGCGCATCGGTGAACTGCTGCCGATACGCATCACTGAGAAGGAACTGATCGTCTACGGCCCCGAGGTGAAGGAGATCGCCCGTCATGAGCTCTGCCCTTCCGGAATCAGCGGGGAGAAGCGCCGTCTTCCCGAGCATTCTCCCGGACGCGATCACCATCAGAAATACGAGTTACTGAAGCAACGGTTCGCGGAGTTCGGAGCGGAGGGAGTCCTGTTCCTCGACGAACTGGTCCGCACCAGGCGCCGTGGCAAAGAGGAAGCCGGGCGCGTGCTGGGCCTGCTTACCATATACCAACGCGAGGACCTCGCGCGCGCACTCCAACGCGCCGTCCGTTACCGCGCTTTCTCCTGGTCCGCGGTGGAGCGGATCCTGGCGGCGCAGGCACGCCCCCGATCCGGGTGGGAATCATTGCAGGCCGAGGCGCAGGACCAACTCGATGAGATCCTCCGGCAGTCTCCTGTAGCCACTCGCTCCCCGGCGGAGTATCAGGCGCTGCTGGAAGAAACGGTGACCCACGATGAAAGCGACGAAGACGACGACCCCTCTGCGTGACCGGTGTTTGAGTCACTGCGCAACGCTGGGGATTCCGCTGGAAGGCGCATCGCTGGACGAGGTGCTGTCCAGGGCGGAGAAAGAGAACCTCTCTCATCTGCACTTCCTCGATCTGCTGCTGGGGACGCAGGCCGACGCGCGTCGCGAACGCGCCGTCGCGCGGCGGATCCGGGAAGCTCGCTTTGCGGACACCAAGACTTTGGAGGGGTTCGACTGGCGGTTCAATCCCAAAGCCTTCGACCGCGTGCAGATTGAGGAGCTGGCCACCGGCGATTTCATCCGGCGCCGCAACAACCTGATCATGGTCGGCTGGAGCGGGATCGGAAAGAGCCACATCATTCAGGCCCTGGGACAGAGGGTTTGCGTCCAGGGCTACCGCGTTCTGTATCGCACGTCCGCCGAGTTA
>JBGTBX010000513.1:0-1827 GCA_041749115.1 Gemmatimonadaceae bacterium
GACCCCCAATAGCTCATTCGTCGCGTCATCGTTTCGTCCGCGCGGCATTGTCTCGCCCAATCCCGCTGCTTCAGGATTTGACCATGCATAATCAACCGAGTGGCGCAGTTCATCTTCATCGCGGATGAGGTGGTCGTAATATTCGTCCTGCCACACCGGCCCCTGGCGCGCCAGCACTTCGTTGATGCGGTGAGCCGTAAATGATTTCCAGGAATGAACTATGCCCGGCAGCTCTTTACCATCAAGCGGCTGGACGACAGCGTGAACGTGGTTCGGCATGACGCACCAACTCAGCAACTGATATCGGTCGCCGTCGAAGAATCGCAATGCATCAGCTACGATCGTCCCGATGTCATTCCCTCGCAAAAGACACGCGCCCGCGGAGTTGTCCAGCAGGCGGTCGATTTTCTCTTCATGCAGCCGGTGCAAACGCGTCAGTTCGACCGGAGTGACGGGGCGATCCTGCTCTGACAGGCGCATCCGAAGGGTTTCGCGCTCCGCACGCAGCGCCTCGGCGGCATGAACAGGTAGTGAATCAGCAAGGCGGAACGTGACGGCGTAGACACCGCCCTGCTTTGTCCAATGCGGAAGTTTTGAGCCTTGTCGAATCTGAAGCGGGGCATTGGGGGTTAAAGAAGACATGGGCGGGACGCCCATGCTACGCGAAGGGGCCGACCGTTTTGTGCCACTCCCACCCGCCGCGCACAGGGTCGCGCTCGTCATCACCACGCTGTGCATCTTCACGAACAGCTGCGTCCGCAGCCCCTGCGCGACGTTGATGGGCGCGGCGTGCAGCGAGACGCGCTTGGGCGTCTTCCCCGCCACCTCCAGCCAGTAAGCGGCGTTCTCCATCTTCTGCCCGAGGACGGCGTCGATCGCCTCCGCCGTCATCGCGGCGCGGGCGGCGTGGTTCGTCAGCTCCGAAATGTCCGCCTCGTCCGTCACCTGCGTCAGCATCGCCTTGAGGTGCTTCGACAGGTCCTTCAGCTTCGGCGACAGATCGTTCTCAACCCAGTTCGGTTCGTGGATGCGGCCGTTCCCCCGGCCGTGCGACTCGCGATATCGCACGCACCGGTCGAAGAAAGATTCCATCCGGTGGTGCAGCTCGACGACGTCGCGGATCGCATCATTGGCGGCCGAGCCGTGCGTGCTGAGCATCCCCTTGCCGCGCTTCGTGTCGTACAGCGCGCGGAGTTGGTAGCGCAAGCCGCCCTCGGTGACTTTTAATCCGAAGTGATCGCCGGCGACGTCTTCGACCGTGTGGGCTTCATCGAGGATCGCCAGGTCGTACTTCGGCAGGTAGTTCACTCCGGCCATGCGCAGAGCGAGGTCACTGAAGAACAGGGCGTGGTTGACGATAAGGATGTTGCCGCTCTGCATGCGGCGTTTGCTCGCCTGCCAGGAGCAGTGCTCGTAGAACTTGCATTTCTTGCCCAGACAGTTGCCGTGCTCGCTCTTGACTTCATCCCACACGGTCGGCAGCGGGCGAAAGTCGATGTCGGCCCGTGAGCCGTCGGGGGTCTTCTTCACCCAGTCTTGCAACAGCCGCATTTGTCGCACTTCTTCCGGCTCGCCAAACATCGCCGACGACCGTGCGGCTGCCGCCTGCAATCGCCGCAGGCTGATGTAGTTCGACCGTCCCTTGGCCAGCACCGCCGAAAACTCGACCGGCAGCACCGCATTGAGAAACGGAATATCCTTGCCGATCAACTGCTCCTGCAGGCTGATCGTGTGCGTGCTGACCAGGATCCGCTTCCGCTCCCCCTTCTGCTCCTGACGTGCCACCGCCTCCAGAATCACCGGAGCCAGATAGGCGAAACTCTTGCC
>JBGTBX010000514.1:0-3018 GCA_041749115.1 Gemmatimonadaceae bacterium
AGGAGCAAGATCTGCTGGCTGGACTCCGGTCAGTAGCTCGTACTCCGCACCCTCAAGATCGAGTTTGAGCAGATCGACCGTGGGTACCCCGACGCGCTGGACGAGCCCAGGCAAGGTCACCGCTTCGACCTCGTAGGCGCGGGTGTCATCGCTCCTAACGTTCGTGTGGCTGGCGAAAAGCGAGCCGCTCTCGTTCACGATGCTCTCGTGGAAGGTAAGACCGCCGGCGTGTGCGGCGACAGCAAGCGGCAGGTGCTCGAAGCGATCAGTGCGCTGTTCGATCGCTCGTAGTGGTGCCGCATGCTTTCGGGTCGGATCGACGCCAAACGCACGAACACCGCGGGCGCTTATCAAGTGCTGCGCGAACTCCGCTTCGGAGCCGCAGCCCACGTCGATGACGGTGCTCCCCGGCCCGAACCGGTCAAAGTACACGTAGTTGGGCGGCGCGAACGCTATGCCTCGCCGCTTGGCCTCGCGTCGGCGACTCGCAATCTTGGCTAGGCGACGCCCTCTGCGAAAAGCCCGCTGAATGTTCGACATCTCCGCCTCTCGATCCCTCTTATGACGCGGAGCGTAACGCTTCGTGTACTTCCTTCCCGCATCGCTAAATAGACAGGTGCCGCTCGCTATGGGGCTCGAGGCAGGTGTCCCACAGTGCGAATAGCCGCGACGAACTGCTCAACCATGAGGTCGACGTTGGCTCTCGTCGCGACCCGGCGACGCGCGGCGCGACTCATATCACCGAGCGCACCTCGGTCGCCGAGCGCAGCACAGAGGGCATCGGTCAGGGCTGAGGGATCGTTAGGCTCGATGAGCCAGCCGACGGAGTCATCGACGAGTTCCACGGCGGCTGGATCGCCAGCCCCCAAAATGGTCTCCGCGGAACGGCCTCCCACGATGACCGGTAGGCCGTGGGCAAGGCCTTCCTGAATCGCCAGTCCGCCGTGGGCGGGTATGACCAAGAGGTCGGCTGCGTCGAACTCCTTCGCGGCGTCTTGGCCATATAGCGCCCCGGTAAAGCGAGCTGCTGGAAAGACCCTCGAGGCAAGGGATTCGAGTCCCTCACGCTCGTCGCCGTCGCCCATGACCGTAAGGGTCAGAGCCGAAGACGCGGTCGCCACCGAGCCGCACGCTCGGAGCAGCAGGTCTACCCGCTTGTCTCGAATAAGACGCCCAACGAACAGGAGCTTGAGCGGTTGACTCGTATTCGCGTACTCTCGGGTCCGTGGCTGCTCGGGCAGCCGTACCGTGGCGTTCTGAGCCACGAAGAGGCGCTCCCTCGGCAGTCCCTCGGCGGTGAACTGTTCTAGCGCGGCGTTGCCATAGGCGATCATCCCGTCAAACTGTCTGACCCAGAGTTTGCGCATCCCGCCGCGGATACCCCCGCCGTGAGCAGCGTCACTGGATCGGCTCCAACCGATGACGGGGCGTCCTCTTGCATGCGCCCATCGAAACGCGATCGCGTGGGACAAGAGTCGCGGATTGCCCTCGAGGACTAGCAACTGCGGATCCCACCTCTGAAGCCAACGTCCCAAAGACCCCTGCCAACAGACGTATGAGTCGCCGCCTTGCCCGTAGCGATTCCTGGCAATGGTGAGGCGCCCCGCACCAAGGTCGGTGCTGACCCCTACGGGCTCCCCGGGACGGGGCTGCCCAGCAAAGACCTCCAAACCGTCGCTGCATCGTTGTGCGAGCTCGTCAAAGAAGCGAGCACGGTAGTGCGGGACGATGCGCTGCACGACTCCAAGTCGCCCCTGTACTAACGAAACCATGCGGATCGAGAGGCTACAGGGAGGGGAGGGGAGGGGAGGAGCGCGCCGTTGCAGTCCCGGCAGGCTAGAGTCCGGCACAGGCTAGCGGTGCGACTCTACTGCTCCGCAGCGGACAGAGGCGTATCTCGGACCTCCATGGGCAAGCGCGTCGGATACCCCCTACTAGCGTGTACTGCAACGGCTGGCGGTGCCGGGGTGGCGCTATTCCCTCCGCTCGCGGTCGCCACAGCGATGAGCCCGTTTGTGGTCGGGCTCGTCATGAGCGCACGGCTTCGACTCGTTGCGGTCGTGTTTGGGGCGGTCCTGTTACTCGATCGTTCTGACGGCTTCGACCTCGGCAAGGGGGTGTACCTCGTAATTCTGTTGATATCCACGGTCACTGCCCTATTCACACTTGCTGGAGCGGAGGTAGATGATGGCTGGAAGCGGGCCAAGTCGCTCGCAATTACGGCCTTCGCGCTGGTGTTTGGCACTGTGTGCGTTTCACTTCCAGTCGCTGCGCTGAACGCCCACGATGTTCAGACGTGGGTCCGGGATATAGCCCCCTACCTGATGCTAGCCGCGGCCCCTGTTATCGCAATTGATGCCGCGCGGTCCGTCCCTAGAAGCTTCACAGAACCGATACTGGTAATCGCTGGGGGCGTGACGCTCATCAGCCTGACCTTGCAACACGCCAAGTCCAGAGGGATCGTTGCTCTGCCAGCCGATGCCGTCTTTATCACGGATGTCATGTTGCCAGTTGCGCTTATTATCTACGCGGCTGCCCAGAGCATCGTGAGGGGGGAGTCCCCCGAAAAGGCACAACGGTCGAGGCTCTGGACGTTGATCGCCGTAGCGGGAGTTCTCAGTTTTCTTCTCGCCGGGTCGCGAACGGCGCTTCTGTTGCTCCCGGTGATACTTGCCATGTCCTTTTTCTCGCACCGGCGGGTCGCGCATGCTCGGTTGCTTGGTATCGGGGTCGGGACTTTGTTGGCGCTCGTCGGGGCGTTCTTGATCGCCCCTACCGTTGGATTTGATCGAGACGTGGCGACCGAACGTCTTCGGTCGGCGCCCGCCGCCGCGTCGTCCCCGAGCGGAGACAGCAGCTTCAGCGATCGATCTGCCCAGGCAGCGGAGGGGTGGGAAGAATTCCGTAAGGCGCCGATATTCGGCGCCGGTCCGGGTCTGGTGTTCGAGTGGACCACGCCGAGTGGTGTAGCCAGGCGATCGTTCACCACGGACGCGTCTACGGCCACGCTGGCGAAGT
>JBGTBX010000515.1:0-17378 GCA_041749115.1 Gemmatimonadaceae bacterium
GCGCGCAACGCCCGCCTCACCGCGGCCGCGCACGTCGCGCGTGCACAGGACATGGCGGCAGCAGCGCATTCACTCTCGCATGCCGCCACGCGCACCTCCTCGGCACTCAGCGAACTCTCGGCTGGTCAGCCAAGTGCCTCACCGCCAAAAAGCGGTGAGAGCGGAGAGGAACCACCTCGCATTGGTATCATAGTTCCTCGGGTATCCGGAAGTCCAGCTTAACGCGGGCGGTGCGCCGACGTGAAGCGGAGAGGAACCACCTCGCATTGGTATCGCAGTTCCTCAGGTCTCCGGAACCCTAACGCGGGCGCTGCGCTGACGTGAACATGTACGCGCAATCGACGAGCCGCGCGCCGTCGGCATCACATACCGCGTACTTGCTCCCCTGATAAGCAGCAGCTCCTGCGAAGCGCCCGTCTTTGGCGACCGCGTAGAAGTTGAGATCGAAGAGGGGACGGCCATTGGGATCGAGCAGGCGTTTCTCGGTCATGGCAATGACCCGTTCGATCACCACCATGAGCGCCGCTTCCGGTGATTTGCCCATGCGCATTTGTTCAACTGCGAGAAAAGCACCGCAGGCTTTGATACATGCTTCGCCACGACCGGTAGAACCTGCGGCACCGACCGTGTTGTCGCAGTACTGCCCCGCACCGATGATCGGCGAATCACCGACGCGTCCGGGGATTTTCCAGGACATGCCACTTGTGGTCGTGACCGATGAAATGTCGCCCGTAGCGTTCACCGCATTCATGTTGATTGTCCCGGTACCGAACTTGATGCGCACCGGATCGTCGTGGTCGAGCCAGTAGTCGCTGCCATTGCGCTTGGACTGCCAGCGTAGCCAATCCTGACGCGACTGATCCGTTAAGAGGTTCTGCGTTTTGAAGCCCATGCGGATCGCGAACTTCCGCGCGTCCGGCCCGACCAGCATGATGTGGTCGGTGTAGTCCATGATGGCCTTGGCCACGAGCGACGGTGTTGCGATATCCTCGAGGCTGGCAACCGCTCCCGCGCGACGGGTAGGTCCGTGCATGCACGATGCATCAAGCTGCACGATCCCTTCTTCGTTAGGCAGGCCCCCTAGCCCGACCGATTGATCACTCGGGTCGAGTTCCTGGATGTTCACACCCGCGATGCACGCGTCGAGTGTATCCGTGCCGGCCACGATCTGGTCGTAGGCTACTTTGACACCACGTAGGCCATTCGCGCTGGCGATGACGATCGGTCGCGATGAGGCGGGATGTATGGAAAGGGCAGAAGCCTCGCGCGGCGCGCCGATCGCGGCACCTGCTGCGGCCAGGGCGCCGGTACCAATAAAGTCTCTCCGGGTGACACTCATATATGGACTCGGTCAGGGTTATGGACGAGTGTACGCAACGATGGCTGGCGCGGTAAGAGGGGCGAGCAGGTCGTGAGCGAACGCGCGGCAGTGGGCATTCAATTGGGCGTGGCTACGTCGGGCACCTTCTCGGACGTCCCCGTGCGAGTTCCATGGCCAAGTGCTGCGCTTAGCAGCAGACACTGAGCCCTTTGCTCTGGCGTCAAGGCTTTCGCGAGGGCGCAACCGTCAGAGCCTGAACCCTAGCGTGCGCGCTACCTCACGCTGTGCCGAATCCAACGTGATGAAGATCAGTTCTTCCGGATCAGGTGACAGATAGAGCGCTGTAGCGAGGTGCCAGCAATCGCCGCCCCTGAGATATCCGGCTGCGAGGACGCGTCGTAGCTCCCCGGTGAGCGGTCTATCAGGTGCAACCAGCTGCACAGCTGAGCGGAAGTCATCCTCGTCGAGACGCCCCTCACGACGGAAGGCGCTCAGCAATTCAGCTTCGAGAAACGACGCGGACAGCAGCTGTGTGTGTTGGCGGAGTTTCTTTTTAACGCCGGCAGCCGACGGCTCATCAAAAGCGATCGCGACAAGACATGAGGTGTCGACGTAAGCGATGCTCATTCGCGTTCAGCCAGAAACCGTGCCAGTGCACCGCTCTTGCGCGGTCCCGTCGGAAAGGCCGCCGGATCGGTTGGATTCATTAGAGCGGGCGCGATGATTCCCTGCGCTGAAAGCGCGGCGAGCCTCTCTTCCAGCGTTGGCTCCTGATCCGCAGCGATGGGCCTGAGTTCTGCAGCCGGAACGCCGTGGACAGTAATGATCACGCTACGGCCCTCGCGCACCTCGCGAACCAGAGCAGACAACCGGGATTTGGCATCGTAGAGGGATACGTGCTTGGGCATAAATCAACATAATCTGACCAGACTAGTCTGTCCATATTCAACCCCGCGCGCTGCAGGCCGACCCGGGGCCCGTGCACTCTAAGAGCAGCGCCTACGTGATCGACCCACCGAATCCCCTGCCGTGTTCGAAGGCACCTGCGCCCCTACCACGCCAACGGACCGCTGTGCCACGGTGGGCAGTAGCTGGGTGGCACTGAGCGAAGATCGGAGCACGCGCCGGCCCACACTTGACAATAGGTGTTATAACACGTAGTATCCATCCATGTCAGCCATCGCCCGATCTGAGCCCAGCAAGACCAACCCGTTCGCGAGCGCCGAACAGGCAGTGCTGCTTACCCTCATGCGGGTGGTCGCCGAGCTGGAGCACGATGGAGCCGAAAGTCTCAAACCGTACGGACTGACGCTCACGCAGTACAACGCACTCAGAATTCTCCGCGGTGCCGGCGCGACCGGCCTGTGCCGAAACGAGGTGCGCGACCGCATGATCCGACGCGTGCCCGACGTCACTCGCCTCCTCGACCGCCTCGTAGACGCGGGTCTGGTCGAACGGGAACGGGAAGGCGATGACAAACGTTATGTCACCGCACGAATAACCAAACAGGGGCTCACCCTGCTCGCAAAAATCGACGAACCCCTATCCCGCATGCACAAGCAGCAACTCGGCCACATGTCCCGGGATGATTTGAGAACGCTCTCCGCACTTCTCGAAAAGGTCAGAAACAAATAGGAAGTTTTTTTTGAGTCAGTACGTGTTATCACACTTATCTATCATTCGATCAGGAGCCCACCACATGACCACAGCAACAGCAATCGCCACACCAGAGACCGCATCGACCACTGCAACCTGGGAGCTTGACCCCGCGCACACGCAAGCCGAGTTCGAAGTGAAGCACATGATGTTTGCTAAGGTGAGGGGACGTTTTTCCTCAATCGAAGGCACCTTGCAGCTCGGGCCCGACGGAGACATTGCATCCTCGCAGGTCAGTGCATCACTCAAGACTGCGAGCGTCGACACCGGCCAGAGCGATCGCGATGTGCACCTTCGCTCACCCGATTTCTTCGACGCCGAGCAATATCCGGAACTCAAGTTCGAAAGCCAGTCGGTTGCGGCGAACAAGGATGGTTCTCTGACCGTCACCGGCGACCTGACGATCAAGGATGTGACCAGGTCTGTTAAGTTGGCCGTGAATGAGACCGGCCGAGGAGTGGACCCCTGGGGCAACGCACGGGTCGGCTTCACCGCCAGGACCACGATTGATCGTCGCGACTATGGACTGACGTGGAATCAGGCGCTGGAAGCGGGCGGCATTCTGGTTGGTACGGACGTCAAGATCACTCTCGAGGTTCAGGCGATCCAGAAAAACGCCTAACGACGGCACGCTGCAGGCAAGCGCGTCGGGGGTCGGTGGCTGCAGGTTAGCCATCGACCCCTTTGTGCACCGCATCACCAGATGGCCGCGCGACTGGCGCGCCGAGCTGCCAGGAGACACTATCGAGTAATGCGCCCGATGTTCCGAACGCGACTCAGCACTGCGGTCGGGCCTCAACCTGGTCGCCACAACATACCTCTCGTCGATCCAGTCTCTCTCAGGGAGTCCGCCACCCATGCTGCTCCCTGCGAACCGCCATCATTCAGGAATCCTGCCACACATGATCCTTTCGTCGCGCCGATGTCTCGCTCATATCCTGCTCAGTGCTGCCGTCGCAATGGCGTTGACGCAGCCCTCGTCCGCCCAAACCGGCAGTGGAACGCCGGCCCAACAACTCGAGGTTCTGGTAGCGGAGGTGCAGCGCATACGTACCCCGACGCGGGCTGCCAGTGAATACACGGCCGCGTCGGCGGCATACCGTGATCTCCTCCAGCGGCTGCGGCGCATCAACCGTACAGCACTTGGCCGCGACGACCAGGTCGACTACGATCTGCTGGAAGCGCATGCCCGCACGCGCGCCTTCGAAATAGACTCGCTGCGAACGCACCAGCTGGTTCCCGTCAACTACATATCCCTTGGAGCGACGGATCGACTGTTCCTGCGCCCGGGCGCCATCAGTGACGCAGGGGTGCGAGATGCACTGGTCGAGTTGCGCGGCTTTCCGGCGGTGCTGGCCAACGCAAGACGCAACCTGACAACCCCCGCACGCACATGGACTGAAAACGCCATCGTTCAGGCGCGGTATGCCCGCATTCTGCTTGAAGAGAATCTGCCTAACGCGTCCGTTGATGATGCGGCTCTCAAGCGTGACCTGCTTGCCGCAGGTGCCGAAGCTCGTCGCGCACTCGACGACTTCTCGGCGTGGATGGAACGCGAGCTCCTTCCTCGTTCCACGCGCGCACCAACGTGGAAGCCGAGTGATATCAACTTTTATCAGCTGGTGTTCGAACAGCTTGATGACTACCCGGTTGATGGAATGCTGCGGATCGCGGAGCGGGAGTCACGTGAATTAACAGCCGAGATGGAAGCGCTGGCCAAACAGATTCACCCCACAGGAGATCTGCACACGGTGTGGGAGCAGATGAAGGATGAGGCGCCACCGTGGGACGGCGTGATCCCGATGGCGCAGCGTTATGTGGACATGGCAACCGCCTGGCTGCAAGGAGCTGGATCTCACGTGGTGACGATCCCCGACTTCGACTACGGCGCGGTGCTCACGACACCGATGTCTCGCCGTACCCTTTCGTTCGGCGGTGCGCAGTACGGACCTACGGTCGCAGGGCGGTTGTCAGGCTACTACGTCCTCACGCCGCTTGAACCATGGCTCACCGCAGATGAACGCGCCAGCCGAATCCGAAGCTACAATCCGTATTGGACGCATGTCATTTCGTACCACGAATGGCTGGGTCATACCGCGCAGCGGGCGTCGGCGGCACAAAACGTCACGCGCCCGATGCGCCGAGTGTTCCAGAGCGGTTATCTGTCGCAGGCGTGGTCTTTCTATCTTGAGCGTCTGCTGGAAGAAGAGGGGTATTACGACGTGCTGCCCTACATGGAACAGCTGAAGACACGGATGGCGCGCCGACAGATGCGGATGTGGCGCGTGCAGCGGATTCTCACCAAGCTCAAGATGGCCAAGGGTGAGATGACGTTTGAGCAGTCGGTGCAGGCGTATATCGACAAGATTGGCATGGAACCGACAAACGCGTTCATTGAAGTGCAGCGCGATTCGCAGAATGCCACTCCGCCGGGGCGCGAGATCATCGGCGAACTGGCCATCGTACAACTGCGTGACGAATACAAGAAGCGCATGGGAGTGCACTATTCATTACGTGCATTCAACGATCAGTTGCTGACCTATGGCGACCTGCCGTTCAAACAGATCCGTCGCCTGATGTTCGAATAGACGACCGTTGCGCATGGCGACCGCTGTGTGGCGCCGGGCAGAACGAACTCTGTTGCGATCGACGCCGGCCGGGCCGTTGAGCTGCCAACGCTGTTGGCTGCGCGCCTGCCGGCGCAGGCATTCCCGATGCGTCAGCGGCGCATCTGCAACCACCAGCGCATCGTTTGTGTGACGAGCTCCGCCGCATCCTGCTGAACAAAATGCCCGGCGCCGGGAACGGTAACGATCGTGAGATCTTTGTCGATCCAATCCCACGTGTTGTTCAGTCCGTCAGAGTGCAGTGCCTGATCCTCGAGACCGTGGAACATGAGTGTCGGGATCTTGATCTTCGGTGGCGCAGCGGGAGCCAGAGCTCCGGCTGAAGCAGACTTGTCCCACAGGTCCGGATAGTTGCGCTTGTAGTAGTTGAGCATCGCATCGAAGTCGGACCGCTGGAACGCTTCCACGTATTTTGCTTTGGCTGCAGGATCCTGAACCCATCCTGAGAGCGTTTGCGCGGTCATCGGCCGACCGAAGAAGATCTTCGGATCACTCGGATTCCCGTCGCGAAACACGCGCGCGTATGACGTGTTGGCCAATGCGGTCGGATTCGTTGCCCACGCCTTGGCCATGGCTGCAGGGTGTGGAAGATCCAGAATCACCAGATTCTTGACGAGTTCGGGATGGGTAAATGCCACGTTCCACGCGACAACGCCTCCCCAATCATGACCCACGATGGTCGCCTGCTCGCGGCCCAGTTGTTTAACGACCGTCACCACATCCGAGACCAGGAGCTTCATGTCGTACTGTTCAACACCCTTGGGCTGACCGCTCAGGTTGTAACCGCGTTGATCAATGGCCACGACCTGAAACTGGTCCTTGAGCCCTTCCATCTGGTGGCGCCATGAATACCAGAAATCAGGGAAGCCATGGATCATCACGACGAGCGGCCCCTCACCCACAGAGGCATAGTGAATACGCACGTCGCCGTTCTGCGCGTATCCATGTTTCACGTCGTCCCACAGCTGCTGTGCAGCCGCGACTGCAGGCGCGCCACCGAGGCCGGACATCAAAGCTGCCGACGCAAGAAGTGTGTTTCGCATGTGTGTCCTTCCCCCGTTTCGAGTCCGTGCTGACGTTGCATAGCTTAACATGGTGCCGGTCGGCCGGTTGCGCGAGGCGTTCGCCCGTGATTCGACCGTCAACGAAAGATGAATCCCTGCCGCAGAGGATCGGAGGGGTCAAACCAGAACTGATTGGATCCGGTGATCCAGGCCTGCCCCGTCACCTCGGGAATCACAGCGGAATGCGGACCGTACGTGGTTTCACTCACGACAGCTACATCCATGCACGTCCCCAGAATGCTCTCGATGGTTATCCTGTCTCCCGCTGCGAGTTCGCCACGCGCATGGTGAATCGCAGCTCGGCCGCTCACGCCTGAACCGGTCGCCGATCGATCAACCTCGCCGTCAGCGAACACGCACACATTCCGACTGTGATGCGATGGATCAACCGGATCGCCCACAAAGATCGTCCCGTACAGAAAGCTCAGGTCCTCCTCAAATGGATGCTTGACGTCGAACCCGCCTGCGACCGCAGCTTTAATCGCGCGCCCGCAATCAATGATGCGACTGAATTCGGATGCATCGAGTGAAAGGCCCAGCGGACGCGCGTCCACGTAGGCGTAAAAAGCTCCCCCGTATGCCAGATCGAAACGCACGTCGCCGAGTGATGGTATGTGGACGGTTTGATCCCTGAGCGCGACGAACGATGGCACATTTCTGAATGAAACGCGCGCAACGCGACCCGTTCGCTCGGCGCGGTGGCCAACGGCGGTGATTCTGCCGGGCGGCGCGTCAATCTGTACCACGGGATTCAGCCCTTCCCTCTGCACAATACCGGTGTCCAGCACGAGTGTCACGAGCGCGATCATCGCATGGCCGCACATCGTACTGTAGCCCTCGTTATGCATGAAGAACGTACCGAAGTCTGCCCCAGGGGTCACCGGATCGGTGATAACGGCGCCGTACATATCGGCGTGGCCTCGCGGCTCCCACATCGTCCCGGTGCGGATATAGTCGAGATGGTCGCGGAAGTACCGGCGCTTCTTCAGGATTGTTGAACCATTGATCGGGGGCAACCCATCGAGAAAAACCCGTAGTGGCTCACCACCGGTATGCAGATCAACGGTCCTGAGCGACAACCAGTCGGGTGGCGGCGTCCAGTCCCACGCCGCAAGAGTACGGCTCACTGAGCCGCGTCGATCCGATTCAGCTGAGTTGGTCGGCATTTCGTGATTCGTAAGAGCTGGTACGCAGATGGATCGGAATGTGGTACTGCGTGTCTCGGAGGATGGAGGAAAGATAAGCTACCTCCGTCATCGGTCCGTGGCTCGCAAGAGGCCCTCCCTGTATCGCCCGCGTTGTTGGGAACGGCTCTTGTCGAACGGCTCGGTTGGCGGTACGATCTTGGGTTGCCCTCAACCTTGGAGAGTGACGTATGGAAGAGCTCACGTCAGGTGTCAGCTGGTTATCAGTTGCTGTGGGTGCAGTGGTCTCTTTCCTTGCCGGGTGGCTCTGGTACTCTCCGAAAATCTTCGGCACAAGGTGGGCAGCAGGACTCGGCGTTAATCTGGGCGCTGCCGCCAGCATGCCGGTGGGAGCGATGGTGTCGGAGCTTGTCGGACTGTTTCTCATGAGCTGGTTTGTCGCGGTGACGGCAGCGTCCAATCACTTGCTTACCGTTATTCTGGCTACCGTCGCCTTCACTCTCCTCGCGTACTCCGGTGGAATGTTCGGGAAGAAGTCCGGGTACGCACGCGGCGTAGAAGCCGGATATTGGCTGGTATGTCTGGCAATCATGATTGTGGTTCAGGGCATCTTTTAATCCGCTATTGGGTGATTCGTGAGCGAGATCAGGACCGAGTGGTGGCAGCGGGGACCAGTCGAAGGAGTACCGGCGCTGCTTCAGCCAGTCGCGCACATCCTGCTCGAAGTGCGCGACAACGTGCCCACGCTGGTCGAGGGGTTGGCACCTGATGCGTGGAACGCCCGGCCGGCGGGTGTTGCGTCCGTCGCTTTTCACATACGACATATTGCTGGCGTCATCGATCGTTTGTTTACCTACGCTCGTGGCGACCACCTCTCTCAGGATCAACTCGCAGTGCTACGTGCAGAAACCGCTGTGATGGCGGCTGATGAGGTAGCGCCAGCGCTTGCCGTACTGGACGCGCAAATTGCATCGGCAATCGACGAGCTGCGAACGTTTGCCCCGGCCACGCTCGGCGATTTTCGCGGCGTCGGACGTGCAAATCTTCCGTCGACGGTCATTGGATGTCTGATACACGCCGCCGAGCACGCGATGCGGCACGTGGGACAACTTTCGGTTACGGTCCGCATTATTCGGAGGTCGGAGTAGCACTGAATCAGCCAGCTGTCGGTGAAGCGGCGCACATGTTCGGGAAGAGACCTATGGAGCGCGCAGTCCCAATACTTCCAGTCGATGACCTCCGCGCTGCGCGCAGCTTTTACGTGGACGCGCTCGGATTCACCGTCACCTTCGAGGCCACCGATGACGGGCACGCCGGCCTGCTCGGCGTCGCGCGTGGTGCCATTGCGATCACTCTTGATTGCCCCATGGAGGGTCACGGACGCAATGCCTGCGTGTCGATTTACGTGGACGACGCAGATGCGTACTACGCCGAGTGGAGCTCGCGTACAACGATGATGCGCGAACCCCGCAACGAACCTTGGGGCGCCAGGACGTTCGAAGTGTCCGATCCGTTCGGCAATACGCTGTTTATCATCGGCCCTGTCACCCGGGGTTCGTCAGGATGACGGCGGTCGTGGTCGCCACCACGGCTGGTTGACGCATCGTCTGCGCGGACCCTATGCTTCGTGCTCCAACGGCATCGGGAGTTCGACAATGAATCGTCACACGGCCACCGCCCTTGTACCTCTTGGCGGCACTGCTGTGGTACGCCCTCGGGTTCGGTACCGGAGCGGTAATACTTCTTGCGATGGGCGCTGCGCTTGAACTCTGGTTCTGGGTGCGACTGTTCAGCCGCGGAGCCGCCCGTGATTCAGCTCGCTCACAGTAAGCCGTCTGTCGGCATGCGGACCACGAGTCACGCGACCGCATTGCCGATGGTCGGCAGGTGACCAGGCGCATAGAGGTCGTCAAACGCCCGCCCGCGTCGGCGGAAGACACTGGTACTCAACCACCTAACGAGATCCGGGTCCGGTTGCCCGGAGCTGTCGACGCGCTGCGTTTTACGGAAACCGTTCGGCTAGGTCGCGGTGAATCGAACGGCATCGTTCTGGACAATGAGGTCGTCAGTCTCGAGCATCTCGAGTTGCTGAGGACAGAAGATGGTTGGGAAATCGTTGATCTGGGCAGTACGAACGGCACCTATGTCAGCAACCGACTGGTGACACGTTCACCCCTCGGCGCACACACCTCCGCCCGGCTTGGCCCCGGCGGCCCGGTTGTCGACATCACGATCCCCGCTCTGGCTGATTCCGGTGGGACCCGCGAGATGCCAAGCCCGGCCTACCTCGATCGTTACTTCGGCGAAGAGACGCCAAGCGACATGTCGACACACACCGCGATAATGCGTGCCGCGTTCAGAACGCGGCTGGGGCACGACGCGCTCCGGTGGGTGCGACGGAACCGGCACCTCAAGGTTGCGATGGGCGTGCTCGCGGCGCTGGCGTTAGGCGCAGGAAGCCTCGCCATCTGGCAGGCGTCCCGAGTGCGCGCCCTGCGCGAGGTGGCCGGGACCGTGTTCAATACAATGAAATCGCTCGACCTCGATTTACGACGCCTGCAAGCAGTCGCCGGACCAAACCCTTCACTTGAGGAACAGCGCGCACGTCTTGAGTCACAGTATGAGGATATGCTCAGGACGCTGGGCATTTACAGCCGTCGCACTCCGGCTGATGAACAACTGATCTATCGCGTGGTGCACCGGCTCGGTGAATCAGAAGCAACCGTACCACGTGGGTTCGTCAACGAAGTGCGTAAGTACATTGGGCGATGGAAGACCGAGGACATCAACGCGAGCATTGCACGCGCACAGGCACAGAATCTGGCGCCACGCGTTTCCTCCATCCTGCTGCAGCACCACCTGCCCCCCGAGTTCTTCTATCTGGCGCTGCAGGAAAGCAAACTCGACACCAGAGCTATCGGGCCATCAACACGGCTCGGAGTGCCCAAGGGGTTATGGCAGCTTATTCCGTCGACGGCCGAAGCCTACGGGCTGCGGCTCGGTCCACTGCAGGGAGAGCGAGCCTACGATCCGTCTGATGAGCGCCACGACCCGTCCAAAGCCACCGCGGCAGCTGCACGATATTTGAACGACATCTACAACACGGACGCGCAGGCGTCTGGCTTGCTCGTGGCAGCGTCGTACAACATGGGGGAAACACGCATGCGACGCCTGATACGCTCGCTGCCGGAATCTCCAGCTCAACGCAATTTCTGGGCATTGCTGAGAAAACACCGTCAGGAGATTCCAAAGGAGACGTACGATTACGTCTTCAGGGTTGTATCGGCGGCAGTGATTGGTGCGAACCCCAGACTGTTCGGATTCGACTTTGACCCGCTGTTCGAAGTGACCTCTGATGCAATCGGCGGCGCGAGCACCGAGTAGCACACCTTGCGCGCCAACTGCATCCGCTCCTGCGTGGCAGGTTATCCGGTGAGGCTGGTGAGGTTCGAAATCATCACCCCCGCGACGAAACACATGATCAAGTCCGTGGTGGCGCGCCAAAGGCAACGAGCCGTTCTGGCATGCGGCAACTTTGCAATCACCGTCGTGCTGCTTCAACGCTTTGCCGAAATGGCGGCGAAGCTGATCATCCAGTGGGAGATCATCGTTTACGCGTCCGATGCCAAACAGGGCGTAGCCAGTGGCACGGCGCGCGAGATGGCAGCTCGACTCGCCAACGTCAGGGCGCCAAGCTTAACGGTTTCTCTTGACGACACCATCGGACCACGTGAGGCCCGCGGTGCGACAGTCTCGTCGTCACAGGTGCATTCGGTGCGGCTTCCAAGTTATGTTATCGGCGCGGAGGTGATTTTCGGAATGCCGGATCAGCGGTTGACCATTCGCCACGATTCCGGCACCAGCGCCCTGCCCTATGTGGACGGTGCGTTGATGGCAATTCGGAGAGTCGCAGAGCTCAAGCCCGGGGTCCATCGAGGGCTGGACGCGGTGCTGGATCTGCCATGACTATTTTTGCCGCCGGGCCCTGTCGGGAAATCCAACGGCAGTTCATTTTGTTGAGATGAAGCGTATACCTGCGTCCCTGCTCATCGCCGCATTCGCGTGTTCGACCCAGGCGCGGCCGGCGACCGATCCTGTGTGGGAGGCTTATGCCGTGAAGTTTGGCGCCCTCGCTGATTTCCGCGTGCGATCACTGATCACCGGCGCCGATTCGGCGCGGCGCATCGACGCAACCTTGATGGTGTGGCCTCTCCGCGCGGGCAACGGGGACATTGTTCTGGTCGATGCGGGATTCACCCGCAGCAAGTTCATTGATCAATGGAAGCCTGTTGACTACGTCACACCCGACAGCGCGCTGAAACGCGCCGGGTTCGACCCTGCGCGCGTCACCGACATCATCATCTCACATATCCACTGGGATCATGCGGACGGCGTGGAACGTTTTCCGACCGCGCGCATCTGGCTGCAGCGTGAGGAGTTCGACTACTACGTCGGTCCAAACGGGGAGGCCAAGGCACCGGCGATCGATCCGGACGTCGCGGCCATGTACCGCCGTTTGCACACCGAGGGGCGCATCCACTTCGCGAATGGCGACAGCGCTGAGATCCGGCCGGGAATCCGCGTGCATACTGGTGGCAAGCACACCTGGGCGTCACAGTTCGTGTCTGCGCAGACCCCATACGGCACTGTGGTCATCGCGTCGGACAATGCGTATCTGTTCGAAAATCTTGAGCAGTCACGGCCGATTGCACAGACCCTCGACTCGCTTTCCAATCTGCGAGCACAGCGCACCATGCGCGCGCTTGCGTCCCCTCCATCTTTTGTTGTACCGGGACACGATCCAGAGGTGATGACCCGCTTTCCGTCAGCCGGGCCTGGTGCCGTCGCGTTGCGTCCTCAACCATAGGCAGATGGTCACGCTCACGCTTGCGCTCTCCGTTTTCGCTTTCGCTCAGGACTCTACGCCGAGTGCGGGCACACTGGCTCGCCTCGTCGCAGAGCATGAAGCACGTATTCAGAGCGAGGCGAGTGGACTCCTTGGCGGCGGGGCGCCGCGGCTACCGGATCTCAGCACGGCCAAGGTCACCCGCGACGGCGAGCGCGCCCGAACAATTGTTCGCTCACTGGACCGGCTGGCGCCCACGGAACTGACGTCGGAAGAATGGATCACGTCGCGTGTACTGCGTTTCGCACTGCTGCAGGATATTGAGAACGCCACCTACCATGCAATCAACTTTTCATTCATCACTCCGTATCAGTCTCCGCTGTCTGCTCTTCCGGGGATGTTCTCCCGCCTGCCGTTGGCTACCGCGTCCGATCGTGCACGCTACCTCGCAATGACGGATTCACTTGCTGCCATCGCCGACACGGTACGCGGAGCGCTGGAGTGGCGCCGGGCTCGCAAAATTGCACTGCCGAAGGACGAGATCCGCTTGATCGTGCCGTTCGTGCGTGGCTTCGCGGCGTCCGCAGCGCAAAACCCGTATATGCCATCAGCTGAACGTCTCGCGGCACTGCCGGCCGGCGAACGCGAAACGTTCGTAACAACGTTGAACAATACGCTCGAAGGGGTGGTGCGACCTGCGTACGAGCGGCTCGCCTCATGGCTCGAGGGACCGTACCTCGCGCAGGCGCCAACCGCGGTTGGCCTCGCGCAGTATCCAGATGGCGCCTCGTTTTACCGCGCACTTGTCAGGCGCCATACAACGCTGAGCGTGACACCTCAACAGGTGCATAACATCGGTCTGGCCGAAGTTGCTCGTCTCGACAGCGCCATGGCTGATGTGCGCAACGAAATCGGTTTCAGAGGCACGAAGGCCGAGTTCCACGCGCAGCTGGCGAAAGATCCGAAATATTTCGCCAAGGTACCCGAGGAGTTCGGCGAGCGGCTCATGTATCACGACGCGCGCATCCGTCCTCGCATCGGTGAACTGTTCGCGACGATGCCGAGGGCTCGCGGAGACGTGCGCCGGCTTGATCCAAGGCTCGAGGCGTCCATGACGTTCGGGTATTACCAGGTGCCAACGCCGCAGGATTCGATGGGTCACTACTACTACAACGGATCTGACCTGCCCGAGCGCAGCATGCTTGGCGCCGCGTCACTCGTTTTTCACGAGCTGGTTCCTGGGCATCACTTCCAGATTGCTTTGCAGCGGGAGTCCACGACCCTCCCCTGGTTTCGCCGATACGGCAGCCACACGGCATTCACCGAGGGGTGGGGTGAGTATGCGGCTTCGCTCGCGGGAGAGATGGGCATGTATACCGATCCCTATGATCGATATGGGCGGCTCGCCATGGACTCGTTTCTCGCCTGCAGACTCGTTGTGGACACCGGCATGAACGCGTTGGGCTGGTCGCGCGAACGCGCGATGGCCTACATGAAGGAGTACACGCTGCAAAGTGATCTGCAGATCAACACCGAGACCCTGCGGTATTCGGTTGACCTGCCGGGGCAGGCGCTCGCCTACAAAATGGGAAGCCGGGAGCTGCTTATCCTGCGCGAGGATGCACGCAAACGACTTGGCGATCGTTTCGATATCAAGGCGTGGCATACTTTTGTACTGGAGGGCGGTTCGATGCCATTTACTGTGCTGAAACAACGGTTCGAAACCTGGATCAAGGCAGGAAGCTGATGTCCAACTTCTCGTTTCCTCCGTTCCCTGAAGCCACCGCGATCCGCAACCCTCATCCGCAGCATGTCATCGTGCTTGGGGCGGGACTGGCCGGACTCAGCGCTGGATACACTTTGCTGCAATATGGACACCGGGTAACCATCCTCGAGGCTTCGGATCGCGTAGGAGGCCGTGTGCTGACGCTGCGGTCAGGCTTTACTCCCGGCTTACACGCGGACGCTGGTGCCGCATTCATCCCTGGCACGCATACCTACGTCGTGGGATTCGTGCAAGCCTTCGGCCTCAAGCTCGTCCCGATAGTACCCGTTGGAATCACCCGCGATTTTATAAACGGGCAGATTATCGATTGCGCCGACACGGCACCCTGCACCTGGCCGGTTCAGCTCAATGAATTCGAACGCAGAACTACCCCGCTGGATTGGCTGCGCAAGTACCTGACGCCGCCGCTCGGCGCGGTGCTGGCGACCGCACCACGTGCTCCGGGATGGCCACCGCCGTCGCTCAAAGCGATCGATGCTATGAGCTATGAGGAGCTGCTGAAGGCCAACGGCGCCTCCGATGGGGCGATCGCAATTCTGCGTATGGGCTTCTCGGACCTGTGGGGCGACGGCATACAGGCAGCGTCCGCACTCCTCCTGCTTCGCGACGATGCGTTCTCCATTGGTGACAAGCCTTCGGCATCGCCAACAGCTCCAGCACCAATGCATCCAGCGCGGCGCCAATTCCGAGCGCATCACGCAGCGATGTCGGCGACCTCCGGTTCTGCGCCAGCTGCTAGCGCACCGCGTACGGCTTCTGCGGTTGACCCAAAGGATGTGTACCGACTCGTCGGCGGCTCGGACACGCTACCACAGGCGTTCGCGGAGCGAATGCCGGGAATCATCCGTACCGGAACCCCGGTTGTCCGCATCACACAATCGTCAACAGAGGTTGCCGTTTACCTGCAAAACGAAAGCGTACCAATCGTCGGAGACCGAATCGTGTGCACGCTCCCATTCTCAACGCTTCGCGATATCACGGTCGACCCTCCCTTCTCGCCGCAAAAGGCGACCGCAGTGCAAGAACTCCCCTATACATCTGTGGTGCGAGTATTCCTGGAGTACAACACGCGCTTCTGGAACGCCCAGCATCTGTCCGGCGTCGCCTCGACCGATCTCCCCGATTCCGAGGGCGCGACCATTCCGGGGTTCTGGATCGAAGACGCAACACTCGGCCAGGAATCACCGCAAGGGATTCTCGACTGTTATATCACAGGTGAATGGTCGCGAAGACTCACGGTGATGGACGAGGCGGAGCGGGTAGCGTGCGCCCAGGCGCAGGTGGAGAAAGTTTTTCCCGGTGCCGCGGCGCACTATTCGGGGCACGCCATGAGCCAGTGCTGGGATGGGGAACCGTGGCAAAAGGGGGACTACTGCTGGTTTCGACCTGGACAGATGAGCACGTTGGCACCGTCCATCCCACTCCCCGAAGGGCGCATTCATTTTGCAGGAGATCACGCGTCGGCACTTCCCGGCTGGATGCAAGGAGCGCTCGAGTCAGGGCTACGAGCTGCCAATGAAATCAATCTGAGCTAGATCGCTCTCGCTTCATGCATCGGGGTGTCGACTGCCGAGTGTAAACGCTCCGACGGTCGCTTCTTCCAGGGGATCAGCTCCGATAATTTCGGCAAATCGGGCTGCGTCGCCGCCGCCGACTGCGCACGGGGCAAGTCCCATCGCGGTCGCCACGAGGTACATCGACTGATACAGCACGCCCACTTCCTGGAGCGTTAACGCATAGGCGTTGCCTTCGTACTTCCAGCTCATTCGCCTGAAGCGCGAGGTGATGACAAGAAGTATCTGCGTAGGCTCCGACCCTTCCATCGGAACGGAATTTTGCTGCAGAAGATGCGCTACACCATCAAGCGGATCATCAACGGGTTCCAGCGCGTGCGCTGCGGGATCGTAGTGGTACAGTCCTGGATCAAGGCCGCTACAGCGCGACGCGAGTGCATAGATCTCCAGTGGATGGCACGCCCCACCTCCGGGGTAGAGTCGCCAGCGCGCGCCAGAAGAATACGGCGTGCCCTCGTCACGCATGCGTGCCACACGATACAGAAACTCCCCCAGCTGCCCGACGTCGATCGGTTCGTCACCCTGATGTCGGATTGAGCGCCGTGTTTCCATGGCGCGGGCAAGCGGGACGTCCTGATGAATCAACTGACCGATGTTGGGTACGCGGAGGGCAATCCGTCGTTGATCGTCACACATCGGCGGCTTAACGAGTGTCGGTTGCTCAACTCCTGGAAAGCGATATGTGCCGCCTACTGGCTCATCTACCCGGCTGGTTTTGCTCCTGGCGTGCAGCAATAGATCCGCGAACTCCCAGTGACTCGAAGCGGGTGACCGGTCCTCGTCCGTCAATCCGTCGCTACCAACGACATGCGCCATCCCGGTCGCCAACAGCAGCACCAGCAGGTCACGCACCCAGGGCTCATCATCGACACCAGTCCGCGCGATCAACTTGTCGCATGTAGCAGGCGCCGACAGCGATGCGATCACCAGTGCGGCATGCGAGTGTAATATCTGCAGCTTACCACGTGCGATCGGTGAATCGAGTATCAGCGTGTTGTTGTCGCGCCTGAGATGAGCAAAGCGGGACAACACAACAGGCTCCGGCGGAGGTGAGTCAATCGCCACGCGACCATACGCTGCAGGCAGAAAGCGGGCATATGTGGAGGTCTGTCGTCGGACTTCGTACCCGATTCGGGCAGCCCCTTCGAGTGCCGACAACCAAGCGAAACACTCCGCGAGTCCACCAACCCCGCCTTGGTCGAGCACCGCGTCCTCCATCACCCGCAGCGACACTCCTTCGCTCCATTCAGCAGCTTCCCCGGTCGCTTCGCGTTGTGGAGGTGTGGGCGTCCGAGACATCCGGGCGAGCCACGGAACAAGTGCGGGGGGCGTGAAGTCTGCCACCGCCGCCGCAGCCGC
>JBGTBX010000516.1:0-21664 GCA_041749115.1 Gemmatimonadaceae bacterium
GAAGCTGCTCCGACTGGTGAACGAAGGGCACGTATCCGGTTGGGACGATCCGCGTATGCCAACGATCGCCGGCATCAGGCGCCGTGGGGTTACGCCTGAAGCCATTCGCGCCTTCGCCGAGGTGATTGGAGTCGCCCGCAAAGATGCGCGTGTTGAGCTGTCAACTTATGAGCATGCGGTCCGGAACGATCTCAACATGCGTGTGCCACGGGTACTCTGCGTGGTTAATCCGCTGAAGGTTATCCTGACCAATTATCCCGAGGGGCAGGTCGAGGAACTCGATGCACCGTCATACCCACCGGATGTACCGATGGAAGGTTCGCGGCTGGTCCCGTTCTCGCGCGAGCTGTACATCGATCGGGATGATTTTATGGAAGACCCACCGAAGAAATTCTTTCGGCTGGCTCCCGGGAGCGAGGTCCGCTTGCGCTATGGTTATCTGATCACCTGCACCGATGTCATCAAGGATGCGGCCGGGCAGATTACCGAAGTGCACTGCACGTATGATCCTGAAACCCGCGGTGGGAACGCGCCGGATGGCCGACGAGTGAAGGGCACCATTCACTGGGTATCGGCCGCGCGGGCGATTCCTTGCGAGGTCAGACTGTATGATCGCCTGTTTACCATCCCCGATCCCGACGACGTGCCGGAGGGCCAGGACTTTGTTGACGTGCTCAACCCCGCCTCACTCGTTACAGTTTCGTCGGCGTTTATTGAGCCATCGGTGGCCGATGATCCCGCCGGGACCCGCTATCAGTTCGAACGCGTGGGCTTCTTCATTAAGGATCCCGACTCGACGGCTGACAGGCCCGTGTTCAACCGCACGGTAACGCTGAAGGACAGCTGGGCCAAGGTCGCCGCCAAGTAGGGGCAGCGACAGCCCCCGCCGTCGGGCGCCCCGGTTGCCCAGCACGGAGATCATCCATTGGTCGGCAGGTTCGGCAGTCCGGCAGTCCGGATGGGCAATGAGGAGCGGGGGCGACGTCCCTACTACTGTCGCCACCGTTCGACCCTGACCGTACATTCTCAATTCCCTCCTTACCTGATGCCATGATTCTCTCACGCTACGCAACCCGCGCGGCGGTCGCTCTGGCGGTCGCACTCGTATCGTGCCGGCCAGCGACGCCCACGACCACGCCCACTCCTGTGAACCGCCCCCCCGGGGCAGCCAACGCTGCTACCGGCGGCGATTCCGCGGCTCGCCCTCAAACGCCAGGCGGTGGTGGTGCCGGTGCCGGCGCAGCCGCCGATCCACAACCACGTCCGTACAACCGCGTCATCACCTCCGCTGCGAAAACCCGCAGCGGCATGTTCAAAACCCACATCATCGGATCGCGGCTTTACTTCGAGATCCCACGCGCGGAAATGGGAAAAGAGATTCTCCTCGTGACTCGCGCCGCACGCGTACCGGTGAACGTTGGTTATGGTGGGCAGCAGATCGGGCAGCGACGAGTCATTACGTGGGAGCGCCGCGACAACCGCGTTTTATTGCGCAGTCTTTCCTACGCGACGGTGTCTGATCCGAACGAACCGATCGCGCAGGCCGTGGCGGCCTCAAACCTTCCGCTCATACTCGGCGGGTTCAACGTCGAGGCCTATGGCCCCGACAGCGCGGCCGTCATTGACGTCACGCGTCTATTCACTGCACCGCCAACCGAGATTGGCCCCGGGAATCAGTACCGCGGGACCGTCGATGCCAATCGATCCTTCATTGAAAAATCGCTGGCGTTCCCTCGCAACGTCGAGGTCGAAGCCACGCTGACCATGAACCCGCCTCCGGGTGCCGCTGCCGGTGGTGCCGGTGGGAATCCGTTCGCACCTGCGGCGAACGGCTCGGCCACCGTTGTGCTGCATTGGTCAATGCTCAAGTTGCCCGACAATCCGATGATGCCGCGGCTCCACGACAAACGCGTCGGGTTCTTCTCGTTCACTCAACTGGATTACGGACGAGCGGATCAACGGGCCGAAGATCGCCGTTATATCGTGCGCTGGCGCCTCGAAAAGAAAGATCCTACGGCCGCCATGTCCGAGCCCGTAAAGCCGATCACGTATTACGTCGATCCAGCCACACCGGAATGGCTCAAGCCCTATGTGCGCAAGGGAATCGAAGCATGGCAGTCGGCCTTTGAAGAAGCAGGATTCATCCGCGGCATCGTCGCGGCCGATGCGCCGAAAAACGATCCGGACTGGTCCCCCGAAGACGCGCGGTACTCTGTTGTTCGCTGGTTCCCGTCCACGATCGAAAACGCGACGGGGCCCAACGTGAATGATCCGCGTACCGGCGAGATTCTGGAGTCCGACATCTACATGTACCACAACATCATGAACCTGCAGCGCTCATGGTACTTCACGCAGGTCGGTCATCTCGACAAGCGGGCGCAGCAGTGGCCGTACCCCAATGAACTCATGGGGCGTCTGGTGGAGTTTGTGGTCGCACATGAAGTTGGCCACACGTTGGGCTACCAGCATGACCAGAAAGGCAGCTCGTTGTATCCCGTCGACTCGGTGCGTTCACGTACATGGGTGAGCAGAATGGGGCACGCACCGAGTATCATGGATTACTCGCGATTTAATTATACGGCGCAGCCCGAAGACAACATCGCGCTCGAGGATCTCATTCCTCGCATCGGCCCATGGGACAAGTACATCACCCGTTGGGGATATACTCCGATCCCCTCGGCGAAGACCCCTGATCAGGAATGGGCAACGCTTGATCGCTGGTCACGCGAGCAGGACGCCACCCCATGGCTGCGCTTCGACGTGCAGGATTCCCGCGGTGCCGATCAGAGCTCGCACAGCGAAGCAGTGGGCGATGCAGATCCGGTGAAGGCCACTGGCTGGGGAATAAAATCCATCAAGCAGATCGTTCCCCTGCTGATTCCATCGACCGTTCAGGATGGCCGCAATTTCGACGACCTCGATGAGATGTACGGGCGGCTTATCAATCAGTGGGGCACGGAACTCCGTCATGTGGCCTGGGTCGTTGGCGGCACCGACGCGCAGGAGAAGTACGCCGGACAGAGTGGTGTGCGTTATGAACCCTTGCCACGCGCCCGGCAGAAAGACGCCGTTCGTTTTCTCAACGAGAATGCCTTTGCAACACCGAGCTTCTTCCTGGTTCCCGACATTCTGCGTCGTATCGAAGTCGAGGGAGCGCTGCGACGAATTAATCAGGCCCAGAGCGGCGTCTTGAATCAGCTGTTCAATGACCGACGGCTGGAGCGCCTTGTTGAATTCGAAGCGCTCGCCCCGAACAAGGCCAATGCCTACTCTCTTTCCGAGATGGTAGGTGATGTTCGCGCCGGGATCTTCTCTGAAATGCGCTCCGGTTCACCGCTGGTCGAGGCCTCGCGACGAGAGCTTCAGCGGTCGCTGCTGGCGGCAATGATCGGAAAACTCAACCCCGCTCCCGCCAACCTGCCCGCGGGCATACCGGCGGCGTTTGCTCAGCAGGCAGGTCCGGCACGGGCCACCAGCGATGTGCAATCTGTTTTCCGAGCGGAGTTGAGAGCGCTCGATACGGACTTGCGCACCGCTCTTGGCCGTACACGTGACCGTACGACCCGCGCTCACATTGAAGACGCCCGGGAGCGAATCCGACGGGCGCTGGATCCCAGGTAGTCAACAGATCGAAATTGCGACAGACGAAGGGCCGGATGATAAATCCGGTCCTTTGTCTTTTTTCAACGCCTTACGGGGCTTGACGGCAATCGCGTTGGGGTTGCTTAGTTCTCGCGCTGCATCACACCCGGAATATTTCAGGAGATTGAATGGCAACCAGCTCAGTGACCGTGACTATCTCGTATCAGGCTCAACCCGGACAGGGCAGCCGTGCCCGCGATGAACTCACTGCGTTGATCGCGGAAGTTGTCGCGAAGGAATCAGACTGCCTTGGTATCCGCTTGTATCAGGATCCCGACGACGACACGCGGATTCTGCTGTACGAACAGTGGACCAGCCGAGAGGCGTACGCCGGCCCGCATATGCAAACGCCACATATCGGGGCGTTCATCGCCATTGCGCGTGAGTTTCTCGCTGGTCCGCCGACCATTGCTTATTGGAACCTTTCGGCGGAATCGCGGCCATAGACAATCGGGTTCGCCTGGTTCAATGCGACTGGTTCCAGGCGTCCTTCTATTTGGCCGGTTCCTCCAAATCGCGCCGAGAGATCGCCAAGGTACCGATCGAGCGTAGCGGTGTGCCCCATGACATAACGCGAGACGAACCGGAAGAGAGGGCTGTATACCTCGCCGTGCTCCGAAATCGTCACCCGACTGCCGGTGGACGCGGGCACAACTTGGTATGCCCAGCCACCGCCGAAGGGGAGCCCGTCTCCCACAATTCGCGTGACCATGTACCGCGGCGCTTCCAGCCGTTCCACTTCAAATGTTAGTCTGTCTGATCCCGATATTTCGGTAAACCGCGCGTGCCCAGCCGGCGATGTGCTCTCCAGCTCCACCCCCGTCAGCGAGGATCGCCACGCAGGCGCCGCAGAGAAATCCGTGATCACGGTGAACACTGACTCCGGCGGTGCGGGTATCAGGATCGACCGCGTGGCAGTGTGCTTTACTGGCAGCCGTGTTGCCACCAACAGAACTGTGGCGATAGCAACTGCGACCAGAACTCCCGTAGAAATCAGAATGCGCTGCATGTCAGCTCTCCGGTCGAAAATGTGCGACGGTCTCTGCGGCAGCACTGGCGAGTACCTCCAGTCCTCTGATCGCGTGTTCCCGCTCCGATTCAGAGAGGCGGCTTAATAAGTAGGTGAGTCGCTCGCCGTCGAGTACCGATGTCGCAGCCATTGCCTGCGCTCCCGCTTCCGACAGAAAGAGATCCACTGCGCGGCTGTCCTGCGCGGATGTCGCCCTCCGTATGTATCCGAGCCCTTCCAAACGACCGAGTGCGGCAGACATGGTGGACTTACCGATCCCGAGATGGCACGCCAGGTCACCTGCCGTAACCGCGTGCGCCGGATCGAGATGAGCGAGCACCGTGGAGTCGTGTGCCGACAGACGCTCGGTCGTGCTCTTCGCACGGATGTGATGCGTGTGGCAGGCAAGGTAGACACGCGGGTACGCGCGTTGAATGCGTTCGACGGGTGACAATGGCATGCGGCAATATCGCGCAGAACCTGACAGTTCGTCAAAGCGAACGATTCTTCTGATCGCTCAGCAAAGTGGCCTGCTGAATCGCGGTCCGCGCCGAGCCGAAGGGATCGGTTCGTAGACTTCCAATACGTCTAGCGGTCCGGGGAGTTCAGCTTGAGCAGCTGCTCCTTTGCAACAGCGTTGTCCGGGCGCGCCTTGAGCGACCGCTCAAACGCGGACTTCGCCTTCAGCTTATCCCCCCGCGCTGCTGCCAGGATGCCGAACCGGTTCCACGCATGATAACTCATCGGATACAGCTCGGTTGCCATCTCGGCCAAGGTGAGCGCGGCAGTGGAATCCTGCGCTACCGCACCGTAAAGCTGCAGTGAGTTCTCTGACGGAACAAACGGTGCACCTAGCTTGTCGGAGACCTGTTGATAGTGCTGCAGCAGCGATCGCGGTGACTGCAACACACGTTGCATATTCACCTTGTACCCATCAAAGATGAAGCGAAGTGCGTCGTACTCGGCGATGAGCGGCACCGACCCGTGGTCTTCATTTTCGTAGTATTTGAAATCGTACCGCAACCCCGCGGCCCCGTATGTTTGCATCAGCGCGTTGAATTGTGTGATGCCTGAGTAGTGCGCGCCTGTGGTCACTTCATCAGGATTCAGTGTGTTCGCCTGTGCCACGTAGAGCACACGCTTATTGTACGGGCGTGTTGTCAGCCGCTCCTTCGCCTGTTTCAACAACGTCGAGTTGTCCCACCACAGACTCGGATCGATGGCCACATAGGCGTTGAACACGTCGGGCATCGTGTACAATGCATTGATCGCCGTAATGCCGCCCAGAGAGTGACCGATGAACACTCGATACGGCTGCGTGCGGTACACCGAATCCACGCGCGGAATCAATTCCTGCTGAATGAAATTGAGAAATGCCGGCATGCCGCCGGTGCCCTCAGCGTTCGGCCACGGCTTACCGTCCGGTCCCACGGTCGCCCGCGTCGGCGACATATCGCGCATGCGATTGGTGTTCGGAATCGCAACAACAATCATTTCCGGGATCGCGTACGTGCCATTCACACCGGTTGCGAGGATCTGCACCAACCCCGACACGGAATGGAAGTGTGCATCTCCGTCCAGCAGGTACAGCACTGGGTAGCGCTGCGGGCTGATCGTTGTGTCCCTGTACGAGGGCGGCGTGTAGATCAGATAGGGTCGCTGTTCCTTGAGTGTTGGCGACCAGATCGAGTCAACATTGCCAATCGTGGTCGCGCGGGCGAATCGGGGCTGAGCAGCCAGGACGCTCGGCGCGATCGCCGCGAGCATGAGAACCAGAGTCGAGATGCGCATACCGCAACTTGCGCTCAATTCTCCGGTTTTTCAAATGGTGCTGTGGCGAAACACCGGCAGAGTAGCGCCAACCGTCGGACGCGAGGGCGATCAGCCTCCTGCACACCCTCGCTGGGCCGATACAACTCGGCAACTGAACTTGAGGGCGTACCCGTTGAGCGACTGCTCTCGCACCGTGACCGCCGTACGCTCAATGGCGGAGTTCGAGAGCGCTGCGGGTCGCTGGTCCAGTGAGCGCAAGGAAAGATTCAGCTGTACAACAAAGCGCGCGGCGACACACGTCACACCGTCGGTGGCAACTTTCGCGTTTGTCTTTACGTTGCAGCTCCCACCCCGGGCAACTTCCTGGACCTTGGCCCACCCGGATGTGGCCAGCTCATGTTTTTCCCGGGAACTGCCGGGATCCGACAAATTGATCTCGTAGTACAGCGCGCTCACTCCGCGATATACATCAGATAGTGGTCCGCTCAGTTGATACGTCCCCACCGGAATCACCGCCGCGGAGTCGCTGGGCGATGCGAGCGACAGGACACGCAGGATGTTGTCCGACCCACGATGCCATGCAACGAGGGATCGATGCGACGGCGGCCGCACAGCAGCGGCGACACTCTGATCCCAGCTGTGTGAGGTGACCAGAGCGTCGAAACGTTCGTTCCTGTTGCCTACGCTCAGGTCCAGCGGTGCCGGCGTCAAACCGCCGCGTACCGCCAGCGCCGCATAGGTAAATCCGTCCGCACGTGCGATGTCACCGACCGCGCGGGAACCCTCCGCCAGACTGTCGAAACTGACAGCCAACGGGTCCGAAGATGCCAGCCCCGGATCGAGTGCCTCGCTCGAAGCGGTGATGCCATCGACGCAGGCGCTCAGGCCAGCCATCAACATCAACGCGACAACAAGTTTTGGTTTATTCATCTGCCTACCTCCTGCCGGACTCTGATCTGCGCGGCGT
Organism: Gemmatimonadaceae bacterium; assembly: GCA_041749115.1. Taxonomy (GTDB): domain Bacteria; phylum Gemmatimonadota; class Gemmatimonadetes; order Gemmatimonadales; family Gemmatimonadaceae; genus JBGTBX01. The sequence goes on from JBGTBX010000516.1 coordinate 7,392, forward strand.
CCCGACATGCTCGGTCGCCTCGTTTCCTGCGCATGAGACACCCGCCGTGACCAGTGGCCCCGACGCTAGCTGCGAAATGGTGCGAGCGAAAGCCGCAACGACTTGAGCGCCCGCCCCATCTGTGTCTCCACCGTCTTTATTGAAATCTCGAGCGAATCGGCAATCTGTTGATAGGTCATTCCGTCCTGTCTGCTCATTAGAAACACCTCGCGGCAGCGGTCCGGCAGCCGATCAACCGCCCGCTGCACCGCTGCACCGACCTCCTGCGCGGTCGTGGAATCGTCGGTGGCCTCAACCGCGGTCGGTTCCCCCTTGAGTCCCTCACGCTCGGCGTGCGAACGCTCCAGTCGCTGCCGTCGTGTGTGGTTGAGCGCGGTATTCCTCGCCGCCCGGTACAGATAGGTCTTCAGTGAATCGATCTCCAGCGATTCTCTCTTGTTCCAGAGCTTGAAAAACACATCCTGCACCAGCTCCTCAGCGACATCCGGCGCGAAGACGATGCGCCGTGCCACGGTGCACATTCCCGAATAGTGCTCGTTGAAAATCCGCCGCAGCGCCCGTTCATCCCCTTCCTTCAGCGAGCGCAGCACGGCAGCGTCATCAGACGCTCCCGTCGCACCTGCGCCTGTCACGTTGGAGGAATGAGCCGCCATCAGTGGAGATATACGGTAAAGGGAAACAGGGCGTGCACGTTGAAAGTCAGACGCATGGCTGACGTTGATGACACCTTGTCGCTTTTGGCACAATCAGCATAACATCAGACTGCCTGTAGGGGAGTAAGCCCGACCTCGTGTCATTTGAGAGAACACCGGCTACCTGAATCGTGACAACCTTGAGAGATGAGACACCCGACGACCTGGACGAACTGACCGCCCGATATTTGGCGGGAGAGATGACTCAGGCCGAAAAGGGAGATTTTCTGCGCGCCGCCGAGCGGGATTCTGCCCTCGCGCGCGGCTTGGAAACGTCTGGCAAGGCATGGCGCGAAGCGGTCAAATCGGAAACCTACGATGTCGATGCGGCTTGGCACTCGCTTTCGCAGCGCATTCGCGAAGACGTTCGGAATGGCATCGTACAACTACCAGTGGCGCGTAACTGGCGTAATAGTGCTTCGATACTGAGGTATGCCGCTGTACTGGTAGTAGCCGTTGGACTCGTGACCATTTGGCGTGTTTCGGGTGCCCCGAGCGACGCCGCGATCACGCAGGTCGCCAGCGCTGTGACATCCTTCGAAACCACCACCGGCGAGCGACGCGAAATTCAGTTGACCGACGGGTCCTCCGTTATCCTCGGAGCTCGCTCGACGTTGCGAGTCTCCAGCGAGTTCGGGGCTACCGCGCGAGACGTCGAATTAACGGGCGAAGCCCTGTTCACGGTTCGGCACGACGAGGCCCGCCCTTTCCGCGTGCGAACCACCGGCGCACTGGTTGAGGATCTTGGGACCGTATTCTCGGTTCGTGCCATCGGCGCGGGAACGCCGGTTGAGGTGGCAGTCGCCGAGGGATCGGTGGGTATCTCCCGAACTTCGACTGACTCCCCGGTGCTCCTGACTCCGCGTGACCGCGCCGTCGTCGGTGACACGGGCGAGATCGATGTCACGCACAATGTTGATGTTGCGCGGTATTACGCCTGGTCCACCGGTCGCCTGATGTACAGCGACACCCGCTTCGAAGACGTCATGGCAGATCTTGAGCGCTGGTACGATATCGAATTTCAGATCTCCGATTCGACGCTGCTCAAGCGCCGCATCTCCGCTGACTACGATGCGGCCCTGCCGATTGATGAACTGCTCACGGTCGTGGGTACCACGCTGGAGAGCCGTTTGATTCGTCGTGGTCGAGTGGTGGAGCTCGCCCTGCCCGATCGCGCCTCGCTGCGTAGCGATCGCACACTCGCCGGGAGTGGTGCGTGACTTACCGATGCCGCGCGTTTGCGTGGCGTCGCGTGTGTGGTGTGCTCGCGATCGTCATTGGTGCCGCAGCGGCTGCTCCACTGGCTGCTCAGGAAGTGCTACTCGCCAGCACCGACAGCGTCCGAGTACGAAGTGATCGCAGCGGGATTCTCGCACGCCGCATCCGCGTTCAGCTGAAGGATGTCTCCATCGCCGCCGCGCTGGCCGAAGTCGCCGAGGCAGCGTATGCGCGCTTTTCGTTCAGCAGCGATATTATTCCTGTCGATCCACGCGTCTCTCTGGCGTCGGACAAGATCTCACTCGGCGATGCCTTCGATCATATTCTGCGTGGTACCGATCTGGACATTGTAGTCACCGCATCGGGATACGTCGTGCTGGTGCGAGGGCACAGTCGATTGGGTGGCAGCGCCGTGGAGGCTCCCGGGATTGCCAGTCCGTCGCTTTCCATGACCGATGCCACCAGCACCATGCGCCCGCAGCTTATCGATCGCGTGATCGTGATGGGGAGTCCTGTTGGTGGCAGCGCCGAACGTTCGTTGGCCAGCGCAGTGACTGTGTTTTCCGGAGCTGAGATCGCCCAAATGAGGGTACGCAGCATGGGCGAACTGTTGCGCACGCAGATACCCGGCATGGTGGCCTGGGACCTTGGTGCATCCGGTCCCTTTTCACAGATCGGTTCCGTGCGCGGCTCCAGCTCCTTTGCCGCCAACTACCTCAAGACGTACGTCGACGGTGTTGAACTGGCCAGCCCGTATTTGCTGTTCGCCATTGATCCGTCGAGTATTGAACGGTTGGAGATAATTCGCGGGCCTCAGGGTTCTGCGCTCTATGGTTCAGATGCGATATCCGGTGTCGTTCAGGTTGTGACACGCAAGGGATCGCCGGCCGCCGAGTGGCAGCTTCATGGTGATGTAACGTCATCGCTTGGTGTTCAGGAGACGCGATTTGCGTCGTCGAATCCCGCGACCCAGCGCCATTCGGCTATGGCGTGGAGTGGTGGTGGCACCACGTCTCTTGGCATCGGTGGTACCTATGAATCCACCGGAGCGATCATCGAGGGTGGATCATCCGGTTATCGCGGATTGTACGGCGGCGGGCGCTCATCTCTCGGAGCGTTGAAGGCTGATGTCACGGCGAGATACGCAGACATTCGCTTTGTTGCACCCAACAATCCCCTTCTCCGTGGGCTCCCGCAAACAGCTTCATTGCGAACGCCCACTTCGAACGAGCAGCGAGTAGAGACCGAGACCTACGGCGTCACGCTGGACTTCAATCCGTGGTACTGGTGGCGTCAGACCCTTGTTGTGGGGATTGATCGGCATGACGGCGCAGTGGCTCCACAGCGTGAGCCCGCTACCGTCGCCGATGCCCTGTTGGGCGTGACGCGCGAGAGCGTGTCCAAGCAGACGTTGCGGTATTCGATGACCGCGCGCATGCCCCTCGGTACAGATGCGTCGTTGAATGCCACCGCGGGCGCGGAACGCTCGTTGCTGACCAGGCAGCGACTCGGCATACGCGAAGATCTCGGACTGTCTGGCAGTGGTCTCGCCGCGTTGTACCGTGACGACGTGACCAACTCCGGCGTATTCGGCCAGATCAAGCTTGATATCAACAACAGCTTGTTTCTGTCGGCCGGCCTCAGGGGCGAAAACAGCACCAGCTTCGGCGAGAATTATGGCACGGCGATGTCGCCGATGGTCGGCGCAGCTTTTACCCGTGACGTTGGCGAGTCGACCATTAAGCTGAGAACGGCCTATGGCAAGGGTATCCGCCCGCCGCATCCCTCCATGCGTTTGTCGATTCAGACCCTCGGGTTCCGTCAGGTGGCCAATCCCGGGCTCCAGCCCGAGGAGCAGTCGGGATTTGAAGGTGGTTTTGAAGTGTATTCCACTGACCGGCTCAACCTGTCTGTCACCGCGTATTCCCAGGTTGCCGACGGATTGATTCAGCAGGTGGTGGCCAGTCCGCGGGTAAATTCCCGGTTCGTGCAATACCAGAATGCCGGGCGCATCGGAAACACCGGTCTTGAGCTCGAGGCGAGTTCCCGTATCGGCAACTTGCGCGGCGATGTGACCTGGTCGTTGACACGAAGTGTTGTGCAGGCGCTGGCACCGCGGTACACCGGTGAACTGCGCGTGGGTGATCGGGTGCCCGAGGTTCCGTCGTCGTCAGGGCTTTTGTCGTTCACCTGGGAGCGGCCGCGTTGGCGTGCGACCGCCGGTGCCAGTTATGTCGGCAATTGGGTCGGTTACGACTGGATCGATTATTACGATGCGCAGCAGACCGGAGATGTCACCAAGGCGGAGCTGCGAGATTTCTGGGTAAGTTATCCCTCACTGATCAAGCCGTTTGTGGGTGCGTCGTTTACGATGCGGCGGGCGGCGGAGTGGTTTGTTCGCCTGGACAATTTGACTAATCTGCAACGCAACGAACGGGACGATCTGCAGATTACTGGTGGACGAACTGCCACGGTGGGGCTGCGGCTGGCGCGGTAGCCCCCGCCATCCGAATCGCACAGTGCGCTCGGTAGGGCCTTGGTCCCACCCCCTGGCTGCTCGGTCCGGCCGCGCTGCCGACCATGGGCTCGCCCAAAACCACGTCAGCGACGAATTACGCCTTCATCTGGCCGATGCGAGAGCGACTGACCATTTTTGCGACGGATTGAGAGATTAAGCCTTTCCGGTCAAGTGCGACGGAGTTGCCCTTCCGACCAGCCCGAAAGAACCTTGAAATATCGAAAGCTTCCGGCTCCGGCCGGACAGCACCTGATGCGTCAAACTTCGAATTCGAGAGCACCGACTTGTGAGCACTTCGAACGCCTTCTTCACGCAGCCGATTATCAACTCGCCGTACGAAATTCCTCGGCGACATTGGGAACTGGACAAGGCCGGCCAGCCCACACAGCGGCTGATCGAAAGTCGGCGGCGGGCGGAGTTCATCACGCCAATCCCGAAACCCAGGAAGCAAAAGAAGGGCAAGGCCGCGCAACGGTCCCTGATTCTTGACGACGTGAAGGGGCGGTCGAGTGAGTACCAGCAGTACGATCCAACCTCCAACATCAATTTGATCCGGGCCGAAGTGGACGCATGGCGCGCACTGCCCGATCCCGAGAAATGGCAGGTTACACCGGAGACAAAAAGGCTCCTCCAGCACTGGAGACACCACCAGTTCAACGGTATCCGCCCCTTCTTCTGCCAGATTGAGGCCGTTGAGACCGCGATCTGGCTCGCTGAGGTTGCTCCACATTCAGCTCGCGGCAAAATTCTGTTCGCGAATATCGAGAGTGCCAACAGAGACGCGAACCCGGAGTTGTTCCGTATCGCGCTCAAGCTTGCCACTGGGGCCGGCAAAACCACGGTCATGGCAATGCTGATTGCGTGGCAAACGGTAAACGCGGTACGGCGGCCTGGCAGCAAACAGTTTACCCGCGGCTTCCTTGTGGTGGCGCCTGGACTCACAATCAAGGACCGTCTGCGCGTGCTGCAGCCTAACGACCCAAATTCCTATTATCGTGATCGAGAGCTGATCCCCAACGACATGCAGGAGGAAATCAACCGCGCCAAGATTGTGATCACCAACTACCACGCTTTTAAGCCACGCGAGACGATGAACGTCTCGGCGGGCGGTCGGGCGCTAGTGGCCGGGAGGCGGGGTAACCCGCTCAATACGATAGAGAACGAAGGACAGATGATCCAGCGCGTGATGCCCGACTTGATGGGCATGAAGGATATCATGGTGATCAACGATGAGGCGCACCACTGCTACCGTGAGAAACCGAAGGATGAGGCCGATGAAGACCTTAGTGGCGACGAACGCAAGGAAGCGGAGAAGAACAGTGAAGCAGCACGCCTCTGGATTTCAGGACTTGAAGCGGTAAATCGTAAGCTGGGCGTGCGACGTGTGATGGATCTTTCGGCAACGCCGTTCTTCCTGAGTGGCTCCGGTTACAAGGAAGGCGCGCTCTTTCCGTGGACCGCGTGCGACTTTTCGCTCATGGACGCCATTGAGAGCGGCATCGTAAAGTTGCCGCGCGTTCCCGTCGCAGAAAACATCTCGGGGAACGAGATGCCGATGTACCGCAATCTGTGGGAGCACATCCGCAAAGACATGCCCAAGAGCGGGCGCAGCAAGGGTAAAGAGCATGACCCGCTTAAACTGCCCACGAGACTGCAAACTGCGCTGGAAACGTTGTATGGACACTACAGCAAAACGTACGACCTGTGGATGGAACAGGGCATCTCGGTGCCTCCCTGTTTCATCATCGTGTGTCAAAACACCGCGATCTCCAAGCTGGTCTACGACTACGTCTCGGGTTTCCATCGGACGAACCCCGACGGTTCAACCACTCTCGTGAACGGCCGGCTGGCGCTCTTCCGGAATTTCGACGAAGACACCGGTAACTCGCTGCCGAGGCCGAACACACTGTTGATCGACAGCGAGCAACTCGAGGCCGGCGATGCACTTGATGCAAAATTCCGCGACATGGCGTCGGACGAAATCGAACGCTTCCGCCGCGAAATGGTAGAGAGATCAGGTGATGCACGCGCCGGTGAGAAGATCACGGACCAGGAGCTCCTGCGCGAAGTCATGAACACAGTGGGCAAACCCGGTCAACTCGGCGGCGGTATTCGTTGTGTTGTGTCCGTTTCAATGCTCACAGAGGGTTGGGATGCCAATACGGTCACGCACGTGCTCGGCGTCCGTGCATTCGGCACGCAGCTGCTCTGTGAACAGGTGATCGGCCGCGCACTGCGTCGGCAGTCATACGATCTAAACGATGAAGGACTGTTCAATGTGGAATATGCGGACGTCTATGGCATTCCATTTGATTTTACTGCAGAGCCGGTCAATGCCCCGCCACAACGACCACAGGAAACCATCACGGTCCGCGCCGTTCGGCCGGATCGCGATGCCCTCGAGATCAGATTTCCCCGCGTGGAGGGCTACCTCGTGGAATTCCCCGAGGACCGTCTGCAGGCGCAGTTCACCAAAGATTCTGTACTCACTCTCAGCCCCGACCTCGTAGGCCCAACGATTACGCGCAATGCCGGCATCATCGGAGAAGTCGCGGACATGACACTGGAGCACCTTCGCGATGAGCGTCCTTCGAAAGTGCTCATGAACCTCACTAGGCATTTGCTCTACGAGTGGCGGGACGAAGAGGGGATCAATATTGCACTTTTCGGACAACTGAAGCACATCGCCCGCGACTGGATTGCCAATTATCTTGAGTGCAAAGGTGACACGTATCCCGCTCTCCTGATGTACCGCGAGCTTGCCGACATGGCGTGCAACAGAATTACCGCCGCCATTCTAAGGCACCCGAGAGCGAACGGACCGATCAACGCATTGCTCCATCCTTACAACCCCACCGGTTCCACATCGCACGTGCGGTTTACTACGTCACGCACGCACCGTTGGGATACGAGTGGTCCGCCACCGAAATGTCACGTCGATTGGGTGATTCTCGACAGCGAGTGGGAGGGAGAATTCTGTCGGGTGGTCGAGTCGCATCCGAAGGTCATCGCCTACGTCAAGAATCACGCGCTGGGTTTTGAAGTTCCTTACCGTTATGGCTCGCAGCCTCGGCTCTATCGACCTGATTTTATCGTGCTGATCGATGACGGAAAGGGGCGCGACGATCCGCTGCAGTTGATTGTGGAGGTCAAGGGATATCGTCGGGAGGACGCCAAGGAGAAAAAGAGCACGATGGACACCTATTGGGTTCCGGGCGTGAACCACCTGGGTTCCTACGGAAGATGGGCATTCGCCGAGTATACGGACGCGCACCGGATGGAAGCAGACTTCAAAGCTACGATCGCGAAGGAGTTCGCCAAACTGATCGACTCTGCAACAGTTTAGCACTTACTGCAAACAATTGATGATGCCAAAGAAATCACCCGCGGGTAAGTCTGTCGAAGCGATTACGCACGACGACGCCAAACGGAAGAACATCCCTACCGCGGAGTACCAGTCCGTGCTCATGGACAAAGACGCCGTCCCCCAGACGGTTAAATATCCGCGCAACACAGATCTCGATCCTCAGTTCGTCTGGCGGGGCAAGGACGAACAGGATTGGAGCGACCTCGTGGTGCACGCGCCACCGCTTTACATCCAGGAGAAGGTTCATCCCAAAGCTCTCGTTGATGATTTGTTGCGGCAGACGAAAGAGAGCCAGTACGACGCGGGTGAAATACCAGCCGATCTGTTCGCCGACTTCAACGGGATTCCGAAGGGGGTGGACAAAACCGAGTTCTACGCGCACGAGCAGAACTGGTCCAACCGGATGATCCTGGGTGATTCGTTGCAGGTTATGGCCAGTTTAGCCGAGCGCGAAGGGTTGCGTGGTAAGGTGCAGTGTATTTATCTGGACCCACCCTACGGAATAAAGTTCAACAGCAACTTTCAGTGGTCGACGACCAGCCGTGACGTAAAGGACGGCAACGCCCAGCATATCACGCGTGAACCGGAGCAGGTGAAGGCGTTCCGTGACACCTGGCGCGACGGCATTCACAGCTATTTGACTTATCTGCGTGATCGGCTCACCGTCGCCCGCGATCTACTCACCGAGTCCGGCTCCATCTTCGTTCAGATCGGCGATGAAAATATGCACCTTGTTCGAAGCTTGTTGGATGAGGTGTTTGGCGCTGAGAACTTTGTATCTCTCATTGCTTTTACGAAGACATCAGGGCTTGGTAGCACACTCCAATTGGCGGGCCGTTTCGACTTAATTCTTTGGTGCGCTAAGAAAGCTGCAAACCTTAAGTACCGGCCGCTCAATGAGCTCCAAGAAGACTACGAGAGGGCTGGATATACGCGCCAAGACTTGGACCGCCCCGATTATGGCCCGTACATGAGCGCCGACTTGACCAAGCCTGGCCCGGGTCAGAAATACGAGGTCAATCTATTTGGACGAACCTTCCTGCCTGGTCGGCGTTGGTGGGGCTATCCACCCGAGGCGATCCAGCGAATGCATATGGCCAACCGGCTCGAGCCTACGACCTCGACGATTCGCTTCAAGAGATTTTACAACGATTACCCGCTAATGGCCATCAACAATCTTTGGACGGGATTCGGCGGGGCCAAAGATCCACGATATGTAGTTGAGACCAACGAAGAGATTGTACAGCGCTGCACCCTAATGTCTACCGACGCCGGCGACCTCGTGCTCGACCCGACTTGCGGTTCCGGCACCACCGCCACCGTCGCCGAGCAATGGGGCCGGCGCTGGATTACCATCGACACCTCGCGCGTTGCCCTCGCGCTCGCACGTGCCCGCATCATGGGAGCGCGCTATCCCTTCTACCTCCTCGCCGATTCCCGAGACGGGCAGATCAAGGAGGCTGAAGTCACACTGACTGCGCCAAGCCACCAACCAGTGTACGGCAACGTGCGCCACGGCTTTGTCTACGAACGTGTCCCGCACATCACACTCAAATCCATTGCCAACAACGCCGAGATCGACATTATCTGGGAAGAGTGGCAATCCAAACTGGAACCGTTGCGAACGCAGCTGAACACCGCTCTCAAGCAGAAGTGGGAAGAATGGGAGATTCCGCGCGAAACCGAGCCCAAGTGGTCTGACGCGGCTACCAAACTGCATGCGAGCTGGTGGAAGGCGCGCATCGCCAGACAAATGGAAATCGACGCCTCGATTGCTGCCAAAGCCGAGTACGAGTACCTCTACGACAAACCGTACGAGGACAGGAAGAAGGTCCGCGTTGCCGGACCGTTCACAGTCGAAAGCCTGAGCCCTCACCGCATGCTCGGCGTCGACGAGAACGATGAACTCATCGATCCTGCAAAGAAACACGACGCCGACGCGCAGGCACGGCAGTCGTTCCCGCAGATGATTCTGGAGAACCTGCGCACTGCGGGTGTTCAGCAGGCGCACAAGGAAGATCGAATCACCTTCACCTCGCTCGTCCCCTGGCCCGGTCACTACATCTGCGCCGAGGGTCGTTACATGGAGGGCAAGGAGGAGCGGCGCGCGGGCATTCTCATTGGCCCCGAGTTCGGTTCACTCTACCGCGTAGACCTTGTAGCAGCGGCGAAAGAGTGCGGCGACGCCGGTTTCGATGTTCTGGTGTCATGTGCGTTCAACTACGACGCCAGTTCAACCGACTTGAGCAACCTTGGGCGCATCCGCGTGCTCCGCGCCCGCATGAACGCCGATCTCCATATGGCCGCGGATCTCAAGAACACCGGTACCGGCAACCTGTTTGTCGTCTTCGGCGAGCCGGACATCGAATTGCTGACAGAACCGGACGATCGCATTCGCGTGAAGGTGAACGGCGTCGACGTCTTTAAACCGCAGACCGGCGAAATCGTAAGCAGCAATACCGACGAGATCGCGTGCTGGTTTGTGGACACTGACTACAACGAAGAGAGCTTCTTCGTACGGCACGCGTACTTCCTTGGTGCCAGTGATCCCTATAGGAGTCTGCGTACAACTCTGAAGGCCGAGATTGATGCCGATGCCTGGGCGACGCTCAACAGCGACACATCCCGTCCGTTCGACAAACCGAAAAGCGGCCGGATCGCCGTGAAGGTGATCAACCACCTCGGCGACGAGGTGATGAAGGTGTTCAAGGCTTAATTAAGCTTTCGCGTTCGTGATGTGTGGGTCCGTCGCCTCACCTTCGCGCATCCTTGCCCGCGGCGTGCGCATGGGCCGGGGGCCGGTCCACGCTACGCGAGAACCGAAGTGCGCACGGAGTTAATCGGGTACTTCATCTCGCCGTTCGCTCCCACGACAGTCACGTAACCTGGCGTGGACGCCTTGAGCTCGCGCACCACGGCTTGGTACTCGACGCGCGCTGCGCCGAGCGCGGCCAGCGCTTCCTCCCGCGAAGGCCCCTGCGCGATACAACCATCCAGCGTCAGGTCGCGTGCGACCCAGACGACGGTATCGTCTGGAAGCACTTCCCGATCAACGCTCGCGTTCGCGAGAATCTCGGCGTAAATGGTACTGGTCATCGGGTGTTCTCCTCTGTCAGATCTTCAAGCTCGATAAGCTGCCTTACTCTCTTGACCGCGGTATCGGCGTAGGCCTTTGATAGAACCCGGTGCCTTCCGACCATGGCCGGCGGCATCTCGGGGTGATCCTTATGATAGTACACGCGATCACGTCCTTCACGGGAAGAAAACCCGAATCCAAGGTATAGGGTCCGAAAATCTGACTCTCCGTAACCAGCCTTTGTAACGAGCATGCGATTGAAAACCTTCCACGCTGTTTTTGGGACGCGCCTGGCCATTCCTCCGCCTACTCCTCCGTATCTGAGTCAGTTGCCGGAACAGACACCTTCACCACATGCAAAGGAATCGAGGCCTGATGCACGCCGTTGATGGCAACCTCGAAGCTATGAGTGCCCTCACGGTGGAAAAGAATGCCGGAAAAGCCGTAGGAAACTTGTACGTAGGAATACGGGGCCTTGGGGACACTGGGTGGCGGTACTTCAAACGGGCTTTCAAGCGCAGGCAGAATCGGGCTGCCGTCCTGATCCTGACACACAAGCCGCAAGGTATGTTGTCTACCCGCCTCGATTGGGCGGCACTGTATGCGGAGGCACACGTACACCTGCGGATGCAGCACTGGGAACTGCAGAGCCCCGAGTACATCAAAAATGCCCATGACGGACAGTTTGCCCTGCTGATCGATTGTGGCGTAATCGGAGAGTGTTGCGAGAGTTATTTGCATTGTTGAAAGGGTGAGCTGAGTGTAAGCTCGATTCGACACCGCCTCATCGCAAGTGAAGTCAATTCGCCTCGGCAGAGGACTACGGGAGAGCGAGGGCTGCATTGTTCGGATCCACGTTGAGCGTTGGAAATGCCAGCGCGCTTGCAGGACCGGGGCCGCCAGCGAAAATCACCAGCCGCCACACAATAGGACACGATGGATCTTCGGATTGCGGACACCTTCACCGATAGCCTTGCGAAGCTGACTGGTGACGAGCAAAAGGCGGTCAAGACGACGGCCTTCGACCTGCAGATGAATCCCGCCAACCCTGGAATGCAGTTCCACAAGCTCGACAAGGGGAGAGACCGCAACTTCTGGTCGGTACGGGTAAGCAGCGATATCCGTCTCATCGTGCACAAGACCCAGGCCAGCCTGCTGCTCTGCTACGTGGACCACCACGACAAAGCGTACAGCTGGGCTGAGCGGCGAAAGTTGGAGACGCATCCGACGACGGGTGCCGCACAACTTGTCGAGATCCGCGAGACCGTCCGCGAAATCATCGTACCGAAGTACGTCGACGAGGAGCAGGTGGCACCGCCCAAACCGCTCCTGTTCTCGACGAAGGAAGATGATGAGCTGCTGAGCTACGGCGTCCCGGAAGAGTGGCTAGATGATGTCAGACGCGTAGACGAAGACTCGCTTCTGGTACTTGCCGACCGCTTACCTGCTGAAGCAGCCGAAGCGCTGTTGGAGCTCGCTTGCGGCGGAACACCACGAGTGTTGCAGCACACCGGGCCGTCGACCGACCCGTTTGAGCATCCCGATGCGCTCCGTCGATTCCGTGTGATGACCAACGTCGAGGAGCTCGAACGCGCACTCGATGCCCCCTGGGATAAGTGGACAATTTTTCTTCATCCCGAACAACGAGACCTGGTCGCGCGCGAGCACTCCGGTCCTGCAAGGGTGTCCGGATCAGCCGGCACGGGCAAAACCGTGGTTGCATTGCACCGTGCAGTTCATCTTGCCCGCGCCCACGAAGACTCTCGCGTTCTTCTGACCACGTTCTCCGACACGCTCGCCAACGCGCTGCGCACCAAACTCCGTCGTTTGATAAGTGGTGAGCCGAAACTGGCTGAGCGCATGGATGTAGCCGGGCTCACGACCGTCGGGCTGCGATTGCACAAGGCGCTCATCGGTCCCGTGAACGTCGCGGATTCCGCCGAAGTACGGCGACTGCTGAAGGTGGCATCAGATGAGGTGGGCGGGCACAAGTTCAGCCTCACCTTTCTGGTAGCCGAATGGGAGCAGGTTGTTGATGCGTGGCAGCTTGCCAGCTGGGAAGACTATCGTGATGTGGCGCGCCTCGGCCGCAAGACGCGCCTGCAGGAAGCACACCGCAAGATCCTGTGGTCCATATTCGAGAAGGTGCGATCCGCGCTAACGGCTCAGAAACTATCCACTCATGCGGAGATGTTCACCGCCGTGGCGCAGGTGTTAGGTGCACAAAACAGCAAGCCATTCGACTTCGCGATCATCGATGAGGCGCAGGACATCTCGGTGGCGGGACTGCGTTTTCTCGCCGCGCTGGGCGCAGGTCGTCCGAATTCCCTCTTCTTCGCCGCCGACATGGGTCAGCGAATCTTTCAGCAGCCCTTTTCATGGAAGTCCGTCGGAGTCGATATCCGGGGCCGTTCGCGGAACCTGCGCGTGAACTATCGCACCTCCCATCAAATTCGTTCGCAGGCTGACCGACTGTTGGGACCCGAGGTGTCGGACGTTGATGGCAACGTTGATGACAGGAGAGACACGATTTCCGTCTTCAACGGTCCGCCGCCAATGATTCATCTGTCGGTGGATTCTGACGCTGAGGTTGCGTTCGTGGCTGAATGGCTCTCAGCTCGAGGGCAGGAAGGCGTGGCACCTCATGAGATGGGAGTATTCGTGCGTAGCGATGCGGAATTGAGCCGTGCTCAGTCTGCGCTGGAGCGCGCTGCCATTCCGTTCAAAGTACTGGATGAGCGCGTGGAGACGACCGGTGGCTATGCGTCAGTCTGCACAATGCATTTAGCTAAGGGGCTGGAGTTTCGTGTTGTGGTCGTGATGGCGTGCGATGATGAGGTACTGCCACAACAATCGCGCATTGAGGCAGTCGGCGACGAGGCAGATCTGCAGGATGTGTACGACACGGAGCGCCAATTGCTTTATGTAGCTTGCACACGGGCACGGGACCAATTGCTGGTGTCAGGTGTGGCACCTGGTTCCGAGTTCCTTGACGATCTCGAGTCGCGCCCCGAAGGCCCGCGGGACCGATCGCAATAGAGATGTAGCTACCTGTTGCGGACGCAGTTGCTAATACTGAACCTGACACTTAGCGGGAGAGAACGATGTCACCAATCCATGATCCGGCATCCCGGCGCAAGTTTTTAGGAGATGTGGGACGTCTGGCCTCGGTCGCAGCGCTGCCTACCGCGGCTGTGATGCAACCAGACGCTGCTCACCCCGCCGGCGCACCGATCGCCTCGGCACCTGGTGACTGGGACTTGTCCTGGATCCCGCGCCTGTCCAGCGCCACTGATCGCGCCGTGTTCGATTGGCCCACGATGGGAAACCCGGCCGACCCCACCATCTTTCAGCTCGCAGGTCGCTATCTCGATAATTGCGCGGAGGTGTACCCGGCCGGAA
>JBGTBX010000517.1:0-27382 GCA_041749115.1 Gemmatimonadaceae bacterium
GTGGATGCTCAGGCTGCCGCAGTATTCACGCGCAATCACTTTCCGGGCGCACCCATCCTGCTGGGACGTGAAACGATAAAGGGCGGCGTGCTCCGCGCCATTGTTGCGAACAGCAAGTGTTCCAATGTGGCAACCGGCGCACGCGGGCTCGACGATGCGCGGCGTATGGCGCGTGCCGCTGCAACCGAAGTGCAGTGCGCTCCGGACCGGGTCCTGGTGAGTTCGACAGGGGTGATCGGTGTGCCGCTCCCAATCGAAAAGATTGAACAGGGGTTGATCGGGATGAGCGCCGACCTCGAAGACGATCCTGTCGTTGGCGCTCGGGGCATCATGACGACCGACAGCTATCCGAAAGCCGTGTCGATGCCCGTTCCGGGATCGGACGCGACGATCAGCTGGGTGGCAAAGGGCTCGGGGATGATCGCACCGAGTATGGCGACGATGTTGTGTTACATCTTCACCGACGCACAGCTTGATGCAGCCACGCTGGACAAACTGCTGCGTGACGCGGTGAAGGACACCCTGGGCATGTTGTCTGTCGACACGGACACCAGCACCTCGGATACCTGTGTGATCATGGCCAATGGCATGGCCGGCCCGGTTGATGAAGCGGCATTCAAGGCAGTGCTGCGCTTTGGTTCAACGGTGATGACAGAACTGCTGGCGCGGGACGGCGAAGGAGCCACACGTTTGCTCCGCGTCCACGTGGGAGAGGCACTCAACGATCACGAGGCACGTGTCGTCGCACGTACCGTGAACGATTCGCCGCTGATCAAAACGATGATCTATGGCGCGGATCCGAATGTCGGTCGCATTCTGATGGCCGTGGGCAAATGTTTCGATTGTACGATACGACCCGAGACCACCCATGCGTGGATCAATGGCCACCATGTGGTGGGAGAAGGGCAGCGCCTGACCTTTGACGATCAGGTGGTGCGCAACGCGCTCACCACAAATGTGGTCGATCTCCGGATTGCACTGGGGGTTGGTGTCGCGTCGGCAACTGCGTATGGTTGCGACCTGACACAGGGGTACGTTGAGGAGAACGCCGCATACTACTCCAGCTGAAGTCGTGGAAACGCCCCTGCAGTTAAACGTTGATGGCCACACGGTGAGTGCCGTGCTCAACGCACCGGATGCTCCGAGTGCCGTGTATGTGATGGCGCATGGCGCGGGGGCGGGGATGAACCACGTGTTCATGAGTGACATGGCCACGCGACTGGTCCAGCGAAACATCGCCGTGCTTCGCTACAACTTCGTTTATATGGAAGGGGGCAAAGGGCGCGTGGACGCTCCAGCGCTCGCGCATGCCGCAGTGCGTGCAGCCGTGGCCGAGGCCGCGCGACGGTTACCGGGAGTGGCTATCGTTGCCGGTGGAAAGTCATTCGGTGGCCGCATGACGTCACAGGCGCAGGCCGCGTTGCCGCTGCCGGGGGTTGTGGGTCTGGCGTTCCTTGGATTCCCGTTGCATCCGCCGAAAAAGCCCGGCGTTGACCGGGCCGCGCACCTTTCCGACGTGCAGGTGCCCATGCTCTTTATGCAAGGCGCCCGCGATGAGTTCGCTCAACCCGACTTGCTGCGATCCACTGTGGAACAGTTAGGCGATCGCGCCACATTGATGGTTGTCCCCGACGGCGATCACTCGTTTGGAGTTCGTAAAGCCAGCGGCCTGACCCCGGTGATGGTCAAGGAGCAATTGTGCGATGCGCTCGCCCGCTGGGTCCCGAAGGGATAACATCCGCTGTTCACTGCACACCTTAAGAACGCCCACTCTTCCCGAAAGAATCATGCGCCTTTCTCTGCTGCTCGCGCTGACACTCACCGCCGGCTGTCGTTCAGCGGGTACCCCGACACTGGCCAGCTCCATTCCGGCCGCGACGGGGAAGGTAGAGACGATGTATGCGCTGCAATTCATTGAACTGGAGATGGGCACAGGCACCGCGGCCGCCGCCGAGAAGTGTTTTTATGCGCATTACACCGGGTGGCTGGTGGATGGGACGAAGTTCGATTCCTCACGTGACACCACCGCGCAGGGACGGCCCCGCACCCCAATAGACTTCAAGCAGGGGGCACGACAGGTCATCCCCGGCTGGGATTCGGGTTTCGAGGGGATGATGGTGGGTGGTAAGCGGCGACTGCTTATTCCGTACCAGATCGCCTATGGAGCGAACGGTCGTATGCCGACAATTCCTCCGCGGGCGATGCTGGTCTTTGACGTCGAGCTCATGGACGTCGTCGAACCGCCGAGCTTTGCGCCCAATACCCCGGCCGCGCAGCGGCGCTGCAAACCGTGGGATCAGCGTCGTAGCTGAACGGATGTCATGACCTGCGGTATTTCAGAATCAGGGCAAGCGCCAATGGGGCAGCATAGCTTCCGGAGCGCTCGATGAGTTCCCAGATTGGCGCGCCGGCGAACAGGAACAGAGACTCAGAGAGAACCTTCCATACGGCCACGGCGATGAGCAGGCCGACGGCGGGCCGGAGTGCGATGGCAAAGGCAACCGCCAGTTCAATCCATCCCACGACAGGCGCCAGGCCCAAGGGAAGCCCGATTGCGGCGTAGTGCGAGGCGAGCGATGGTTTCATCACAATAGCGCCCAGTGCGCCGTGCCCCGCCAGAAGCAGCACGGTTGTCCATTTCAGAGCACGAGCGGCAAACTCGAGGGACCGCGCGTCTTTCGCCGGAGCGCTCAGGGTTGTTGTTAAACCACGCAGCGACCATGGTGCGGCGGTCAGCAGCAAGAGAGCGAATGGGACGCCGTAATTTCCCGCCCGTTCGATCGCCTCGAAGAAACTCTCGCCCGCAAGTGGTCGTAGCAGCGCCGTCCAGAGTGCCCATACGACCATATAGACCAACGGCAGGGGGCGAGGTGCAAACAGCACCGCCATGCCGGCAAGAACGTCAATAGCCCCGACAGCCGGCATCATTTGATATGCCCACGACGCGGGAATGCCGACGACAGCAAAATTAGGCAGCCAGGCGGCCTTTGTAATAAAGCCAAAGGCACCGTGACCGATAAAACAAAGCGCTGCACCCAGGCGCAGGGACATGTACGCAGCGTCGACACCTGTCGTGACGTCATGCGCGCGCGCGGGCAACGCGCCAGAGTTCGTGGGAAAAAGCGTCGAGGTCATGTGAGCAAATTTCTACTCACAGCGCGATGTGCTCCAGCAGCTACGGTATGAGCGGTTCGCTGGTGTTGCCAGAGGCGCTTTGCCCACGTCCGCGGAGGAGCGCGACAACAACGCCTGCCTTCCGTCGACTGATTGGCAAGCGGGTACCGTCCTTCAGTTCGACCTCCAGCCCGGTGAGTTTGTTCTGTTTCAGGCCGCGCACATGTGCCAGATTAATGCCAACGGAGCGATGGATCCGGATAAAGGAATGCGCGCCCAGCCTGTCGATGATCTGCGTAACGGATTCGCGAAGGACATGGGTGCGTGCCCCCACATGAACAACAACGTATGCGCCGTCGGCCTGCAGCCAGCTGATATCATGTACATCAACGCTGGTGCCTCCACGTCGGTTACCCAGCAAAATACGCTCTACCCCGGGCTCGCTGAGCGCCTTTCTGAGACGATCAAGGGTCGCCCGGAATCTGCTGCTGGTAACCGGCTTAACCAAATAGTCGAACGCGGCAACATCGAAGGCGCGCGCTGCATGCTGGGAATGCGCTGACACAAAAACCACGTGCCTTACGTTGGTGCGAATCGCACGTTGCACGTCGAAACCGTCGAGATGCGGCATCCGGATGTCGAGGAACGCAACATCCGGCCGTAGTGCGAGAACACTCTCGGCCGCCTGCCGGGAATCGGCGCACTCGCCAACCACATCGAAATCATCTGCGTCCGCCAGCAGCTGGCGAAGTCGTCGCCGTGCCAACGTCTCGTCGTCAATAAGGAGAACCCGATGCCGGAGCATTGCTTAACCAGCGGCGCGAAGGCGAGGTTCCCCGATAAACGGAACGGCAGTTGCAGGGCCGTGCGGAATAATGATGTGTGCGACAGTGCCGCCGGTCGGCGATGGTTGCAGGGTGAGCGAGGCGAATTCACCATGCGCCGTTTTCAACCGCGCAAGAGTTGTTGAAACGCCCAATCCGTGACCCGCCGAGCTCGATGCACCGACTCGCAGCGGAGAACCATCGTTCGTTATCGTGATCTCCACTCCCTGCGAGGTGCGTATTGCGACTACGCTGAGGTGGAAGGTATCCTGCGACGCGTCGAGCCCGTGAACCACCGCGTTTTCGATAAGCGGTTGGAGCAGAAGCACCGGCACCAGGCAATCCGCCGCGTCCGGCGCGACGCGGCACTCGTAGCGCAGGCGATCCCCAAATCGCATGGACTGCAACGCGAGATATTGTTCAGAGAGCGCCACCTCTTCTGCGACGGTGATCGACTCCCGACCGTCGTCGCGCAACGATGCCCGGAGCAACTCGCCCAGTTGTTCGATCGCGGCAACAGCGCGCGCGGGTTGCACGTCGCCGACAAGTGCCGCAATCCCATTCAATGTATTGTAAAGAAAATGCGGTTGAAGCTGCGCCCGGAGTGCCGCGAGTTGGGCGGACTGAAGCTGGCTTTCGAGCTGGGCGGCCCGAAGCGAGCGCCGCTGTCGTTCGCGTGCCTCGGCAAGGCCCCACGCGGTGATAAGAACAGCACCGTACATCGACACAACGGTGGGCATGGTATTGTACCACGATCGCGCCAGCCGGGGGATCAGTCCGAACAGCATGGTAATCTCTGGTGCCGTCTGGGCCATTGCCCATGAGTCGAGCGCCGCGTGTGAAAGAGAGACGGCAACGAACGCGACAATGTGCGCCGCGAGATACGTCTTTCTCGAAGTCGAAGGCGGGTACCTTGTGGCGAACATCAAAACGAAGGGGAGCACCGCGGCCAGAAAAATCCACCGTGGGGAGGTCGAGACAAAAATCGCCGACCAGTTTATCGGGAAGCCGTGAGCCAGAGAGATGTGTCGGGCTTCCAGTGCGCTGATGCCGCCGAGTACCAGGCAAACAGCGGCCACGGTCAGGCCCGCGGCGCGAGGTGGCGACGCGGGCATGCGTGGCGACTGCGTCTCAATGCCCATCGGCTATCGGTGAGCTCCTTCTGTCTGGATTCCGAATGTGAGCGAGGAAACTTTCATGGGTTCAGCGTCGGATGTCTTGAGAGTGAGACGCACCACACCCTTCCTGGAGTTTACTCCAAACGTCAGCAAGGTCGCTTCGGACTTCTCAATCGACTGCAGTGACAACGGCCCCAGATCGCTGAAAAGTTTCGAGTAGCCGGCAAGTCGCACCTCGGTCGTCCGAGTCGGGTCAGCAGACATCGTGGAGGTCATGAACGCTTCCATCTGTTTTGTGTCGCCGCTGTTGAATGCTTCGAGGTAATTCCGGGCGAGGTGTCCGGCGTGCGTATCCGGGAATTCCGATGCCAATCCAGCTTGAGGGTGAGCGCCGTGTCCGGCACTTGCACTGGCCGCGGTCCCCGACGGCTCTTTGAGGCCGGGAGAGGCGAGGTACTTCCAGTCTTCGAGTGTGATCCGACCGATCAGTTCGATATCTCCATTCACCGTGCGACGCACCACCACGGCTTCGCTTTCGGCAATGTCTCCCGGGCGAATGCCGGGAACGTGGGTCTCGATCACGAAGTGATGGGTCACCAGCAGTCGATTGCCACCGGCGGCGGGTGCCAGCTTAACCAATTCGGCCTGTTCTTTCGTCGTCGGGAAGGTTCTGAGGAGCATGGTGGTCGATGGTTTACCGGCCGCCATTTCGGCCGTCTCCACCGCACGATACATCGGGCTCGAGACTATTTCGGAAAAGGTGATGCCGTACTTACGAAAGACGGTCCCCATCAGTGCCGCGTCGCGGACACCGTCTTCGTTGAGATTTCGCTGTTCTTTCCGGTCGGTCGGCATTGGAGCGATCTGCTCCTGAAATGAGCGATCGGTACGCGCGTGCCGCAGAACGACGGTAAAGCCACCGTGCTGCAGAGCCGCCATGAGATCCTGGCGGCGCAGTTCAACGGCAGAATCGACAGGTGTCAGTGTGAATCCCGCTGCGAAAACAAGAGCGGAGAGAAGGTGTGTCATGGTGAACTCCGGTTGGCTGTGGCCATGCCCGCTTGCGCGAGTGTTCCGGAAGGATGCGGGATCTACAAGTTGGTGTGAACCTGTGCGGGCATCAGTGGTCGCGACGTGTTGCGAACGGTCCCATGGACGCGGCGTCGCGCTTAGTGGGCCACCGTTGCAGTCAAACGCTCGGCGCGCGCAGAGCGGAGCAGCATGACCGACGCGTAGAGCACAACCACAACCACAACACCGCGCAGTAGATTCAGCGGCAACGACTTCACGATGTAGGCTGCGATCAGAACCGCCGGAATAGATGCGATGGTAACTCCGAGTGCAACACGGACGTCGAAGGCCCGCGTGCGCACGAACTTGGCACTCGCCACGGGCATCAAAAAGGCGCAGGAGCCCATCATGATTGGAAACGCGGATATCACGTTCATGCCGAGGAACGACACAAGAATCATGCACGGTGCGTAAAGCCCGATGCCAAGGGTCATGAGCGCGCCCAGTACAAAGTTGCCGCCAACCGCAATCGCCAGCTTAACACCGCTCACGCCGAGCGCGTCACCGCCACCGGGAGCGAGTCCGGCGACCGAGAGCGCCATCAGAAAAGCTGCGCCCATCAGGCAGAGGCCCAGCCCCAGCTGAATCTGTCGTCTGGGCATTCTTGCGACCACACCGGCACCAAGCCATGCCCCAGCCACAGCGGCGGCGATCATCGCGAGGAGTGTGGTCATCTCGACGGGCACAATCTGCGTAAAGATGAATGTCTGCAGTACAACGGGGAGCACTCCGCCAACATTCAGCGTGCCGGGGATGTGCTCATCGCGGACCAGTCCGAAGAGTTTGAACGCCGAGGTGAGCGGCGCGAATGAACCAATGCCGAGTGTGTCGAAGAAGTTCGTGACAAAACCGACCGCCAGCGTGGGGAGCGTGGGTTTTATCGAATCCGCTCCCGCCTCAACTACTCTTGCGCGGACGGCGCGTACGGCGATGACAACGAAGATCAGAGTGACCACGCCAAGCGCGGCGAGGAGGCCCGTTTTTGCTGCGCTGTCGCTCACTGCTTGCATGCCGGCGGTGGGTTGAGGAGCGCAGAAGTTCGACTACATCCCCGGTTCGGTCAATGCCGCTGCAGAAGTGGTCAGGGCTTTCCGACCACTGCTCGATCAGGGGAGGGCCGGCACTTCCGTGGTCACAATCCGATCCCGCCCGCCACGCTTCGCGGAGAGAAGCCGCTGATCGGCAGCTTTAATCATCCGATCCACGTCATCAGCGCCTGGTAGCATCGGTGCGATGCCGATCGAAACTGTCAATTTGACCGAAGCGCCTCCGCCCACGTCGATGGAGTAGTTATTCAGCAGTCGGCGGAGATGTTCCATCTTTTCGGCAGCGTCTGACTCCGACGTCTCGGGGAGCATAACGACAAACTCCTCACCTCCCCATCGGGCAACCATGTCGGTCCGCCGCAGTCCCTCGCGCAGCAGTTTTCCGAAGGCGTGCAGGGCAGCGTCGCCGGCGTGATGACCGTACTGATCGTTTACCAACTTGAAGTGGTCGATATCGAGGATGGCAACGCAGAGGTGAGTCCGGGCCCGCGCGGATCTGAGGATCTCCTCATGGAGGCGTTCAATAAACAGTTGCCTGCTGAACGTCCCGGTGAGCAGATCGCGAGAAGCTGACGCGCGCAGATCGAGGCCGCGGCGCGCGATGCGCATGCAGATCCAGGCGAAAATAACGAGGGTAATAACCCGCTCGATCTGGACGCCGAGGTCAAAACCACCATAGGCCAGCACATCCGACGTTGGCGAAGCAGGCCAGATCGCATAACTCCAGGCGATGATCATCATGTACTGCACACCAGCTGCGATACCGGCTGCCAGACAGACGCGCTTGTCCCATCTGACGATGGTCCCGACGATCGCGATGAAGTAGAGCGTGAACGCCACCCGCCCGTTCACCGCGATTGAAGCCTGATCGCGGAGCAGATCACCGACATGCAGCAGCGTTACGCAGGTCACATCGTACAGACTGCTGAGCATCGGGAGGTTGCGCGGACCTACCCTTCGGTCGGCGAGCTGTTTAATGAGCAGTGCGACCGAGAGTCCTATTCCGCTGACCATCACCCCCCAGCGGTACTCGGGATGGCTCGAATTACTCAGGAATACCGCGATCTGCACGATGAACAGGACGCCAACCACGGCCACTCGACCTCGCGCGACTGCCTGTTCACCCGCCGTCGTCGAGGCGAGCAGCTCGTCGACCGAGAGTTCCTGGGACCAGTTCGGGTTGGGAAATGCGGTGCTCGGGATCATGCGCGCGGATGTAAAACGACAAGAGATTGGGCTGCGGCTTGCAGCCGGCACCGGTCAGGGTCACTATCCCCTCCGCGCATCGTTCCACCACGCCGAGTGTTGCCCACCGAATAGACGCGTGCGCCCCCCTGCAGGAAACCCTGACGACCGCGTAATGAAAAATCCGGCAAACCCGCCTGTTCCGCGCCGCAGTTGGCTCGATCGAGTCGAACGTGTGGGGAATGCGCTACCAGATCCGGTTTTCATTTTTCTGTTTTTGATCCTGCTGCTCGTTGTTGCTTCTGCCATAGCAGCATCGGCGGGATGGAATGCGGTCAATCCCAGTAGCGGCGAGGTCATGGCCGCGAAGAGTCTGCTTTCTGAGGAAAATCTCACGCGGCTTCTTGTTGAGATGCCGCAGACGTTGGTGGCATTCCCGCCACTCGGCTTAGTGCTCGTTGTTATGCTCGGCGCGGCCGTGGCAGAGGGATCCGGACTTTTCGCAGCACTAATTGGACGATCAGTCCGAAATGTTCCACGCGCCGCACTCACTCCGACCATCTTTGCGATTGGCCTGTTGTCGCATCATGCATCAGATGCCGCGTATGTGGTGTTGATCCCGCTGGCCGCCATTATCTATGCCGAGGCCGGTCGACATCCTCTCGCCGGCGTAGCGGCTGCATATGCTGGAATCTCCGGAGCCTTCGCCGGTAACCTGATTCCCGGTCAGTTCGACGTACTGATGTTGTCGATCACCGAGGCCGCGGCAAAAATTCTGGTTCCCGATTACGTCATGAACCCATTGGGCAACTGGTGGTTCACCGCAACGCTCGGTTTAACTGCCTTGCCGTTGGCGTGGTACATCACAGATCGCATCGTGGAGCCGCGATTGACCAGAGCGGGCATGCCATGGCACCATCCTCCCGAAGTTGCGGCGACCGCCGGTGATGAGCGCGACCTGACCGCAGGTCAACGTGCGGGGCTCCGCTGGGCAGGAGCGGCCGCGCTGTTCGTGGTGGGCTTGATGATGGCGATGGCGTTATGGCCCGGATTCTCTCCGCTGATGAATGAATCGGCCGTTGGCCCGGCGCGCTGGACCCCGTTCTATCGGTCGCTCATTGCCGGATTCATGCTGCTTTTCCTTTTGACGGGATGGGCATACGGCAGCAAGGCGGGGACGATCGCGTCGCATCGCGACGTAGTGCGCATGATGGTCGACGGCATGCGTGCGATGGCGCCGTATCTGGTGATTGTCTTTTTTGCGGCGCATTTTATTGCGATGTTCAGCTGGTCGAACATGGGGCCGGTGATCGCCGTGAAGGGCGCCGAACAGCTCAAGGCCCTCAACATGCCGATCGCGTTGACGCTGGTCACCCTGCTGCTGATGTCGTCGGTATTCGATCTGGTGATTGGATCTGCGTCGGCCAAGTGGGCGGCGATGGCGCCGATTGCTGTTCCGATGCTGATGTTGCTGGGTACGTCGCCCGAGATGACGACCGCAGCTTACCGCATGGGCGATTCCATCTTCAACATCATAACTCCCGTCGCATCGAACTTCGTGCTGGTTCTGGTAATCTGTCAGCGTTGGTCCAAAGATTTTGGTGTGGGATCACTGACGGCAATGATGCTGCCGTACAGCATCGCGATCGGTTTGACCGGCCTCACGTTAGTTGTACTGTGGGTAACATTTCAGATTCCGGTGGGGCCAGGGGCACCCGTGCTGTACACTCTGCCATGAGTGTGCCTGCCGCGCGGATCCTTGAACACGTGCATATCGTCATGCGCGACGATGTTCATCTCGTCGCGGATGTGTATCTCCCCGAGGGTGAGGGGCCCTGGCCGGTGCTTCTGGAGCGCACGCCGTACGATCGTCGTGGAACAAATCACGCAGATCGTTCAGCTGCAGAGCCTGTGCCATTGTCGAAACCGCTCGTTGCGGCGCGGTTCGCCGACCGCGGGTACGTATATGTGCTGCAGGATTGTCGCGGGCGATACGGGTCGGAGGGGACGTTCACAAAATATGTGAACGAAGGCGAGGATGGCGTCGATACATTGAACTGGATCCGCGATCAGCCGTGGTGCAACGGACGAGTG
The DNA here is from genome assembly GCA_041749115.1 of Gemmatimonadaceae bacterium. GTDB lineage: Bacteria > Gemmatimonadota > Gemmatimonadetes > Gemmatimonadales > Gemmatimonadaceae > JBGTBX01. The sequence continues at coordinate 10,453 of JBGTBX010000517.1, forward strand.
GGCACTCTGGGACTTTCCTACTCCGCACACACCCAGACAGCGATGGCGAGCCTGGGTCCCGAGGGCATTGGTGCGATGTGGATCGACTCGGGCGGATTTTCCAGCGCGTATCATAGCGGCATCAGGCAGGGAGGCGCCTTTGAACTCAAGCAGCTGACATGGGCGTTCAAACACGCGCGCCTGTCGCCGCGCACGGCCGCTGACCCTGCCAGGCGCGCAGCACTCGAGGCCGAAGACATTCGTAAATGGGTACGGGTGAATCCGTGGCAGACGGGGCGCTCACCCCTGAAAGCTGCTCCGGAGTATGAAGCGTATATTGTTGAACAATGGGCGAATGAATGCTTTGGACCGTTCTGGACACGCCCGGGACTGTATGCGCGCGGCGCCTATGAACGCTTCCCCGACGTGCCGACAGTATTTCTCTCGAGCTGGTATGATCCCTACGCGCTGACCGCTACCGAAAACTTCACGGCACTCTCCGGCATAAAGAACAGTGCCATGCGACTGATCATGGGGCCATGGACCCATGGGCAACGCTCTGTTTCGTACGCCGGGGATGTCGATTTTGGTGAGCAGGCATTGTTGGACGGCAACCTCGCCCCGGACTATGTGACCCTGCGTGCGCAGTGGTTCGACAGCGCGCTGCAGATGAGTGCTGCGCCGGATGTGCTGCACTCGCCGGTGACACTGTTCGTGATGGGTGGGGGATCGGGCCACAGGAATGCCGCGGGCCGCATGGAACACGGCGGGCTGTGGATTCGCGGCAACGCCTGGCCACCTGAGGAATCTGCTCGCACGTCGCTCTACCTTGCCGATCGTGCGCTCGCATATAGGCCAGCTGAGCAGGCTGGATTTGCTTCCATAATATCGGATCCAATGAATCCGGTCCCGACCATCGGAGGTGCAACCGCGTCTGGGGCACCGGTGATGGAGGCCGGAGCGTTCGACCAGCGCCAGACCGCTGCGTTGTATGGGGGGGAAGCGCGCTCCGAAGGACCGCTCGCAAATCGTGATGATGTGGTCGTATTTGAAACGCCTGCACTCACGGAAGAGCTCGTGGTTGTGGGTCCGGTGAGTGCAGAGCTTTGGGTGTCGTCGACAGCGGTGGACGGAGATATCATGCTGAAGTTGATCGACGTACATCCGCCGAGTGCTGACTATCCGGAGGGGTACGCGATGAACCTGACGCATGGGGTGCTGCGACTCAGATTTCGGAATTCGTTCGATCGTGTGGAGCTCATGGCGCCCGGTGCCATGTATCGCGTTCGGGTGCAGCTGTTTCCGACCGCGAATCGTTTTGTCGCGGGTCATGCTCTGCGCCTCGAGGTTGCCGGCAGCAACTTTCCGCATTTTGATGTGAATCCCCACACCGGGGCGGCGGCTGGCGACAGTAGCGAACCTGTTGTCGCGACACATCGTGTTCATTTTGGTCCAACGCGCCTTTCTCGACTGGATTTCTACACACTGCTGGCGAAGAGGTAATCAGGGCAGGGTGCCGGGGACATGATCCCGGGTCAACGCAGCGACACCTTTGGCCGTTACGCTTTGGCTCGGCTGCAGGTCAAGGCAGACTGGCGTCGAGCAGTTCCTTTGGACACATTCCGCTCTGGATTGCACGATTGGCGTAGGTGTAGAGCAGGAACGGCGAGTATTACTGTATGTATCCAATGCTGCGACGGGCACAACATGTAGTTCGGAGCGTGTTCATCACGCTTTGTTGCGCGCTCACGATGGTTGCCACGAGCGCGCCGGCGCTCGCACGCGCGGGAAGCCAACCGGTGCCCACGGAGGAGCTGGTCGAGCACGAGGTTGCCACGAAGGTGACCGCGGTACGGAATCGCGACCGGAACTTCGAAGTCGGGCGCAAGCTGCATGATGTCGTGCCTCCGTCCGCCAAGGGTCGTGTTTTCGCGCCCCCGCCCCGTCGCACGACAACTCTGCTGTCAGCCCGCGTCGCCGAACCACCGAGCGCGTGGAACATGAGCACGGAACGACCCAGGCGCTGCTAAGCGCTCTGACAGGACCGCGGCCCACTGAGCGGCCGCGCCCATCGGATCTGCGGTCCCCAAACCGCGACCCACTCGTCAGGCGTTCGTGCTGCTCAACAGCGCCTCCAACAAACAGTCCCTCACTCGACACCAGTGTGGTGCCGAAGGATTTTGCAATGAACCGAATCATCGACGGGGTTCGTTATTTTCAGGCGAACACTTTTCCGCCACGCAGGGAGGAGTACGAATCCCTTGCGCAAAAGCAGCAGACGCCTGAGGCGCTTTTTATCACCTGTTCAGATTCGCGCGTAGTGCCGGCGGATATCACGGGTTCGAAAGCCGGAGCCCTGTTCCATATCCGCAACGCCGGCAACATCGTGCCTCCGTTCGGAGCGGGAAAAGGCGGGGAGGCCGCCACCATTGAGTATGCGCTGGGTGTACTCGGCATCCGCAACATCATCGTGTGCGGTCACTCGCAGTGCGGGGCGATCAAGGCGATGATGGACAACCACGATCTCTCCGAATTTCCCGGAATCGCGGAGTGGTTCAGCCACGCCAGCGCAACCAGACAGATTCTCGCACGCAAGTATCCGACGGTAACAGGCCCCGAGCGGCACATGATTGGCACGGAGGAGAACGTGCTTGTACAGCTGAACAACATCAGCACCCACCCGATGGTCGCGACACTCCTCGCCACAGGCGAGCTGCGGATGGCCGGGTGGTATTACGATATAGCCACGGGTGCGGTGTTGCAGTACAGCGCGCGCACGGGACGTTTTGAGAGTCTTGTTCAGGGTGACGAAGGAGTCACGCCTGTTCTCATGAGGACAGCGGAGCCCGCTGGCGCGCTCCGATGACGACGTCTGCGCCCTCTGGCGTGTTAAGCCGCGGCAATATTTTTGGAGGTGTCACCGCCGGCATCGTTGCGCTTCCCCTTGCCCTGGCCTTCGGCGTACAGTCCGGACTTGGTGCACAAGCCGGTATGTACGGGGCAATTTTTGTCGGACTCTTCGCTGCGATTTTCGGGGGAACCCCTGTCCAGATAAGTGGTCCGACGGGTCCGATGACGGTGGTGACTGCCGCGACGGTTGCCAGCATCGTTGCGCTCACCGGAAGCGTCGAAGCGGCGTTGCCGGCCCTGATTGCGACGTTCATCCTGTCAGGTGTCCTGCAGATAGGAATGGGACTGACCGGCATTGGCTCCCTGATCAAGTTTATTCCGTACCCTGTCGTCTCCGGTTTTATGACCGGTATCGGCGTGATCATTATTGTACTGCAGCTGTTCCCGGCCATCGGGCAGCCATCGCCACCGACCACAATTGATGTGGTGCTTTCACTGGGCAGTGCGGCCTCCCTGATCAATATCTCGGCCCTTCTTCTGACAGCCGTGACCATTGCGTTGATCTACGCTGTGCCGCGAATCACGAAGGCTGTGCCGAGTGCGCTCGTGGCGCTGATCGTCGTGACTGTTGTGAGTTCGCTTCTGGCGCTGAACGTTCCCATTATTGGCGATATTCCGCGCGGCTTTCCCGTTCCCCAGGTCTCCCATCTCTTCAGCGTTCCCACTTCATTGTACAGCACTATTCTGGCGACCGCGGTGACGCTGGCGGCGCTGGGGGCGATCGATTCACTGCTGACGTCGGTGGTTGCAGACAACGTGACGCGGACCAAACACGACAGTAATCGGGAGCTCATCGGTCAAGGGATCGGCAACGCTGTGGCTGGCGCATTCGGGGGTATCCCCGGAGCGGGAGCAACCATGCGCACACTCGTGAATATCCGGGCAGGGGGACATGGGCGGGCGTCGGGGGTGATTCATGCGCTGGTGCTCCTGATCATTATGCTGGGCGCAGGAACGTACGCGGCGCTTATCCCGAAAGCGGTGCTCGCAGGAGTGCTGATTACCGTGGGGATCGGCATTCTGGATTACAAGGCACTGCGCCACCTGACCCGCGTGCCCCGGGGAGACGCGGCGGTGATGCTCGTGGTGCTTGTGGTGACCGTGTTCTTCGATCTCCTGCTCGCTGTGGGGATCGGTATGCTCATGGCCTCGCTGCTCTTCATGAAAAAGATGAGTGAGACAACAGATGAACGGAGTGCTGTGGCACGACTGAGCGCCTTGCGTGATCAGCATCGCTGGCCGGACGAAGACATTCCGGCTGAGATTGAGGAAGCGGTGTTGGTGAAACACCTTGATGGACCACTCTTTTTTGGTTTTGCCGCGGCGTTTCAGGCACGTGTTGCCGCACTACCCACCGTGCGTTATGTAGTGATTCGTCTGGACCGTGTCCCATTTGTGGACCAGAGCGGCCTGTACGCACTGGAGGATGCGGTATTGATCCTGGAATCCAAGGGCATCAACGTCCTTCTGGTGGGGCTGCAGAGTCAACCCAAGGATATGCTGGAGCGCCTTCGGATCATCCCGGATCTTGTTGAACGCGAGCACATTTTTTCGACCTTCGAGCAATCAATTGAATGGCTAAGCAACAAACTGCGAGCGACTGAGTCCGCGTGACCATTATCCTGTCCATCGTGTTCGCGCTCGGCTATGCAGCCATAGCGCTGGAACACCCCATCAAGATAAATAAAGCTGCAACGGCGCTGCTGACCGGGGTCGCCATGTGGACGATCTATGCACTGTTCGCTCCGCCGGGCGCACATATCAGCGAACAACTCGGTGAGCACATCATCGAGATATCCGGCATTCTGTTCTTCCTCCTCGGTGCGATGACCATCGTGGAGCTGATTGATGCTCACGATGGATTCCAGGTTATTGTCGACAGCATCCGTACCGACAAGGCAAGAACCTTTGTGCTTGTCATCGCCGTGCTTGCGTTTTTTCTGTCAGCTGTCATCGATAACCTCACCACGACCATCGTGATGGTGTCGCTCCTGCGCAAGCTTGTCGCCGACCGCAGAGAGCGCATGTTGATTATTGGATTGGTGGTGGTTGCGGCGAACGCCGGCGGGGCATGGAGCCCGATTGGAGACGTCACCACGACCATGCTGTGGATCGGTGGTCAGATCAGCGTGAGTAGCGTGATTACGCAAACGTTTCTCGCGAGCGTTGTATGTGCGGCGGTGCCGACTGCGATTGTTGCCTATCGTATGAAGGGTCAGCTCGCTCGCCCGGCTGTGATTCCGCGTAACGAACACTTCACCACCGATGCACGCGAACGCAAGCTGGTGCTGGTCCTCGGCATTGCGAGTTTGCTGTTCGTCCCCGTGTTCAAGACCGTGACCCATCTGCCCCCGTTCATGGGGATGTTGTTTGCGCTCGGGTTTCTGTGGGTTGTCACTGAGTTGATCCACGCCGAAAAGGATGAAGAGGAAAAGGGTGTCCTTTCGGTAAACCATGCCCTCAGACGGGCAGACACTCCGAGTGTGCTCTTCTTCCTCGGGATTTTGCTTAGCGTTGGCGCGCTGCAGGCGAACGGTGTGTTGACCTTCACGGCTGCCTGGCTCGACCGCACGGTTGGCAACCTCGATGCGATCACCATGGTCATGGGTTTCCTGTCGTCGATCGTGGATAACGTTCCTCTGGTTGCCGCGGTGCAGGGCGCGTACGGGTTGGAGCGGTTCCCGATGGACGATTCGTTCTGGACGTTCCTGGCGTACTGTGCCGGGACTGGTGGCAGCGCGCTGGTGATTGGTTCAGCTGCAGGGGTCGCTGCGATGGGCCTTGAGAAGATCGAGTTTTTCTGGTACGTGCGAAACATCTCCTGGTTGGCCCTGTTGGGATATCTGGCGGGGGCGGCCGTGTTCCTGATGCAGCGATCGCTGGGGTAGGGCGACCTGCATGTTGACTCGGTTCACCTGCCCAGGCCGAGTCGACGAGCGGTGCTGCGGATCGCCCGCGGTGTAGGAGAGCGGTTGACATTAGCTAAGGCATATCGGTAACTTAGGCAAGACTAAATCGTCCTCTTGCCGATGATTATTTTGCCAATTCGCGGTGCAAGGGCCGACTCAGATTCAGGCTCCTTGCTGACTAGCCGACCTTACAGCGCACGCTGTTTTCTCCCGACCCCGGGGCGCAGCACGCTATGGGGTCGTCGTGTCGTAGGGGTCGCGCTGGCGCTGCTCCTGGCAGGCTGCGACCAACTCACGCCCAGCGCACCAGACGTATCGCAAGAGCTTGCCGGGCTTGTAGATGGGCTCAGTCGGCCGCAGCGCGCTCTCCACCTCCAGGGGGACGCGGAATTTGCCCGGGTGTTTTCCCCCAGCGACGGACTTGGCCCCGTGTTTGTGGCCGCCTCGTGTGAGTCGTGCCACGTAGGCGACGGAAAGGGCCATCCGCTGTTTCGTATCACCCGGTTCGGGCGCGAAGGCACTGGGTCAAGCGGACCGGTGTTCGACCCAATGTCGTCGGACGGAGGTCCGCAGCTCCAGGATCGCGCGATCCAGGGTTACATCGCCGAGAAGATACCGAGCACTTCGACCGGGATCGCCGGCTTTATTGCGCCGGCCGTCTCGGGCCTTGGATTCCTCGATGCGGTGGACGACACGACGCTGATGAAGCTGGCCGACCCGAATGACGCCAACAGTGATGGAATCTCCGGGCGACTGCAGCTGCTTGAGCCAACGGAGCTCCACGCGGCGGTTATCGCCCAGGAGGTGTTGAGTGGCGCAGGTTCCGCCCGTGGTACGCTGGTTGGAGGGCGGCACATCGGCCGATTCGGCAAGAAGGCGCAGGCCATTAATCTGCTGCAGCAAGTGGTGGGCGCCTACCATCAGGACATGGGGATCACCACCGATCTCATTCCGATTGAGATCTACAATCCTCAGGTCGGCGCGCAGGCGCGCGACGCGGTGCCCGAGCCGGAGGTGACGTCTCCAGTGGTGGATGCGGTGGTGTTCTACATGAAAACGCTCAAGGTCCCGCCGCGCCGTAACGCCCAGGGCGCTGACGTAGTTGCCGGCGAGCAGCTTTTCCGCGCGAGCCAGTGTGCGCAGTGTCATTTGCCGGACCTCACCACCGGTGAATCGCCGATCGCAGCATTAAGCAGAAAGCTCTTTCATCCATTCACGGACCTTCTATTACACGATATGGGTCCCGATCTCAACGATGGATATACCGAAGGCTCTGCCACGAACGCCGAATGGCGCACGGCACCACTGTGGGGGCTTGGTCTGGCTGCCGGCGCGCAGGGTGGAACGGCGAGGCTGTTGCATGACGGCAGAGCCACGAGCATCGAACAGGCGATTTCGTTTCATGGGGGCGAGGGCGCCGCGAGCCGCACGTGGTTCAACGCACTCACGCCCGAACAACGCCGACAGCTGTTGGCATACCTTCGCTCGCTGTGACGGCGCGCGTGACACCGCGATCAGACGCGTGCGGAGCGCAGCACGCCGACGGTGCACGTATCGGGAGACGCAGCTTTGTGGCGAGCTGTGGCGTGCTGGCGTTAGGCGCCTGTGCACGCTTTCATTACGTGCAGTCGGGTTTGGAGGAAGGAGCGATCGTTGTCCTCAAGCGCGATCTCGCCGACCGCGACGGTGTGTTAGTCGAACATCCGTCACTCGCCTTTCCCGTCTTCCTTGCTCACGCGGGGAATGGCGAGTACACCGCCGTTCTGACGCGCTGTATGCACCGTGGGTGCACGGTTGAACCGGCTGACGGGCACCTCGTGTGCCCGTGCCACGGCAGCGAATACTCAAAGAGTGGTGCGGTATTGAAGGGACCCACGGAACAGCCACTGATACCGTTCCCCGTCCGTGTCGAGGGAGACAGGATCCTGATTCTTGATACACAGAAGGCTCCACAATGAAATATAAATCGGTTTTCCGCGGAGTCATCGTTGCAGCTGCCCTCGCCGCAGGTACGTCGCACACGCTTCAGGCCCAGGCAGAAGTTGATACACTTCCCAAAACCGTTCAGGGTGGCATCTACACGCGACCGTTTATTGCATCGGCAGGGCGTACCGCGGTGGGTGGATATGTCGAGGGCAATACGAACTACGTCCGTGAAGAAGGCGTGACCGAAGGATTTTCGATGGAGTTGCGTCGGTTCAACATTTTCCTCTTCTCGAGCATTGGTTCCCGCATCCGATTCATTTCGGAGCTTGAGTTCGAACACGGTACCGAGGAGATCGCGCTCGAAACGGCTTTGGTCGATCTGCAGATCAATCCTTCGTTTGTGATCCGCGCAGGGGTGCTGCTTCCACCCATTGGCGCTTTCAACGTGAACCACGACAGCCCCCGGTGGAATTTTATTGATCGTCCGCTGGTGTCGACCGAGATCATTCCGTCCACGCTGTCCGAGGTTGGGTTCGGCGTGCATGGTCGGCTGGTTCCACGTGGTTTTTCCATGACGTACGATGCCTATGTCACCAACGGACTCGACGAAGGGGTGCTGCTTAACGCCGAGGGTCGTACCAGCCTCGCCGCAGGCAAGTCACCGGAGCAGTTCGGTGAAGATGCCAACGGTTCACCCGCGTTCTCGGGACGATTGGGTGCGCAGCACAGGCGGTTTGGTGAGCTGGGGGTGTCGTGGTACGGGGCGGTGTACAATCGCTTCCGCCTCGAGGGTGAAATTGTCGATGACCAGCGGCGGCTGAACCTCTTTGCGCTTGATGGTTCAACAAACGTGGGACCGGTCTCCCTGAGAGGAGAGATGGCCTACGCGGCGATTGATGTGCCGGATGACTTGCGCGATCTCATGGGGTCGCGTCAATTCGGGTGGCACGTGGATGCGTCGGTTCCGGTGTGGCGTCCGCGGATGCGCGGGCTGCCCGACGCCGTGCTCAACGTGGATCTCCGCCTCGAAGCGGTCGATCTCAATCGCGGGACCTTCGCGAGCACCGGAGAAAACATCGGTGATGCAACGGCATCTGCCGTGTTCGGCGCCAGCTTTCATCCCACGGCCGGCACCGTCTTCAAGTTGAACTACCGCCGCTCCAGCTCCCGCGATCTGTTCAACAACGCGCCCACAAAACTCGGCGCTATTCAGGTAGGGTTGGCGACGTACTTCTGATCAGCGCACCGCTACGCGCGCCGCGGCCGGCGCGTACGAGACGCAACACGCCGTTGAGCTACCACCTCCGTCAGGCGCTGAAAATTGCCGCCTTCAGGAGGTGGAAGAAACAAGGAACACAGCTGAACGGACTCGACGGGCTTGTTTCTCAGGTAGCGGTCGAAGAATCCATCCGATTCATTTTGCCGTCAGAAGGTGGATAGGCAGGCGAGATTACTGCAATGACTCGATCGAATTGTCCTTGAGATAGCGGTCGAAAAATCCGAGCATGTCCTGTAACATCTCTTTCGTGTTCTCCTTTCCGTAGACGTAGTACGTCTCGTTGGGATAACCCTTGTACTCTACAATCTTGGAATTCTTGGCGAGTTCGCGTGCGTACTTCCATGCGGCATAATCGGCATCAAGCACGTGCAGTCCGTAGCCGTGGATGACCATGGCTGGTGTGGTGGCATCCTTCGCCTTGAGAATTGCTGAACTGCGGCGGTAGATCGAATCGACGGCCGCGGTGGACGGCCAGCGTCCCAGTTCATAATGCAGGAGCTGACTGTGCTGCAGCTCGGGGACGATGTTGTGGAAGTCGCGAACGTCGCCGTACCCGGAACCTGATATCGCCGCCTGGAAAACTCCGGGGGCAAATGAGACCGCGTACATCGTCAGCATGCCGCCATAGCTGATTCCGGTGATCCCGATCTTGTTGCGATCGACGTACGTCTGCGACTTCGCCCATTTGACGCCGGCAAGGACGTCACGTAGGTCACCGTGGCCCCAGTCGCGGTTGTTCAGGTCCTCAAATCGTTTTCCGTAGCCCGAACTGCCGCGGACGTTCGGTGCAATCACCACGTAGCCACGGCTTGCAAAAAACTGTGCCTGCAATTGAAAGGCATCACTGAACTGACCCGTCGGTCCGCCGTGCACCAGCATGATCACCGGAGCCTTGCCGCTGGCTGGCAACACCTTGGGCTTGTACAGATAGGCGTTGATCGTGAGTCCTTCGTTGGCCCAGCTGATCTTCTCAGGGGTAATCAGCGCCTTCGCCAGATTCCAATCCCGGTCCGAAACAGTAAGCTGCGCGGGCTCTCCGCCCGAGACCGGCACCACGTACAGATCAGGGGCGGCAGTGGCCGTTCCCATCGCATAGGAGATGCGGCGACCATCGGGTGACCATTCAGCTCGTGAAACAATGCCCATGGCCGGTGAGACGACGGTCCGTGCCGCGCCGCCAGCTGCCGGTACAACCTTGAGCGATTGTGTGCCGTTGTTCATCGAAAGAAACAGCACCTGCGAACCATCGGGTGACCAGCGCGCATCACTTTGATCAGCGGCCTCTACACTCAGCTGTCGTGCTGCGCCTCCGCCGATTGGTGCCAACCAGTACGTCGCCCATCCACTGCGCTGCGATCGAACGAGAACCGACTTGCCGTCGGGAGAGGCCATCGGAAAACCGAACGACGCCCCCTGGCGGTAGTCGAAGTAATCCTTGTCACGGAGGACAAGACGCGGCTTGCCACCATTCGGTGAGATGGCGAAGACGTCATGATCGACCCATCGCGAATCGAGCTGTGTATAGAGCACGGCGCTGCCGTCCGCGTTCCACGCCGGGAACACTTCATACAGTGGCGAATCGGTCAGGCGCCGTGCGGCACCGTCGGCGATGCTGGCGACCCAGATGTCTTCGCTGCCGCTCCGATCGTTCGCGAGTGCAATGGATCGGCTGTCAGGAGAGATGGAATACGAACGCACACGCCCGGACAGACGCGTCACCCGACGTTCGGCACGTGCCGCGATGTCCCAGGCAAAGATGTCGCTCCCCCCGGGAACGGTCTTCACATACGTTAAAAGGCGACCGTCAGGCGTTCGCCGCATCTGCGTGCCACTCCCGGCGTCCTCGGAGAGACGCGACGGGTCTCCGCCGTCTGCGCTGATGGACCACAGTGCGCCGCCGCCGATGTAGAACAACTTGCTCCCGTCGGCACTCCAAAGTGGCGCGACGCCCGAGCCGATGATGGGAGAGACAGACTGCAGATCGTCAATGCTTGGCGGATTCTGTGCCGATGCGGCGGAAGCGCCAAGGCTCAGAGCCAGGAGGAAGGTCGCGGTGCGACGGGGAAGAGTCTGGTACATGGGGCTCCGGTCGGAGGAGGGAATTGCGTCTAATAGATTGCGCCGCGCTCACGCGGACAAGCTGGAAGGGCCGTTTTGGAACGCCATCAACGGGAAGTCCTTCCCCGATGGAGGAACCTTCTCACTGTCTACGCACGAGAGGCCGCACACGATGTGTCGGCGAAGCTCCGATCAACCGGCCCCGTCGCCGGGCGCGAAACCTGACAAACACTCTGGAAAATCCCCTACTGCCGAGTGTGCTGGTTTTGGGCACCATGAGAGCGGACTCACGCAGTCTGGTTTCCCCAACGTCCAGAGGTTCTACCATGAGATCGAAGCACTCCATCGCGCTGCCCCTTGTCATCGTCTTTGCCATTGCCGCGTGTGGGCAGAAGGGCGACAGTGCGCCGGCCGCTGCATCCGGGGCGCCAGCTACGGCCGGCCAGGCCAACGTGCGTGACGATCAGTCGCAGCCGACAATTGCCAGAATCGCGGCCGAGTCCAGGGATCACACAACGCTGGTCGCGGCATTGCAGGCAGCGAACCTGGTGGACGCTCTGGCGAACGCGGGTCCGTTCACGGTGTTCGCACCAACAAACGCTGCATTTGATAAGCTGCCGGCCGGGACCGTGGACAACCTGCTTAAGCCCGAGAACAAGTCCACACTGGTGAGTGTGCTGTACCACCACGTCACCACCTCAGCGTTAGGCACCGACGTATTCAAGGATGGCGAAGTGATGACCATGCTCGATGGTTCGCCCGCGACGTTCAAAGTGGAAGGCGATGTGGTGACCTTCAATGGTGCGAAGATCGTGGCGTCGGTGCGGGGGTCGAACGGCTGGGTGCACGTGGTCGACGCGGTGGTTGTACCCGACAAGAAGTAGGGGCACGAATCTCGAATCTCAATGTTCACGACCGGGAACATTGGACATCTTTCCGATCGGGAGCTTGGGTTTGCCAGATCAGAAAGAAGACGGTCCAAAATTCGTGCGCGCGCTGGAACTGCCGAGAAAAGCGTCACGGTTGTTACGCGGATCGCGCGATGTTTTCAGCTGAAGTTTTGATCGCCCTGCGCGCGGGCTGCCATATGGCCAGAAGACCTGCGAGCACGATGACCGTTTCTGCTGCGATCAGCGACAGTGCGTCGATGCGGTACAAGTCATAAAGAAATGGATCAACGATGCTGGCAGCGAGCATCGCGAGGAAAGCGCCTAACGCCGTACCGGCGAGTGTCATGGTGAAACCCTGACGTGCCACGGATGCGCCGAGCTCTCTGGGACGTGCGCCGAGTGCAAGGCGGATCGCACGCTCTCGGCTAGCGGCCTCGACAGATGTGGCAAGTATCGCATAGAGGCCTAACGCGGCGAGGCTCACCGCAACCGCGGAAAAGACCATGAAAAGAAGGGAAATAAAGCGGTAGGCCGACTGCACGCGCTTGGGCACGTCGGCGGGAACGTCGATCCAGCTGAGTGCATCACGCGGCAACACGTCGCGCACGCGCGACTCGAGCAGCGCCATGGCACGTCCGTCATCCGGGTGCGCGAGGCGCGTCACGAATACTCGATTCCGTTCACTCGCGCTCCCAGCTCCTGCGATGTACGTGGCCCCACGGGCCGAAACGAATGCATCGAACGTGTCGGAGCGGTTGAGTGGTGCGCGTGCGACGCCGATCACTGTCGCCCATGCGCGCTCGCCTTTTGAGACGGCGGATAGCTGCCGTCCAAGCGGACTTTCGTGAGGCCAGAGCTCCGCTGCAGTTCGTTCATCAACAATCGCAAGCAGAGGCCCATCGCCGTCGCCCGGAAGAAAGTCGCGCCCAAGAATGATGGGTGTCCCCATGACAGAGAGGTAGTCCCAGTTTACCGCACGCAACGTTGGCCTATACAACGTTCGGCGGTCACCGGCGCTGGATGTCCCTTCTACCGCGAACCCGGAGTTGCGAGGTGCGGCCCACCAGGTGGCCCCCGTCGTTCCCTCGGACCCGCGCACCGCCGTCTCCACCGCTTCGAAATGTGAATTGCCTGACGAGTCCGCGCCGTCTGATGCCTGCCGGCGGAGCGTTACGGATGTTGCAACGATTCCGTTCAACTGCGAGCTCTCAGTAGCGTTCGCCGCTCGACGTGCGGCTCGCCCGACCAGCACCGACGAAGTGAGCAACGCGAGTGCCACGCTGATTTGTACGATTACCAGTCCGGTTTGCAACGGTTGCGCCGATGCAGACTGTGCGATGGAAGCCGACCGCAGAAGCTGACCCGGTTGCGTGGCAGATGCGCGAATGGCCGGTCCGAGAGCGAATGCGAGCGCAACGATAAAGGCAAGTCCGAGCGAAAAAACAAATAGCGAGGGATCCAGTTGCAGCCGCAGATCCCCAATCAATGGCGCGTGAACAGGAATCATGCGCCGCAGTGTGCCGATCGATACAACAAAAACAGAGAGACCGATTGTACCACCGACAAGCGCGAGGCCGGTCGATTCCACCAGGACATCCCGCAGTACACGTGCCTGCGAGGCCCCCAACGCTCGTTGAACTGCCAGCAGGGGGGATCGCCGAGCGATGCGTGTGTGGGTCAGCGAGGCCAGATTCGCCGTGGCGATGACGACGAGCGCCAGAATCCCCGCCATAAGCGCTCGATGTAAGTCACTCAGAGGCAACAGCGCTGGTGTTCCCTCTCGTACGGTAAAATGGAACGCGCCCCGTCCTGCGCCGTGTTCCTCCTGGAGCTGACTTGCGAGCCTGCGCAACGATGCTTCGAGGAGTGCGCGGTCGGTACCAGAGACCGCGCTGACAATCGCCTGATTAAGCCGGAAATCCTGTGATTGATCGAAGTGCTGGCGACCCGCTGGTAACCATACAGCGGCACTCAGGAGGTCATCTGCGCGATCCGGAGTAACACCCACGACGCGATAGGTGATCCCGTCGACATTAATCAGCTTGTCCTCGATATCATCCCCACCGAACTCAGTGCGCCATAGGGTCGCACTTATCAATGCCGTGAGATCATAACCGGGAACAGTGTCCACAGACGTCAGGTACCGTCCTGCGAGCGGTGGTTTCGCAAACTGCCGAAAGAACGCCGGTTCAATACGGGCTATACCTCGTTCGCGTGCCTTCGATGGCGTAACAACCAACGACCGCGACCAATCAGCAAGCCACACCTCACGGAGTGGTGCGTTGCTGCGCCCGATCCGCTGCAAGTTGTCGTACGGTCGCTGATTGCCATGTGCGCCGTCGCCCGACGCCGTGATGACAAAGAGGCCCTCGGGGTTCTCGTACGGACTCTCCGGGTGTCGAACGGCCGCGACGGTCGAATAGACGGCCGCCGCAATGCCGGTTGCGAGCGCAACGGTCCCGATGACCAGGGTCGCATAGGCAGGCGAATGGCGCAGCACTCGGCCAATTGTTCGGATCATTCAGCCTCCGTCGTCCAATCAGGACGGGCGACGGCGCCGCCGGGTCACCTCTTAGCCGCGACCTCCGTCCGCTTAGCGCAACCTCAGTCCCAGTCCGACACCGACCACGCTCAGCGCTCTGGGGCCGTAGGTGTTCTGCCCCCATCGCAGGGTGGCGACAGCGCCGAGTGCCCCTGCGACAACGACGCCGGCGTCGGCGCGCGCTTGCCATCCAACTCGGCGGTCAACCGTTGCGTGCGGCGTTGCGTCCCACCCGGGTCCGGCGAGCAGGCGCACCGACTTTCCGTCTGGTTGAGCCATTCCCATCCGGCCATCGCGAACCGGATGCGCGTCCGGGGAAAGGGCGCGACACAGCCGCCGTCAGGGAGTGGATCGCAAATCGCGACGTGATCACCTTCGCGACCGGCCATGCCGACGCCGATGGACACAACAGGAGAGTGCCCCGGTTCCTTGCGAAAGCGGGCCGACACCAGCGCCTCTGCGGACAACATCCGCTCGGTGAAATAGGCGTCGCCGCCACCTGTTCCAACACTGCGCCCCGCTGATAAATCAAGTGCAAATCGACGCTGGATCTGCGCCTCCAGCGTGCTTGTAGCTAAGCCACTCACGAGAACAGCCAGAACTCCGAGCCCGGCACTCCGTTTTGCCCCCCGGCTCTCATCAAACGAAAAGCTCGAACGCCGGCCTCGCTTATCCACCGATCCGTCGACCGGACGTGTATGGCGCACCCGCGCGCTCCACCTCCCGCTCGAGGGCCGGTAGATCGGTCTCTACCAATTTATTCAACTTCACCAGCTCGGCGCCGAACAGTTCCGTCGAGATGGTCAGCTGCTCCCGCATGGTGTTCGTCGGACGGGCCAGCGACCGACCAAGTCCGCCGGCCAATCCGTTCACCCGCTGTGAAATCGAGGCCGGACTGCCGGTCGCACCGCGCGACCCGATCGATCGGTCGCCCTGCAACTCGGTTCGGATGGCATTCAGCTGTGCGAGCTGGTCTCGCACTTGCGCGTGAAGCGTCGCCGGTGCAGCGGGAGTGAGGTCCAACGCACGCCTGATCTGATCGAGCGTTGTTGCCGTCGCGCTCACAACGTCGGTTGCGCCCGTGAGGCGCCGCCGCAGCTCCTGAACCTGCGTCTGGAACTCGCCACGGGCCTGATGGTCGGCGATCGTTAAGCCACCCGCGTCATCGAGCTGCACATTAAACGACACCGGTCCTGCGATCTGCGTCGTGACGCCGTTGACGCGCTTGGACAACGTCACCGAATAACTCCCGGGTACCACGTACGGTCCGGTTGCGCCGCCGCCGAAGCCACCGCCACCTCCGCCCTGTCCGCCAGCTGCAGGGAGCTGGTGCGCGGGGAAACGCAGATCCCACGCGGTGCGGCTCGTACCAGCGGATGTTGAACCGGTGATGGTTCTAAAGGGTTTGCCCTGAGCGTCGCGGACGGTCAGAAAAATCGCCGGCGCCTCTTCGGTCGCTTCGGCACGCAGCTGATCAGCGGTGGGATAGGTAATCGGACGGCCCGCGCGTTCAGCAGCACGTTCCGCCTCCTGTCGCTGTTGTCTCAATGATCGCAGCGGGCTCTTGAGGTGATAGGTGAACACGGCGCCGTATGGCGGATTGTCGCCGGAGTACAACATCTCACCCTGAAATGCATTCTCGCCGCCACCATAGTGCGACGTCGGGACATACAGCAACGCGTCCCGCACGGGGAGCAGAGTCGCCTCTGCCGCCATGGTCTGCTCGTTGAGCGTGCGCAACGCGCGATAATCATCCACGATATAAATGCCGCGACCAAAGGTACCGATCACGAGGTCGTTCTCACGCTTCTGAATCGCGATCTCCGCGACCTTGATCGTCGGGATGCCGGGAATTTTGATCCACGTGGTGCCACCATTTTTGCTCACGTACGCGCTGAACTCCGTCCCCACAAACAGCAGCTGTGCGTCCACGTGATCCTCGGCGATTGCAAACACGCCGCCCCTGGCCGGGAGATTGCCGGCAATCGAGGTCCAGCTTCTCCCCGCGTTGCTGGTTCGGAACGCGTACGGCGCAAAGTCACCATTCTGATGGTTGCTGAACGTTGCATAAGCAACGTTGGCGTCGTGCTGCGAGGCGCGGATTCGTGTGACATAGGCATCGGCGGGCACACCGGGAGGCGCCCCGGCTTTACGCCACGTGGTACCACCGTCCTCACTCACCTGAATGACACCGTCGTCAGTTCCCACGTATAGCAGACCCTCTTTGCGCGGTGACTCTGACAGTGCGGAGATGTTGGAGTAATCGGCGGTCGATGAGTTCTTGGCGACGGCATCAGGTCCCCAGATCTTCCCCATGACCGGGATGGTATTCCGATCGACCTGTCGGGTGAGGTCGGGAGAGATCTTGCGCCAGGTATCGCCGCGATCGTCGCTGCGGAACACGAACTGCGCAGCAAAATACAGGCGCTTGCTGTTG
>JBGTBX010000518.1:0-12736 GCA_041749115.1 Gemmatimonadaceae bacterium
GGCGCGCCTGCCCACCTCGGCGAACTTGCCGGCGCGCACGAGGACGGTCGCATCGGAAAGCGGCGCCCCGCCGTTGCCGTCGATCACCGTGGCACCGATGATGGCGATGGCGCAGGGTTGCTTGGGCGGTCGAGGAGCCGCGTTGACCGCAGCGGGTGATAGAAAAGCGGCGGTGGCGACGAGCGCTGGAAGCCGAAGGGATCGCATGAACATGGCTGGAGCTTGGGGCGAAGGCGACACGTCAGTCCGCGCGTATCGGTTGCAACAGTATCCGTATCGAGCATGCTGCCGTCAAGAGAACGGCAACTGCATGAGACGGAGGTCTCGCGTCCACGTGTCGCTATTCCGCGCGAGTTGCGCTCAAGCGCACGCGCTTTGATGTGAGGCTCCGTCACAGGCAGCGTTTTCAGTCAGTTTAACGAGCCCGCGTGATGCGCCCTGTCCCACGCCGGCACTCTGGGTTTCCACACGCCCTCTCCTCGGATCACCAGCAGATCGCGGTAGTTGAGGGCCAGGGCTTTCATTCGAACGAGCACCTCACCGGGTCCCGGTGACGGCATCGCACGGTCGATTCGCTGAATGGCGTCGATCCCATCGCCCTGGGTCACGTAGCATCACATTAAGCTGCCTCCGGTGGGTCCGCACTCTCCGAGGGTTCGCTCCGTTCAACCCAGCACGCCGAGAGCCTGCCGTCGCGCACGGCCCAGATGGCAATGCCGGCAAAGGAGACCTGGCGACCGTCGGGAAGGGAGCCGAACATGCCGTTGTTTATGCCGGTGCATACCCAGCGTGAGACGACGCGGTCACCGGCCGGGGTGGCGAAGAGATCGAGAACGCGGTTGGTGGCGCCGTGCAACGCGCGTTGGAAATTGGCCACCCATGTTTTGAACGCCTCTCGTCCCTCGATGATCTTTCCCGCGGAAGTGATGACGTAATCCTCCGTCATTAATTCATCTATAGCATCCAGATCGTGTGGGAGCGTCCAGACACGGTTCATAAAGGTGTGTGCGAGCTGCTCTGCGCTGAGATGGGCCGACGGGTCGGAACTCATAACGTTCTCCGTACTATTTATTGCCGCTTCCCATAAAGCACGCGAAGTGTGCGGGACATCATCGCCGGACCCACCGAGGTATGCGTCTCGCCCTGAAAAACCACGGTGTCCATGACCAGCCCCTGATAACCTCTGCTCCCAACCACACTCGCGAACTTCGCCATGGGTGGCACCATCGACGCTCCTTCGTTCGCACCAACGGTAAGGAGCACACGCTTTGGGAGTTTCTTGTTCGCCGCCGCGAACGCACTCTCGGTCTTGAACATCTCACTGTCATTCCACCACAGTGATGGGCTGTTGATTCCGTACCGTTGGAACAGATCTGGGGCCGTGAATAACACATAGGCGGTGAACAAACCGCCGAGTGAGTGTCCCGAAAGTCCACGATCTCCAGTGGTTCGGTAAGCTGTGTCGATGAATGGGATCAGGTCGTTCCGCAGCACCTGGAGAAAATCACGGCCGCCGCCGGATCGCACGGTCTCCGCCGCGAGCTTGTACTGTTTCGCAGACACCGAGTCGGTCGCTGGGTCGGCTGAGGGTGTGTAGTCGCGCCAGCGATCGATGAACCATGAGGTGAAGTTGTAGTCCCCTTCGCCAATCCCGACGATGATCACGTCCTCCAGCTCCCGAAAGAGCCCCATGTACTCCCGCGCAGCGACGGCGGCTGGAAAGGCGAAATGGCCATCGAGCAAGTACAGCACCGGGTGGCGCGTGGTATCTCCCTTCACGTAACCGACGGGGGGAGCCACATAGAGCCGGTACTCGCGTCCGTTCACCGTGGACTTGAGGTCGTATTGCTGCGTGCCCGTCAGCGTAACGGGAGGCGCTCCCTGAGCGTTAATCGGCGCGATCAGAACGAGCGAGAGGATGCACGAAGCGAGCAGTCGGCGCATGGATGTCTTGTTGGTTGGACCGCAAACCTAATTGATGCGGAGCTTGATAAGCTGGTTACTTCTGCAGCAGCATAGCTGAGATCAGAACTAAAATGATGGAACACCGCCCGTCCGTTTCATGTTGTCTCCGCCCTAAGTATAGATGCCGGCAAGCGCTGCCCTGATCTGCTATGCATTATCGTACGCTTTCTCCAGTGCCGCCACGTCCAGCTTTACCATCTTCAGCATCGCTTCCATCACACCCTGTACCTTCTTCGGGTTCTTGTCGCTGATGAGCTCCATGAAACGCCTCGGGACGATCTGCCAGGTGATGCCGAACGGATCAGTGATCCAGCCACACTGCGATGGGGTTGCGCCGGCGCTGACGAGCTTGTTCCAGTACAGGTCCACTTCTCCCTGGCCTTCGCAATCGACAAAGAGCGAGAAACCTTCGGCGAATTTGAAGTATGGGCCGCCATTGTAACCCATGAAGGACTGACCACCGATGACGAATTCGGCGGAAGTGATTGGGCCGTCCTTGCCAGTGCGAGCGACGTTCCTGATCTCGGAGTCCGGGAATGTGGACGTGTAGAACTCGACGGCGGACTCAAGCTGATCGTTGAACATCAGGAACGGGGTAACTTTGCTCATCTGTGATGTCTCCTCTGTTTTCGGTCTCCGCCTAACGAGGTCATGTGCTCAAGCCGCTAAAATAATTGCGGCCCCAAGGCCGCCGCGTCGTACTATAAAATAGAGCGGTGGCACCGTCGCCGCTTCCGACGCACGGCTATCTGCGCCGAGCGTCGCTAGAGAGCGGCGCTACTCCGGTTGCATCGACCGGTGATCACCGACAATCCGCCAGCCGTGCGGCAAACGCTTGAGGATGAGCGTCTGAACACCCGAGGATGACTGCGCTGACTGCCCCTTGGGCGTCATCCGGAAGGTCACTCGAATCGTGCGGACGGCGACATCTGCGGACAGCACCTGAACAGTATGCGACGTCCACGTGGCCTCGAAGCTCTCGAGCGCTGCCAGTCCTCGCGCCGTGTTCGGAAAGTCGTATCCGTTTGAATGATCTGCGTTCCCGAGACATGCAGGACGGACGCACCTCGCGCGTAGAGTCTCATCAGGCGATCCGCGTCGCGGGCCCTGAGCGCGGCAAACAGCGAGTCGACAACAACGGCCGTCGCGCGGTCGACTTCGTCGCGGACACTGGCTGAAGTAACCTCGACGTCCTGGGCAGCAACGGCGAGCGGCGTGCAGCACAGGACAAGTGCGAACAGTCGGGCTTTCATCTGGCTCCGTGTCGTGAGAGTGCTAACACGCCACTCTCATTCGTCTCTCTAACGCCTGCGTTTCAACTGCGCCCGCGGCCAATAAACTGCGAGCGATGCGAGCATTCGATATAGAGGGTGGTTGTGGCAAAACGTCTGTTAGGCAGCAACCTCGACATAGGTAGCGGAAGTGCCACCCGGCGGAATTGGCTGACCTTCGGCACGCAGGCCCTCAAGGTGGAACTCAATGGCCTCCCGCATGCTCTGCTCGACGTCCAAACGGCTGGCGCCGGTGGCCATGCAGCCGGGGAGGTCCGGTGAATACGCCGAGAACCCCGTCCCTGTGGGTTCGATGATAACGAGGAAGCGTTGCATGATCCTACTCCTGGTCGCGGTCTTTGAGCCCGGCCTGCATGAGGATGCCATTTAAGGTAACCGGGGGCGAGGTCGTCATTGCCAGACCCAGCGACGGTGACGAGCCCGGGTTTGATCGGGTGTTTCAATTGCTGGTGGCTCCCCCGCGTTCGGGCGAGGGCCCAACCGTCGGCGGCCAGCAGGCGCAGGAGGTCGCGGACTTTCATGGCCCGGAGTGTGCACAGCCTCGGAGCTTCTGTCCAGTCAGCAACGGCCCCGCTTCGGAGAACGGATCAGGATTTGCACGCATGCGCGAACATATCGCTTACGCTGCCTAACGACCCGGCAAGCAGCCGTTAAGCAGCAGGTGAGCGCTGGTCCTGGCGGACGGGCACGTCAAACTCGTGCCAGGCGAGGCCGTCCCAGCGAATGCCGCGATCGCCATACGAGATCCATGCGTGCGTAATTGGGGCGGGAGTGTCGGTGCCTCGATCGGAAGGGATCGAGGAGGCGTACCCAGATACGACTCCACGAACCAAGGAACGGCCCCGAAGGACACCGGTACGTATACGTGACATTCGGGGGCGCCTGAATTGCGGAGCTTCGAGACAACGTCTGAGCGAGAAGGGTGACCGATAAACTCAGAATCAACGGCGCCACCGACACCGGTCATTCCGAGGTCAACCTTCCCCTTGCCCGTTGGTCGAAAGCACGAGATGGACTCGACTTGAAGGCGAGTCAACCTCTCGTAGGCACTCGGGTGTGCACATCGCAGACGCCAATGACGATCTTCACCGCGAGCGACGCACCCTCTTCACGGAGTTCGCGATATCCGCGCGCGTCAGGCCCGTCTGCTTGGCCACCCTCCGGGCCTGACCAACGAGCGTTTTGAAATCTTCGATTGATGGTGGCTCTAGCAGCTTGAAAATCACCACGTCGCGATCAGCGATTACGACAAACTGCGCCCCGGGCTCGAGGCCAAGCCGCTCTCGAATCTCTTCGGGAATTACCACCTGTCCCTTCGAGGACAGGGTTGTCGTCGACGCACTGTTCATTCGGATCTCCTTGGTAACCTTACCAGTAAGACTGGAGACAGGAAGGCCCGCCGTAAAGAGTGCCCTGGGTGTTGTACGGCTAACGTTCCGGTTGATCAGCGGGCCGTCCGCTGTAACCGGTTGTTAGCCGGCGTCAAGGCGCTTCGCCCTTGAGCCAGGCGGCCAGTTGTGGCATCAGCGGTGGCGAAAAACCAATCGGCAGCCAGTTGTGGCCGAGCAGCAGGTGGTCGGCGCCCACCAGCATTACGGCTTGGACGTCTCTTCCAGCAGCCCTCAACGCATCGATACGCTGCTTACTCAACGTCACAGGGATACTCCGATCGCGGTCACCGAAGAACCAGCGTCCTGGTACTTGGGACGCTGCCAGGAGTGGCGCTGGGTCGAATCCGCCTGGAGTCGCTCCCGCGGCTGCACGGTCTCCAGACTGAATCGCAGCGTGGTCGTCGGGTCCGCTGCCACCGTCACCAGCTACTTCACTGAACGCGCCTTCTTCGTGCGTGGTAGCGACTGGGCCCGACAAGAACGCAAGCCGAAACACGCCCGGTTGAAGCGATGCGGCAACGGGAACGGTCCAGCCGCCTTGACTGATGCCGACCATGCTGATGCGTCTGGCATCGATGTCCGTCTGTGATTGCACGGCGGAAAACGCCGCGGAAGCATCGCGACCCAAAAGCGTGAGGTAGTCGACGCTGTTGTTGTTCTCAGGAACGACGCCGTCCGACGCCCCGGTTCCGCGCTTGTCGTAGACGAACACCGCGACACCCTCGCGCACGAGATGACGACCCCAGACCGCGTAGAAATCGCGTCCCAGGAGCACCGAGCCATGGACGAAGACGACGACCGGCGGATGGTCGACCCCGGTGGGCAGCATTAGCGTGCCTTTGAGTCGCGCATCTTGCGACACGAAATCCACGTCTCGACGGTCCAGGCCCGCCATCCACGTCGTGATATTGGCAATGCCCGCCACGACAAAAAGAACACCCAGAGTACGGGTAGCGAGAACAAGCCGAGGCATCACGCTACGGCAGAGTCGTCCGGCCAGCCAAGCGACAGTCGCGCCGACAACCGCAACACCGACGAAACCCCGGATGATCGATCCGTTCCCCGCGAGCAGCATTCGCGCCACGTCGATGCGTGGGTGGAGTGCAGCCAGTGCAATGAGAAGGAGGAGACTCGACGCAAGAAGCAGAAGACCGGCAACAACGAGACGTACTGTTTTCATCATGTCTCCTACGGAATGGTCGCCCCCAAAGTTGCCATGGGAGTCGCCGCACTACGGGCACGCACTCAGAAGTCGCACGCTAACAGCGGATGCGAAGGTGGGAACGGGACACACAGGCCTCGCAACTCAGGACCACGTGTGCACCCGCTTCCGCGGCCCGGTACACACTCTTGATCCTACCCAACCGTGGCCCAGCACTCGATCTCTACCTTGGCGCCCAAGACTAGGCCGTCGGCGCCGATTGCACTCCTGGCCGGCTTGTGGTCGGGGAAGTAGGGCCCGTACACCTCGTTCATGGCGGGCCACTCCGACATGTCGTCGATCATGACCAGGCACTTCACCACCCGGTCCATGGAGGAGCCGTACCGCTGAAGAACCTCCCTGATGTTCTCCATCGCTTGGCGCGTCTCGGCCTGGATGCCGCCTTCCACCAACATGGTTTTGCCCGGAGCGATCTGAACTTCCCCAACCTGGCCCGAGAGGTACAGCATGTGCCCGACGCGCACCGCTTCGCTGAAGGGGAAGCCCAGTGCTTCGTACGCAGGTGTGGTCAGGTAAGTCACCTCCGGTGCCGGGACCACAACGTCGTCCAGGCCCCCACATCCCAAAACCCCGCTCGATACAAGGGCAAGAACGAGAGTGCGGAATTGCGTCATGCCAGCGAAGACTGAGGTCGTGACGGACATAATGCGGCCTCCCAGGGCAGGTTGGGAATAGCGTCGCGCTGAGTGTACGACGGAGCCCCGAGCCCGGAAACCCGCACCATGCCGGTGTCCCGTGACAGCTTGCTCCGAGCGTCTGCTACCAGAGCCACGGGCTGCTCAGTGTCTCCCGCATACCGCCCTGGCGATAGGCTGCGGGCGCCGCAGGCGCCCGTCAGCTTCATCGGCCTGTTGTGCCGCACGGACACTCCGGACCCTGGACCGTCACTTGCGGGCTTTGTCAATCGCTTCTCGCAGCAAGGCCCAGGGAGAAGGCATCGTCGGACTGAGGATCTGTCGCTTCCAGTCTGGTACCATCCTGTCCAAAAGCAATACCAGCGCGAGACCCTGATCCTGAGACCAGCTGGGCTCGTGGCCGCGGAGGAAGGCGATGATGTCGGCGTCAGCATCTGGCCACGCCGGATCGGCTTGATGCGATTTGAAACGAACCCATTCCGCGACGCCTTCCATGTTCAGAAAGAGACCTTCCAAGTCCGAGTACACTTCATCGTTCCCAGTGAAGAAGCGCTCGCGTCGCCTCTCCGCGATCGAGATCGCCTCAGCGAGCAAGGTGCTACTTTGATTCAGGTTCGGTTCGGCGACCGCGCGGTAGAGGAGATCCTGTTCTGCAACGAACATCTTTCTGTATTCAGCAGCGTCCCCGAATCGATCTTCAACCACATCGTCGTCGAACTTGGCTGGCAGATCGTACCGCTGCCCGATGACCTGCACTCGGCGCTGCAGGTCTGACATCTGGCGCGTGTGAATCATCTCATGGAGCGCGACACTGGGGATGCGAATGGCAAGATGTGGATCCTGCGAAGCCCGGGGATGTCGACGCCAAAGCTCTGGCAGGGCAAGGACAAAGAACGCGTCTTGACCCGCTGAGAGTCCGGCCATCGCCACGGCAATGATCTCAGCAGGGATCTGGGCGCCATTGGGCAACATGACGGCGCCGCCGTGTGAGAGCGCCTGCACGGGAACTGAATGCCCAGCGAAACGCAGCGGAGTATCAAGCCGGTCTGATCCTGGCGGATCACCTGCCTTGGCCCCAAGGTGCCAAGTACACGACGAATTGAACAGTACGATCCTTGCCAAAGGCTCGGGACTGATCTTGAGAAAATCGCGACTCGCGCGCGTCCACCAGTCCAAGATGTCTTGCGTCCAACGGCTGTCTGCCTCCGTTAGGGGGCATTGGAGGGTCGCCACCCTGTTCAGTTGAGGCCTGGCAACGCAGCCGAATAGCACGACCACGCCTATGGTGAATACGTGTCTCACAGAGTCCTTCGTTCGGCGCTCAGATGCGATGATCGTTGCGCATTGGCGGCATAACGCTCAGCATCAGCGGCGGCGCAAAGCGCCGTCCGCTGCATGCTGTTGTTCGACAGCGCCCTCACTGGTGGCAGCCCGTTTACGTACGCGTGGGAGGATCGCCGCGATCACGCCGCCGGCCAGGGTCCACGAGATGGCAACGTCGGCGATGAGGTATGCGGAGTAGCTGCCCGGAAGGTGGAATTGGTTCCATTGCAGTCCGTGCGTGCCCACAGCGGCCGCGAGACCCATCAGGATCGCAACGCGCCAGCGGTCTAGGAGGGTTGAACTTCCCCCTAGGGATCGGAGGACGAAAGCGATGATGGCGGCCGTCACCAGCGCGATTGCGAAACCAAGCGCGAGGGTCATCGCCTCCATTGTCTCGCCTCCACCTGGCTCGTGGACGATCAGCATGCCTATCGGGCCGCGCCGATGACGCTCGAGAAAGTCGCGCTGCTGCGCGTCTGAGATCTCGCCTTGCAGCAGGCCGGGAAAAAAGTATGCCCCCGGGCCCGGCACCTGCTCACGAATCGCGGTCGTCACTGCAGCCTCGTCCGGAATCACGCCAACGGCCCCGCGTCCGATGGTCATCCAGTAGGCCGCACTCCAAGCGGATAGGACAAGCGAACCCGCGAGAATCGCGCTCAGTAGTCGACGCATGGTGCCTTCACTCCTCTCGCAGAGACTGGGATCTGCCTGCGCCAATCGCGAACACCAGGCAGCACGATGGCTTCCTGGACTGTCGAACTTGAATTATACAGAACTTGATAATCTGGTTATTTCTGCGCCGCCAACGTTATCCAGCGCCTCCCCTGCAGGATAACGCCGATCCAGAACCGCGTCAATCAGCGCGCAAGACTAAGCAGGGCAAGAGGTTACGCCGAGAGGTGCCGAAAACCACAGCCAGATTATGCAGCGCGCCGACTGCTGACAATCCTGCGGAGGCCGTAGGCCCCGTCGGGTCGTACACACGCGTGCGAGTCGACCCAGCGCCGCCGTCGAGTGATAAAATAGCTGGATGCCGGCGGACACCTCATACGACAAATGGCTCCAGGGCTGGGACGAGACCCCGGGGATCGTCTCCGTCTGGGCCAACGACGACGGCCTCGCCACTATCTGGCGGCGCACAGCCCCGGCCAACGAACTCCTGCGCGAACAGCGCAAGTTCAAGCCGTGGATGCTGCTCGATAATCTGCAGGACCTGGCACACCTCAGTACCCGTCTGCGGCCAGAGAACGATACCAAAGCGGATTTCACGTGGCGTGAGCTCGAGGGACCGGGCGAGTTGCGCTACCTCGTTCGAGGGCCGAGTGGCAGGGCGTTGCGCGACGTTGTGCTGCGAGGGGCCTCGCTGAGGACTGGCAAACCGCTCAATCAATTGCGCGACCGCGGTGAAACAACGTTCCTCATGCTCCCGCCGGATGAACAGTTCCTGGTTGAAAGCGGCTGCGCCTACTTTCGCGACTTCACGTTTGATAAGCTGCAGCGGCTGCAGTTCGATCTCGAAACCACCGGACTCGACCCGCGACGCAACAGAGTATTCCTGATCGCGGTCCGAAATCCCGATGGCACGGTGGAAATGCTGGAAGCGGCGAACAATACACCGGCCGCCGAAGCGGAACTGATCCGCCGCCTCATCGACCACGTCGCAAAACACGATCCGGACGTCATCGAAAATCACAACCTCCATGGCTTTGACCTGCCGTTCCTGGCAGAACGCGCCTCACAGCTCAACGTGTCTCTGAATTTCGGACGCATGGGGATGAAGCTGCGGCACCGCGCCGCACGACGCGGCGTACTCATGGAAGGGGTCGAACGCCGCCGACGTTTTGTAGCACCGGGCCGCGAGCTGATCGACACGATGGACGCTGTACTCCGCTATGATTTCTCCACGCGAGACCTGCCCGGCCACGGACTCAAAGCGGTCGCTCGACATTTCGGACTCGCTGGACCCGAACGCGAATTGATCCGCGGTGACCAGATCTTTGCGACCTATCGAAAGGATCCCGATCGTGTGCGTCGTTACGCCGCCGCCGACGTCGAAGAGGTCGCAGGGCTGGCGCGCTTGTTAGGCGGCGCAGCCTTCGCACTCGCACGCTTTGCCCCGCGACGCTACGAACGCCTCGCAGACGCCGGCGCCGCCACAGGCGTGATCGACCCGATGCTCGTGCGCGCCTACCTGCGCGAGGGACGTGCGCTGCCGTCCCACAAAATGGGCGACGGTACAGTGCACACGGGCGCTGCACTTTTCCTCTTTGCATCGGGCGCGGTGCAACGCGTGGTCAAGGCTGACGTTGCAAGCCTGTACCCGTCGCTGATGCGCACCTATCGCATCGGACCCTCCGCCGACTCACTCGGCGCACTCCTCGCCATCGTCGATCGCTTCACAGATGAACGACTGCGCGCCAAGGCCGCTGCAAAGTTGGCACCGCCTGGCTCCGCCGAGCAGCACACCGCCGACGCCACATCGGCCGCGATGAAAATTGTTATCAATTCGGCGTACGGATACCTCGCCGCCGGCGGACTGACGCGCTTCGCGGACGTGCATGCCGCCAACGACGTCACGCGCCACGGCCGCGAACTGCTGAGCAAGTTGTGCGGGGAAATCGCGAAGCGGGGAGCCACGTTGCTCGAAGCTGACACGGACGGCGTGTACTTCGCGGTGCCGTCGTCATGGACAGAAGATGACGAGCGCCGGATCGTCTCCGAGGTCGCCGAGTTGCTCCCACCGCTGGTGCGACTCGAGTTCGAGGGACGGTACGCGGCGATGTTGTCACATGAGCCCAAGAACTACGCTTTAATGCACTACAACGGGTCGCTCACGCTGCGCGGTGTGGCGTTCCGGTCGAGTCGTGCGGAGCCGTTCGGAGAAACGTTCCTGCGCGAAGCGGTCAGGCGTTTGCTGCTGAATGATATCGCTGGCGTGCGGGAACTCTACGTTGAAACGGTCGCATCGCTGCGTGCGCGTGCAATACCGACGCGACACCTTTCATCTCGCGTGCGTCTCACCAAGGATCGGGACCACTATCTGCAGGCGCGCGAGACGCGGCGTGAGATCGCCTATGAAGCGCTCTTGTCAAACGACACGCGAACGTGGAGTCGCGGAGACAAGGTGCATGTGTATCGTGCGAGCGGAGGGGAGGGGAGGGAGGCGCCTGAGGAGGGTGACGATGATCCGCGCAACTATGACGTGGAGCATTACGTGCGCGTGCTACGCGACAACTATGCGAGTCGACTGGCCAAGGCGCTCACGCCGGAGGACTTCGGGGAAGTGTTCGCCGACGTCGATCAGTTCAGGCTGTTCGAGCGACCGTTCACGGCCATGACGCGCCGCCTCGTGCTACACGAACAGGAAATCTGAGCTCGCGCAGTTGTTGCGCTGGAGCGCTGTCATAACAGCTGAATAAAAAAGGGCTCGCCGATCCCAGGATCGACGAGCCCTGCCTGCTTAACCCTTCTTGCGAAGCCATGCTCCCGCGATGATTGCCACGAGCAGACTGGTTGCCATCGTACCCACCACACCGTCGAGTGCAGATCCGATCGGTGATGTCGCGGCGGTCGCGGCCACCATTTGTGTTACCTCGGGCTCAGAGAGTCCCATGCCAACGAACGTCGCTCGATACCCTTCGGCCATATCCGCGAAGTACTGAGGGAAAACCACCGATGTGATCAGCCATGAAGAGAGGAAGATGACGACCGACGCAACCGCGCCGAGCACCACGCCGCGCTTGATCTGGCTTAACCAACTCTCGGTCGACGCCCCTTCGCGCAAACACAGCACCACCGTCAGCACGTTCAGCGAAATCGCAACAGCCAGGAAAACGAAAGACATCTCGTACGTGCGGTGCCATCCGAACAGTCCGAACAACAGGCTTACTACGGCGACCGCAGCTCCGAGAATGATGCCCCAGCTGACTGCCTTTTTCATATTTCCTCCTGAGGGGTGGTTCAAGCCGAACCAATGAACATGGCGGCGTACTCACCCGCACCGGCGAGTTCACAAATTCCACGCAGCTCGGCAAGGACAGTCCGGAGCCGATCGCATGAACGCAGAAGAACCGATCGTTCCATGGCGGCGAATATACGACGCATTCGCTGACCGGCCATTCCGACCCGCTCCGCGTTCCACCGGCTTACAGCGCTGGTCCTGTGCCGGAAAGCCCCAGTCCGATCCACTCCCCCGTCCCAATCGACAGGAGCTCGCTGGCCGAGTGCCGGAAATCCCGGCCCGAGCCACTCCCCCATTCCAACTGACCCGCGCTCGCCGGCGGCGTGCCGGAAGTCCCGGCCCGATCCACCTCCCCCATTCCAACCGACCCGAGCTCGCCGACCCTGTGCCGGAAATCCCAGACCGATCAAGGGATCAACAAAGCGTATCAGCTCTTGCGGGCTGGATTTGATCTGCCTATCCTTGGTCAGAACATTTAATCGCATGACTAAACTATCCGACCAAACACCGCCGTTCAGGAAACGTAAGAAGCAGCAGGACAGCGACTTACGCGACGGAAGAACGGAGAGCGCCATTCTCCAGGCCGCTCGAGTTGTGTTCACGCGCCGCGGTACTTCCGGCGCCAGAATCCAGGAGATCGCCGCCGAGGCCGGGGTCAATCAGGCCCTGATTCATTACTACTTCCGCTCCAAAGCCGCCCTCGCCGAGCGGGTCTTCGTTGAAGCGGCGGGCAAAGTGCTGGGCGAACTCCTCCCGGTAGTTGTCTCGGCCACTGACCTCGAAACGCTGATCGAGCGGTTCGTAACGACCTACATCGCCGCGATACGCCGAACGCCGTTCCTGCCGTCGTACCTGCTCTCCGAAGTTGCGCATCACCCGGAGCGGCTCGACGCACTGGTTAATAAAGCGGCAGGAGTGCTCCCCGGCGAAGTCGCCGCCCGCGCCCT
>JBGTBX010000519.1:0-1651 GCA_041749115.1 Gemmatimonadaceae bacterium
CAAGGGGCACACGCTAGATGACCGTTTCGGAAGTGAGCGATCACTTTTAGTTGATCTACACAAGATGGGGGATTTATGGCATAAGGGCAACGTCGTCCTGGGACATTTTGCCCCTATCGAGCATGGAGGCTTACGATGCCCTCTCCCTTGGCTCCTCCCGTGATCTTGACCGACGAACAACGCGACACGCTGAGATCCTTGGAACGTGCCCATTCCACGCCGCAAACGCTTGCCTTTCGCATCCGGTTGATCTTGCGGGCTGCCGAACCCGATCAGCCGACCAACTGGCAAATCAGCATCGAGTTCCGCTGTAGTCGACACAGCGTGGCCTTGTGGCGGGGGCGATACTTGGCCCAGGGCTTGGCTGGCCTGCAAGACGCGCCGCGACCGGGGAGGCCGCGGCATTTTTCCCCCGGAAGACCGCACACGGGTCATCTCCATCGCCTCGAGTCTTCCCGAAGAGGCCAACCTTACAACCACACGCTGGAGCCTGGATGACATCGCCGCCACCATTATCAACGAAGCGCATGCCGAAGCGATGCATCGTTCGACCATTTGGCGGATCCTCGAACAGGCCGACCTCAAGCCTCACCGCAGCGTCTATTGGCTCAACAGTCACGATCCCGACTTCGATCAAAAGGCTCACGAAATCTGCCAGCTTTATCTCAAGGCACCGCAACTTTATCAACAGGGCCGCCTGGTTTTGAGTTGCGATGAGAAGACCGGCATGCAGATTCTCGGCCGTAAATACCCGACGCAACCGGCTCGGCCTGGCCATCCGGAAAAACGCGAGAACGACTACATCCGCTATGGCACGCGAGCGCTCATCGCCTCGTTCGCCGTGCCGACCGGCGAGGTTGTCTACGATCTCGGTCTCACACGCACCAGCCAAGATTTCGCGGCTCACCTCAAGCATGTCGTGAAGCACTTTGACACGAAACACCCTGACAAATTCCGCCAGTTCGATTGGATCGTCGACAACTTGAACACCCATTGGAGCCTGGACGTTTGCCGGGTCATCGCCCAGTTGTGCGACGTTCCCTTCGTTGAAAAAGATCTCGAAAACGGCAGACAACGTCGGGCGTTTTTGACCGATCCCACGCACCGACACGTATTCCATTTCACGCCGATTCACGGTTCCTGGCTGAATCAGGTGGAACTGTGGTTTAGTGTGTTGCAACGTCGTTTTCTCAAACGTGGCGATTTCAGCTCGGCAGCCGACTTTGAACAACGGTTGCACCAGTTCCTGAAGGACTACAACGACCACTACGCCCATCCCTATCGCTGGACCTATACCGGGGAGCCCCTGGTGCGAGCGACGCCCTTCAGCCAAACTCGCCGTCAACAAACACAAGGCCGCGCATGGTTCGGCACGAAGCCAAAAGCGTTCCAACGGTTTCTCTACCCACCAAGACCCTACAAAAGAAAGAAGACGGCAACGTAACTGGCCAGGGACTTCCGAAATGGACATCTAGCCGTCAAGAGCGTGGCCTTCAGCCCCGATGGCAAACGTATCGTCTCGGGAAGCATGGACGGGACGGTGAAGGTCTGGGATGTGTCCGCGCTTCGCTAACTCATGCCGATCCGCAGGTGAATGTGCTGAGAGAGTTAAGACCAGCGAGGCATGCTACGAGGGCGACGACGTGGCCTT
>JBGTBX010000520.1:0-17410 GCA_041749115.1 Gemmatimonadaceae bacterium
GCGCCATCAGCACGGACTGACGCCTCCGCTCCGCCCGGCTCAGGCGCCTGCCGGTGGCCTGCTGCAGCGAATGCTCGGACAACTGCGTCACCACGTCGTCCAGCACCTCCTTCGGCTCCGCGTAACTCGCCGGCGCCGGCGCGGGATGGACCATCAAAAAGGTCCGCACCCGCTGGTACGACTCGATCAACTGCTTCTGCCGTGCTTCCATCTGTCCTCCATCTGAAAAACAATTGTGGACGCATTGCGCCTCGAGGCACCGCCGCCATGTGCGTCCGTCACGAACGGCGCGTGGTCTGTACCAGTCACCCGGGACCACCTGAGTGGTCGGTCGGGAGTGGTTGGCAATCACCCGGGAGTGCCTTCCAGTCACCTCCCAGCACCTGCGTTGCATCCGGGAGCACCTGCGCATCGCCCGGGAGCGCCTGCGTTGCATCCGGGAGCGCCTTCCGGTCATCCGGGAGTGCATTCCCACTCGATCGGGAGCGACTGCAACTCGCCCGGGAGTGCCTGACTAACGACCGGGAGTACCTGACCAGTCGTTCGGGACCGCCTGCGTAACACCCGGGAGCGATTGCGTATTGGCCGGGAGCGGTTGTGTGTCGCCCGGGACCGCCTGCGTTCCACCCGGGAGCGACTGCGCAACGACCGGGAGCGCCTGAGTCCCACCCGGGAGTGCCGTACCTCCCGACCGGGAGCACTGAAGTCCCGGTCGGGAGTCCGTTCCGGCCCTCTCCGAGCTGCCAAGAACGGAAACGGTCGTACTCACACCCCACCCTTATTAACGAACAACCCCTCCAAAATGACTACAGCCTGAACGGCAGTGCCTGGCGAGCCAAACTGGCATTAGTCATTTTCGACACCTGCTTCGTTATACAGGTAGGGGGACGTGCCTCGCGATGCCGCCGGGCGCCCCATGAGACTGGCGCTTTCGCCCGCGCTGCTCGTTGCCGCCGCCAACGCGTTCGTCGGACTCGGCGAGGATGGGGAAGACAACCGCGGTCAGATGGTGGAGGTCTTCCTCCAGCAGGTCGACCAGCCGCCCGGCCAGCCCTGGTGCGCGGCGCCGTCTATCACGTGGGGTATTGGTCCCACTACGACAACCGGGTGCGTCGCTCCGCCTGGTTCCTTCCGAAAACGGCCAGTTGCGCCGCGTTGGGCGAGTTCGCCAGCAAGCGCGACCTGCTGCGCGACACCCCGCAGGTGGGCGACGTCTTCCTTATGTACTCGGCGAAGGTCGAGCGCTTTGCCCACACCGGCATCGTCGTGGGCGTGGACGAGACCGTGATCAGCGACGACATCCGCGTCTGCACCACGATCGAGGGGAACACGAACGACGACGGCTCATCGAACGGGCACACCACCCTGCGCAAGACGCGGGCATTCAGCAACCGCCGCGGCGACCGGTTCCTGCGGTGGGTGGACATGGAACTGTGAATGGCTGCCTGACGCCACGCTCATCTTTCGGCGGAACACATTCTCCGGAGGTCTCCTTGCAGCGCATTCCGTACAATGCGGTGGCGGGCGCCATCGCGAACGCAGACGACGAAGAGAGCCGTCGTCGCGCCGGCAAGCTGTGGGCGGCGTACAACACGATGCTGCCAGAGCCGGAATCTGTGAAGCGTCGGATGGAATTGCTGCACGCGGCGCTCAAGGGTGTGTGAGGCGAAGAGGTGATGGTGATGCCGTGGTATGGCGAAAAAGCTGGTGACAACGTCACCCCGCTATTCCACTTATCCCCGCCGCCTGACCTGTCTCAATCCGTCAGACCACCTCTGAGGACGATGTTCACCTCACAACGCCGTCAGTGATCGCCTGTGTCACCGATGGATCTTCCGCCGGATTAGTCACAACACGTACAGGGATACTTCTCGAGCCTGTTGTGACGGCTCAAATCGACGCCGAGGCAAGGCCCAGCAGTGGCTATCGGGAGTGATCAAAAGGAAGCAGATTCCCTAAAGGCCACCTGCGCCGCGTCCCTGAAACAACCCTGCCAACGCGGCGCGCCTACAAAGGAACGCACATCGAGGCTGGCTGATCAGGTTCACCCTGGAGGATTGCTGTGTTTGATGGATGGATGGACGAATCGCAACCCGAAGCGGCTTGGCCCAATATCGCGATCTTGACAGAGCGCGATGGCGCAAGGGCGGCGGCCATGGTGGCGATTCGTGATGCAGTACGTGATCACTTCTACGGAGCAGACATCCTCGGGCGACTGGGATTTGCTAAGGCCGCGCGAGTCCTTCGTGAGAACCTGCCAATTGCGAAGCGGATGAGGTCGGCCGACCTGGGTGAGATGTTCGCCACAGAGTACGTCATCCACCGCACTGAGTTCGATGTTCCCTTGAAGAGGCTTCGATACAAGGATGATCGCGATATGGCGCTTCGTGGTACAGATGTCATTGCAATCAGGCGCCACGAAGGGACGATACGCGTTCTGAAACTGGAGGCGAAGAGCCGGGCTGCACTGCCGAGTAGCGTTGTCGGCGAGGCATGCGAGTCACTCGTCGGCGATGAGTGCCGACCCAAGCCGGCGACCTTAGCGTTCATGGCGCGTATGCTCAGATATGCCGGCCGCGACGATGAGGCACGGGAAATCGAGGACCTGCAAACAAGATCGTTCAAGAACGAGGACATAGTGCACGCGGTCTTCGTCTTCTGCGGGAACAATCCGCTTAAGCGCTTGAAGAAGCATGCCGATCCAAAGCCACCGGTAGCGGACCGCCGTTTTGTCGGAATGCGGGTAGTCGACCACCAGGAATTCATCGCCTCTGTGTTCGCGATGTTCGATGCCCCAAACGATTGAGGATCTTACCGAGCGGCTGCTGGCCGTTACACGAACGGGGGCAAGAGCGCGGCTTGTTGCTCGCGGCCTAGCACGCGGCATGGTTTGGCGTGACGGAGTGGTGCCAACGGGTGCACCCACGTTTGCCACTTCGCTTTCAGCGGACTTGCTCGACCACGGCTACTCTGTTCTCGATCAGGCGCTGCGACTGAAGGATCTTGGTGGACGTGTCGACATAATAGAGCAAGCGCTCCGGGTTGCTGCAGAAAGTCTCGAGGCTGCGGCACGCAAAGGGGCTGCCGAGCCAGCCCGCGAGTTCCATCTAGTGGCGGCAGCGGCCGCATTCCACACTGCAGGGTACGGTGCCCGTGCCTTCTGTCTCGTACCGCAAGGCCACGAGCGAGGAAATGTCTCGACTCCAGAGAGAATGCTCGCAGCATTGATCAAACGTCAGCTTCGGAGCCTTCGGATAGAGTGCGTGCAGTGGCTGGCAAATGGGCGTCATCAGGACGCGTTCCTCGCCGAGGCTCTTCGGGGAAACGACGACACCACCGTGGACGATGTTGAACAGATCGCACTCACGGGAAATTTCGTATCGGCTATGGGCTCCTTCTTGTCAGCGCAGCAGAGGGGGGATGCTGCTGCCGCCGAGGGTTGCCGCGAGCGACTATTTGAAGGCAGTCAAGCAAGTGCCTTACGCGGCTATGTCTCGCTGTGGTGGGCGAACACTCTCGCGTCACACCTCACGTCCGATCTGTGGCGGACGAGCCTGCACTCTGTGTTGCCAGCTGAGGTGGTCGGCGAGGGTCGCGAAGCCTGGTCGCAGTGGCGGCAGCGATTCATAGCAGTCCTGCGGTCGCGACCCAATGCAGAAATCGATTTGTGGCCGTCTCAACTGGAGGCCGCCGTGCGAGCGGTGGACCCCGACGACGATCTAGTCGTCGCGCTGCCGACAAGTGCGGGAAAGACCCGCATAGCAGAACTCTGCATTCTGCGATGTCTCGCCGAGGAGAAGAGAGTCGTTTACGTAACGCCGCTACGTGCGTTGTCGGCACAGGTAGAGAAGACGCTCGCGAAGACCTTTCGGCCGCTCGGCGTTTCAACCACTGCCCTTTACGGCTCAAGCGGCGTCGCTGTTACGGACATCAGGACATTGCGTGGGGCCACCATCGTGGTTGCCACGCCTGAGAAACTCGATTTCGCCATTCGAGTGGACCCGAGCGTAATTGATGACGTAGGCCTCATCGTGCTCGACGAGGGCCACATGATTGGCTTGGGCGAGCGTGAAATCCGATACGAAGTCCTCGTGCAGCGGTTGTTGCGCCGTCCAGATGCGGGAAGCCGGCGCATTGCGTGTTTGTCTGCGGTCTTCTCGGCGGGCGATGCCTTCGACGACTTCACGGCGTGGATTCGCTCGGATGAGGCAGGGTCGCCAGTCGTGTCATCGTGGCGACCTACGCGGCAGCGTACAGGTCTGCTGACATGGCGTGACGGCGCTGGAATGCTGTCTCTGGAGGTGGACGGGGAGCGTCCGTACATAAAGACATTTGTTCCGAGCGAGCAGCCTCGGGGTATGCGGCGGAAGCCCTTTCCCAAGGACGAGGAGGAACTCACTCTCGCGGCGGCGAAGGCGTTTATGACGGATGGCCACCGTGTACTCGTGTATTGCCCTCTCCGCCGGTCCGTAGAAAAAGTAGGGGAGACTTTGCTCAGGCTCAATCGGCAAGGACACTTCAACGGAGCCCCTCCTGCCGCTGATGACATCAGCCGGGCACTTCACGTTGGACGTGAATGGCTCGGTAGTGATCACGTGGCGCTGCGAACACTCCGCTTGGGAGTTGGACTGCACCATGCCGCGCTCCCTCGAGCGTTCCTAAGCGAAATAGAGGACCTTTTAGTGGAGAAGAAGCTCCCGCTCGTGGTGGCGTCTCCAACACTGGCCCAAGGCCTTGATCTGTCATGTAGCGTTCTCATCTTCCGCTCCATATACCGGAGCGGCAACGTCATCCCGGCCCACGAATTTGCCAATGTGAAGGGACGGGCCGGGCGAGCGTTCGTTGATCTCGATGGTATTACGGTGTACCCGATCTTCGCCGATCGGAGGACGAGTAGTTGGAAGGAGCGACAGTATCGACAACTCGAGCGAGACGCTGCCGAACGCGTCCTCGAGAGTGGATTAGTCCAGTTGATCGAACGCCTCATCGAAATAATCGCGAGCCGCCTCGGCGTGCCTAGTGTGGCGCTGCGCGATCTCACCGCCGATGCCGCGTTCGATTGGACAGAGGGCAGAGTGGATCTCGTTCGAGTCACGCCGGGGGAAGAAGACGAAGAAGCGCGGCCGGAGGAGCAGGCGATCCTGGAAGAGCGTAAGCTCCGCGACCTGCTGGCAAGTCTTGACACAGCGATCCTAGGAAGCGTTGCCAACCTCGACACGCCGGTCGAAGAGTTGGCTGATGCACTAGACCAAGCGCTAGATCAGTCGCTGTGGAGACGTCGCCTGGCGAGGCGCGCTGAAGAAGATGCAGCAACCTCAAGGGATATGCTTGTGAGGCGCGCCCAATGGGTCTGGCGGCGAACACAGACCGCGGAGCGGCGCGGCTATTTCAACGCGGGTATCGGGTATTCGACCGGACGCTTCTTGACGGACAATATCGCCGAGTTGATCGCCTCGTTATTGCGCCTCGAGCTCGGGCTGGGTCGCGGGGAGGTAGAGGTTGACGCGCTTGTAAGCCTTGCTCAACGCGTGAGCACTGTAGCCCCATTCCGTTTCCAATTTGCCAGTGGGAACTGGGAGAATGGGCTAAGAAGTTGGGTAGAGGGGCAGCCCTTAGGTGAGATCATGACGGAAGGCGGTGACGAAGTGGCATTCATTCAGAATGATGTGGTGTTCCGGATGGTGTGGGCGGTGGAGGCCATTCGTGTTTACGCCTTGGCTCTAGATGTACAAGGGGTTCGGGCGATTACCGGGCGTGCCGCCATGGCGCTCACATACGGCGTTCCCTCGCAAAGTGCCGCGATACTCGCCCAAGCGGGTCTCCCATCCCGTCGGCTGATCATGCGATTAGTCAGGGACTTTCCTCCCGGCCTTGACTCCACGGACGGTATTCCTGATTGGGTAGAGAGGGTGCAGACGGAGCTGCCTGCAGCCTACTGGACTCCAGAGCCGCTAGACGCAATGCTCTGGGCGGCATTCGCGCGCAGATCGACGCTGCCCTTCCGAGGCGCTTGGGAGGAGCGCATTGAGGACGCGGATGTTGACTGGAATGAACAAGAGTTGGCGCAGCCAGTAGGCAGTCGTTTAGAGGTTGTCCACGACCCAATTGCAGAAGTCACTCACGTTTGCTCGGCCGAGCTTTTACCGATGGGGCGATTGACCCGTCCCCTCACGCCGTCTCGCGCCGCATACGTCGTAGATGCGAACGTGGTCGCCGATCGTCGGATTCGCCTCCGATTCTTTGGTCCACAGACGCGGGGATAGCACTATCCAAAAGGCTCGCCGCCTTCCGTCACGCTTTGCTGTTCCGCCGTCGATCGGCCCCAAACAAGCCGCGCCGCCGCGCTGGCATAGCGCGCCAAGGCTGTAGCACAAGGGTCGTGCGTTCCTATCCTTAGGTTAGCCCGAGACAACTCGGCCCAAACGGGCGCTAAACACGAAACGCGAGCTGGTTCCCGATCGACGAGCTACCGTACTACTGGGCGGGCGTGGACCTGGACTGACTGACAAGCAAGATGCGGCGCGCACCGATAGCTTTTACGCCAGACGCCTACGGCAGCGATCAGCCGGCGCGGACAAGACGAGGGCAAAATGCTGGAACTGAAGAGCGGGGTCGAGCTGAAGGAACGGTATGTCGTGCAGGGCGAGGCCGGCACCGGCGGCTATGCTTCGGTCTTTCGGGCGTCAGACAAGCAGCTCAACCGGTCGGTTGCCCTAAAACGCTTGCTGAAGCGATCGCTCACGCATTCAGCCGCGGATGTCGCCGCGCTCGTTCAGGAAGCTCAGCTAAATGCGCAGCTCGTACATACGAACATCGTTCAGGTCTACGAGATCATCGAGGTAGGTGGCGAACATCTGATCGTGATGGAGTATGTGGACGGCCAGTCTCTGGACGCCCTCCTCCGTGAGCGCGCCCTTCGTAACGAAACTCTGCCCCTTGACACTGGGATCGCGATCATCCGAGAAATACTTTCGGGCGTGGACTTCGCTCACTCGAAGAACATCTGTCATCGGGACCTGAGTCCATCAAACATCTTCCTCACTTCGGGTGGCACGCCGAAGGTTGGAGACTTCGGTATCGCGAAAGTGGTTGCACCAGCCGATGAGCGCACGCCACCAGGGATTCCGAGTCAAGGCGGCACCGGAAACGCAAACTACATGTCGCCAGAGCAAGCTCGAGGTGAGCCGGCTGACTTCGCGTCCGACCTCTTCATGGTCGGCATCATTGGTTATCTCATTCTTGCCGCACGCCATCCATTCGCGCATTCGAGTGGCCTCTTCACGATTCAAGAGCTGCTGATAAAGAACGACTACAATCCGCCAACGCCGACGCCGCCAGCGACCCTCTCGACGACACAGCAGCGTCTCTTCCGAGAGTACGTAGCCGTCATAATGCGATTATTGCAGCGCGAGAAAGCTGGCCGGTTCTCGTCTGCGAGGGAAGCAATCGACGCAATTGACAGCGTTACTCCAACATTGGATTGCCCGCAGTGCGGAGAGCGCGTACCAGATCATCACCAATTCTGCGGATTCTGTGGCGCGGCCTTGTCGCGTTCTCAGCCGGAGACAATAAAGGCCGCTAGCACTGAGCGAGAAGATGACGCGGACGAGCTTGTCGAACGCGGTTACCAACACAGTCTCGAGAAGCGGTGGGATGCAGCAATTCAGAGCTATAAGCGGGCTATCGCGATCGATCCCCATCATAAAAAAGCGCACCGGAACCTCGCTTTCGCGCTCAACAGGGTCGGTCGTCCTGAAGACGCGCTTGCAGCTGCGCAGGCCGGTCTTGCGATTGGTGGCCTCCTGTCAGAACATCGCGCCAGCATTTTGTATGAGCGGACTCTCGCAGCGCAGAGCTTGCGGCAGTACGACGATGCGCTCGCGAGTATTGAAGAGGCCCTGCGGCTAAAGCCGGATTTACCGAGGTTGCGGTATCAACGCGCAAAAACCCTTGAGCTGCTGGGCAGGCAGGAAGAGGCAGAGCGAGATGCGCGAGAGGTTCTAAGGCGGATTCCGGATCACGCCGGTGCCCTTCGCATGTTGGAGCAGTATCACCCGTATGCGACTGCTCGCGTGTGACGCAATTCCTATAGCTGTGGGAATTGTTTCCCGATCGACAACAAACGCTTGATATGAGCGTTATGGTGACCTAACTCACGAGGTCGCACTGGAGCGCACATTGACCTTGGTGTAGTGTTCTGGAACACCCGCTTCGGCCGCTACCGCTTGTGTTAAGGACGGAACGGCCTTGCGGCGTCACTCAAGAACGTGCAGACTCCCTCATGCGCCTCTGCAGTCGCCGCCCTTTGGTGGGGTTGACCCGATTGTGGTGGACGCCTTACTCGCCCTAACTTCGGGGCGGAGGTGGCGCATGAAGTCGAACAGGAAGGCAGGATCGGTAGGGAAGGCAAGACGAGGTGAACGGCGCGAGGTGAGCGCCGCGTTCAAGGCCGAGGCGGTGCGAGCAGTTGGAGGCGTACAACGCCATAGAGCCCGAGCCGCAATCTGTGGGCGTCGGATGGATTTGATGCACGCGGCGCCCAACCGCGGGCGTGACACGATGAGGTGACGGAGATGCCGTGGCATGGCGAGAGGAGCTGGCGACAACGTCACCCCGCGCTTTCCACTTACCCCCGCCGCCTCAATCCGCCAGGCCACCTCTTTTGTGCTTCGGTCGCGTTGACATATAAGTTAAAGTATCCCTGCCTTTTGGCGCCGATTCTGCCGAGATCCATATGGACCACGACAACGGAAAGCCACCGCGTGGAGCGACCAAGCCGGGAAAGATTTCTCAATTCACCTACGAACGTCTCCTGGATGAATTCGGCGCAGGTCAGCGCACCACGAGTGACTGTGTCAATCACTTAGTGAGCATGGGCTATTCTAAAGGCCAAGCACGGAGCGCTGTTTACCGCTTCCGACAACGACGTGGGCTGGTCGCCAAGAGTCTCACCACTAAGGGTTAGAGATGGCGGCCAAGGATGTGGTTGCGCTCCCAGGAAGCTCAGGCAAGAAGCGGAGCGCGATACCCGTGGGCACGCAATTCGCCCCTTCGTTGATCGACCTGCGTGCATTTATTGAGGAGCTGGTAGCCCACAGCGGTGACGCAGATGCTATTCGGGACGCTGTATGGAAGCCTTCAGTGCGGCTTAAGCAGAAGGCAATGGCGCCAACCAAGCGAAACAAGAGCCTGCCGGTGGAAGCGGCCGTCCAGTATGGCCTTCTCGATGCTGACCACAAGGCGACGCCTCTAGCCAAAGGATTGGCTACCACAGAAGGCGATGTAATCTACGAGAAATTCGCAAAACATATCCTGCTGAACTGTGGGGGGCTGCGGGTTCTCGAGGGAATCATTCAGATGGAGGCAGATAACCTGTCTGTGACCGGAGACAGTCTTGCTCGCTTCCTTTCAGAGCAAGGCTTCTTGGTCACCGAGCACAATACCGCGATCAACAGCCTTCGCATGTGGCTTGCCAGGGCTGGGATCTTCCAGGGCTCGGGGAAGAAAGACCTCTGGAAGATCGATCATGCTCGGCGAGAGGAGCTGGTGCCCCTCGACGACTCTCAGATCACGGCGCTCGCTGCATTTCGCCCACCGCTTCAGGCATTTGTACGGGCCCTATGCCGAACAAATCCGATTGGATGGGTAAAGGCGGCGACCATTCGTGATGCCGCTGAGGCCCACGACCACGTGACAATCGGCCGCGCTTCACTGCCAAACGAAGTCCTGAAGCCTCTGGAGTCTGCTGGCCTCATCCAGTACAAGTCGGGAGGCACCGCCGGCGGAAAGAGCGCGCTGTTGCGGACGACCACAAGGTTCGCGGCAGAGGTGCTGCACGACTTCATGACTAACACCGTGAAGCACCTCGATGCCGCGATCTCTGACTACTACCAGCGCCGCCCGAAGGACATCTTCGCAGACCTCGACTC
This sequence comes from Gemmatimonadaceae bacterium, assembly GCA_041749115.1. Lineage (GTDB taxonomy): Bacteria > Gemmatimonadota > Gemmatimonadetes > Gemmatimonadales > Gemmatimonadaceae > JBGTBX01. The sequence continues at coordinate 9,930 of JBGTBX010000520.1, forward strand.
GACTGATACCTTCGTGAAAGGTCGCGCTCTCGAGGCGTTCGCGATAATGATCATGAGGCAGCTTGGCCTCAGGTTCATCGGGTGGAACAAGCGGGCACCAGACTCCACCGCTCAGGCTGAAGTTGACGTTGTGCTCAGCGGATCCATCGGGGCCGTACATACCAGATGGCAGGTTCAGTGCAAGAACACACCGAAGAAGAACCTCGATGTTCGCGGAATCGCCTCTGAAGTCGGGTTGCTGCCAGTTACACAAGCAACGCACATCCTCATAATCACGAGGGGCGGCTTTACGGACGAAGCACAGTTCTATGCACGCGAAATCATGCGGCGAACGCCCATAGCAATCTATCTCCTCGGCTCGCAGGATTTTCTCGCAATCGGAAAGGACCCAGCGCGCCTGCTGCCGATCCTGCGAGCGCAATCACGACTTATCGGAGAGCTCCAACCCCCCACGACACTATTCGGCGAACTTTGACGCTGGAGGCGATCGACGAAGTCCACCATCGGCGGACAGCTTCTCCCGAGGAATTCCGTTCCAAAGAACCGCTGGATGTGGAATCTTGTAGAAATCGTCGTCCACCGGCTCGATCCGCCCATTTGCGTCATGGCCGAGAGGGAGGGCCAGTTCCGGCTGCGTCTCGCTCGTGCGCTTCCTTACAAAACGACCTTTGGCTCCTCTGACGTACTGATCGTCAAGCTCGACGCACTTCCAACGGCGCCCCAGCCGCTCACAAACTTCACCTGTAATACAACTTCCCGCGAAGGGATCTACGACCCAATCGCCCTCATCGGTCAACATGCGGATAAAGAACTCGGGGAGCTCCGCTGGGTAACGGGCAGGATGAATCGGCAGGTCGTTTTCTTTGCAATATCGTTGGTAGTAGCTGTTGCTATCGGTATTAGCGATAGCAAGAAGATTGGGCGGAATGGCTGCTCCGTTATCCGTGCTGAAGTGTTCGCTGATATCGTGGCCAGACGGGCGCTTCTTGGCCTTGTAACCTCGTTGAAGCAAGTCGAGCATCGCAGGGCTATAAGGTTGTAGCACCCGCCGGTTGCTGGCTTTGGGCCACGGGGTCGGCGATAGCCACCATACGCTGTTAACCGCATCCTTGACCCTAATGCGGCGAATGTTCACCCACTCAGCAGGCGACGGCAGCTTGGACGGATTCCACCAGTAAAATTCCTGCGCGAGATGAAACCCGAGATCCTCGCACAACATGATGAGCAGCTTGAAGTGATACAGACTTCGCGTTGGCTGCCCCCTGTTCCAAGCGCCACCGATATCGAGAACGAAGCTCCCATTATCGACCAAGATGCGCTTCACGGCTTCACCAAACGGACGGAACCAGTCAACGTATTCGGCAGCGTCGACATTACCGTAGTCCTTCTTCCTGACCAGGCCAAAAGGCGGACTGGTCATGACCAAGTTCACCGACTTCGCCCTCATTGCCAGCATGGCATCGAGCGAGTCGCCCTGTACGATCTCGCCGAGCGGTGTTCTGAGGAAGGAGCGGAATTTGAAGGGCGCCACTGATTCCTGGAACAGATTGTCTGGGGATGTGAGCATATAAGCTACTCGTTGCGCCTGCCCGAGATAAGGCGCAAGCCGTTCGAGAATCGGGCAAGCGAATGTCCCAGGGACCCTTGCACCAGAGGCCTACCATCCATTGTGGCGAGGAAGAGCCTGATTACCACCATCCTTTCATTGCTGCCGCAATCGCATCGTTTCTCTCATCCGCCCACTGATCCGTAAGCTCCGGCTACAGTTCGTGCTGCCCACGAACCGGTTCGGCACCCAGTTGACACTGACCCGCCAATGGCACCTCTAAAAAAGGCACAACTTCTCGAGCGCATTACCGAAGCGCTTGCGCAGGGTGGCTGGAACTACGTCCTGATGTCTGATCAACACCCATTTGAGCTGAGTGTCTTCCGAGAGCACGAGATACTTCGCATTCGCGTTTACATCTGGAACATTACGCATGGTGGCGGAGCCGCACGCTCTCCGAACGAGTATCGCATTCAGATTACCAGCGGAGTGTCGCAGTTCGATGCTGCCGGCGTTGATCGCACGCTTGTGCTGGGATGGTGGGAAGAGATTGGAGTGTTTGCTGCCTTCGATGTCAGTAAGCATCTGGGAGCGCTAGGCGCATCACCATCCCTCCAAATCCAGCGCGAAACCCTGCACCGAGCCTCTGCCGATCTCATGGCCACTCAGGAAAAGGGCAACGAAGAAATTGCAGTGGCTTTCGCTCCTGCACTTCTCGGGGCTTACATCGAACACCTTCCAGACCTTCACAGCATTGCGCAGTCACCGCCCGACGTGCGCCTGTTAGATGAGATAGCCGCCAATCCAGGAAATGCAGATCCTGTGGTGGAGCGCGCCTCCACCGGGCCAAGGAGAACCGTGCTGGCGTGGATCGCTCGGAAACTGCGCGATGCGAGCTTTCGGGACAGGGTACTAACGGCGTACAAGAACCGCTGCGCTTTTTGCGGCATCCAGTTGGGACTCCTCGATGCTGCGCACATTATCCCGGTTGGCATCGCCAATAATGACAACACATCCAACGGCCTCGCACTCTGCGCCCTGCATCATCGAGCGTTTGATCGGGTATTGGTGACGGTGATGCCGGACTACAATGTCGCCGTGAACCCCAAGAGAATCGACGTACTTGGCCGCCTGGACCTGACTGGCGGAATTCAGGAGTTCCGTGACCAGTTGAGGCAGACCATTGTTGAGCCACATGAGGCAAGTCAGCGACCAGATCGTGGGGCGATCGAGCGCGCGAATGAGATACGCGGATGGAAGGAGTACGAGCGGGTCGCTTAGCGCGTTACCCACCAGCGACTTGACTGCTGAACCCCGGACGGGTGTTGTTGACAGTAGAGGACTACTGCTGCACCCAAAAGTGATCCCGGGCTGCGCTAGCGTCGAGCAGCACGAATGGCCTGAAGGCGCGTCTCCAGCCCCGCGACTTGCCCATCAATGGCGCCGCGCCGCTGAGGGTGCAATGCAGCTGTCGGAGAGGCGAGTACGAGCTCGGATATCCCCCCCCTTAGCCTGCATCACCACCCGAGCGTCGCAAGCCTTGCCGTGTTGTTTCAACAATGCAGCGAGGTGGTCAGACGACTTCCTTCGGCCGCCGAAGGCAGAACCGGCTAGCGATACGCGGAAAGTGTTGAGCAGGTAGTCCGAATAGAGCGGGATCGTACAAATCCTCAAGTTCAGCCTCATCCTGCCGGGGACACGCGGCAAAGTTTGCATCGGCGTCCGTGATCAGGCCTTGAACGCAGTAACGTCTGATGGAGCGCCACCATTCCTCGAATCCCAAACACGAGCTGTCCAGGCCGGCGCCTCGGCCACTTTGTCTCGTCACGGACAGCACTAGGCTGTTGCGCCAGCAGTTGCCGGGTCAGTTACCAGTGCCAGCCGCCCAACGCGGCGCGCACTGCCAGATCGCGCTCGCGTCCTGAGACGCACACCGGAGCAGATCTGGCACATTCACGCACCCGATGAGCAGCACGAATCACCGTGCCCATGACGGCACGGATGGTGGCTTCATTGAGCCAATGACATCCTCCTTCGTTCCCGCAGCGCGGAAGTAGAGGCACACGGTCTACTTCAGCGGCAATCGCTTGCAGAGCGCCGCGTCGTGGGTGAAGCGGGTAGGGCTTCGTGGCCGCAGTAGGCCATCGCATCCATGAACAGTCAGCGCCGGCAGTTGCATCACCTCATTATGGGTCGCACCGTGCTATTGGGACTCCACTTTTCGCAGCTCGGCCTCGAGGGCGCGCATCGCGCTACGCCGATCGAGAGAGGCTCGCGCGTCGAGAGCGAAGAAATACCATGCTCTTTTCCGTCCCCGACCTTCGCGAATACGGCGGGCCGCCCAGGTTAGTCCGCGAGGCAACATTCCCGCGACCGCGAATAGCGGATTGTTCGTAGCTGCTACCCCTATTACCCCGCCAATCGCTCCACCAACTTCGAGCGGCGGCGAGATGTAGGAAGCAGTACGATCGAGTGCCCGGACCCACTTTGACCGGTTTACGAGCTCCCGTTGGACTTCAAGGGTCTCAAGCTTGATAGCCCGAATCGCTTCCTCATCAAATGCTGAGGCGTCGTCTGCTATGGCGATGCGATCAGCGAGACGCGCTGCAAGGCGCCGCAGCGATTGAAGTCTTTGATCACTCCGCAATTGAAGTATCGCTTCGAGCCGATCCACGCTCTCGGCGCGCACCGAATCGTCGTACCGGTGCCACTTGTCCAAGCATTGGTTGTACCGCTTTCGATAACTTGCTTCGTCAATCTTGCCTTGCGCCCAAAGTTCTGAGGCGCGAAACACATCGCCAGATGCCGCGCTGGCCTCAGCCAAAGCCGGAGTTTTGGGACAGATTGTCATCGTAGGCACAAATAGGGAGAGTGCATGCCGAAACACCTTCCTCGAGCCGCGATTGGACGTGGGTGTCAGACGGCGAATTGCCCATTCGTAGTATCGCTGGGTCTGCGAGACGTCGACAAAGGGCACTCCCAGGCTCTGACACAGAAGCAACAAGGCGTTAATGTCGTATAGCCCGTTAAACTGGAAGTCGCGCAGCCTATCAGGGTCGACGGTAGATGTCGGATTCATGCCAGCACGGGCCGCTGCCCGGAAGTCCCTCTCACTGACAACCCTGAGTCGCGCAACCACGCGCGGTGAGAAGAACTTCGCGAACGACTGCGCTTTGACGATGCCTTCCTTGGCAAGCCGAGCAAACAACTGACTTGCTAGCCAGCCCTCAGCCGCAAACGCCTTCTCGCCAGCAAACGCGTGCTGGTCGCACAGAATCTCATCAACCCATAGTAGGAGAGTGGGCTCGTCATACAGGAAGGCGTTTCCCACGGCCGTTGGTCTGCGGCCGATCGCGTAGCTACCGAACGCTGAATCGATGACTACCCTGTGCTTAGCCACGGCCCGCGCATCAGCAGAATGGCCCTCGAGGAATACGTGCGAGCGGTTGCCTGATTCTCCATTCAATCATGGATAGGTCGCTTGCCCATTATGCGCGCCCGCCCAGTGGATATTGAGTGAGCGCCCCATGCTAGCATGGAGGTGCCAACCAACCATGCATCGCAGCAAGAAGCGGCTCTCATGAAACGCACGACCAAGTATGTGGCGCTCGATGTCCATCAGGCAACCGCGGTGTTCTAGGTGCGCGAGGAGAGTGGACGGGTTATTGGGCAACGATCCTGCCCACCGCAGCAGGGGCGCTCGTGGGGTACTTCGGGGCATGCGAGGGAGTGTGCACATCGCACACAGATGCTGAACCCATGGAGGCCCGCAACCCGTCACGCAGTCGCTGCTTCGTGGCCGCAGAAGGCCCTGGCATCCCTGAACCCGTCCGCGGTGTCCCGCCGCCGCGCACTCGCTCCAACCCCGAGTTACATTGGCGCGTAGGACCCATACGGCCCCTTCCACCGGTCCCCCGTCATGACCGACAGACGCGACTTCATCAAGAAAGCCGGCGGCATCGCGGCAGGCGCACTCGTCGCCTCCGCCATCCCGCGATCCGCTAACGCGCTCTTCCAGTCCCCATTCGCCTACAAGCCGCCTGCCGAGATGGACCGGGTGGTGAAGGAGCTCCTCCTGGAAGCCATCAACGCCGCGAAGATGGCCGGCGCCTCGTTCGCCGACGCCCGCATCTCCCGCTTCCAGCAGAACTTCGTCTTCACACGCGAGCAGCAGATCCAGAACGTGGTGGATACCGAGACGTTCGGCTGCGGCGTCCGCGCACTGGTGGACGGCACCTGGGGATTCTCCGCCACGCAGACGATGACGAAGCAGGGGGTAGCCCAGGCAGCGAGACAGGCGGTCGCCATCGCGAAGGCCAATCGCGTCGCCCGTGGTGACGCGGTCACCCTCGTCCCCACCGAGGCACACCCGAACGCCAGCTGGCGCTCGGAGTTCTCCATCGATCCGTGGACGATCTCGGTCGAGGAAAAAGCAGACCTGCTCCTCAAGTCCAACGCCGAAGCCATGAAGGCGAAGAACGTCAGCTTCGTCTTCAGCGCGCTCTTCTTCGTCCGCGACGAGCGCAACTACGTCAACACCGACGGCTCGGTCATCAACCAGCTCGCCATCAAGAGCTGGCCCATCCTCCAGGCCACCGCCGTCTCACCGGACCGCACCGACTTCCAGAACCGCACCGCGAACACCGCCCCCATGGGACGCGGCTGGGAGTACGTGCAGTCGCTGGACCTTCCGGCGAAGGCGCGCGAGGCGGGTGAGGACGCGAGCGCGAAGCTCTCCGCCAAGCCCGTGGATGTCGGCCGCTACGACCTGGTGCTCGACCCGGGCAACATGTGGCTCACCATCCACGAGTCCATCGGTCACCCCACGGAACTGGACCGCGCATTGGGCTACGAGGCCAACTACGCGGGCACCAGCTTCATCGCGCCGCCCGACAAGATGCTCGGCCAGCTCAAGTACGGTCCGGAGTTCATGAACGTTCAGGCAGACCGCTCGCAGCCCGGCGCGCTTTCCACCATCGGCTACGATGACGACGGCGTGAAGCCCGACGACTTCCTCCTCGTCAAGAACGGCGTCTTCAACGACTACCAGACCACGCGCGAGCAGGCGGCGATGCTCAAGTGGTGGTACGACAAGCAGGGTCTCCCCACGCGATCGCACGGCTGCTCGTACGCGCAGGGGTGGAACAACGTGCAGTTCCAGCGCATGCCCAACGTCTCACTGCTTCCCGGCGAGCGCGACATCGGCTGGGACGACCTCATCGCCGCGACGGACCGCGGCATCGCCATCGTTGGCGACGGGTCGTTCTCGATCGACCAGCAGCGCTACAATGGCCAATTCGGCGGCCAGGTCTTCTACGAGATTCGCGGCGGGAAGATCACCGGCATGCTCAAGGACGTGGCTTATCAGATCCGCACGCCGGATTTCTGGAACGGGCTGGACATGATCGGGGGACGCTCGAGCTACCAGCTCGGCGGCTCCTTCTTCGACGGCAAGGGACAGCCGAGCCAGAGCAATTCCGTGAGCCACGGCTCGCCGCCGGCACGCTTCCGCAACGTCAACGTGATCAACACGGGGAGAAAGTCATGAGCGCCCCCATGAGCAGGGACGAGGCGCAGCGCATCATCGAGAGCGCCATCCGCATGTCGAAGGCGGACGGCGTCAGCGTCAACGTCGGATCCAACGTCACCGGCAACACCCGCTTCGCGGCCAACCAGCTCACCACCTCCGGCATCATCGCGCAGAGCGGATTTGCCGTGGAGAGCTTCTTCGGCGCCAAGCACGCCGTCGTCACCACGGACGACCTTTCCGACGCGTCCATCCGCCGAGCGGTGGAGCAGTCCGAGCGTTTGGCGAAGCTGGCGCCGGACGATCCCGAGGTGATGCCCGCGCTCCCGCCGCAGAAGTACACGCAGGTGAACGCGTACCACGAGCCCACCGAGGCGGCCACGCCCGCGGACCGGGCCCGCGCCGCGC
>JBGTBX010000521.1:0-11115 GCA_041749115.1 Gemmatimonadaceae bacterium
TACCGTTCATCCTTCGCACGGCTGACATGATGGTTGAACTCTTCATGATCTTCCGGCGCCACCAAATCCTTCAGATCGCGGCTCCTGAGTTCGTCGACCTCGTATCCATGCATACTGGCGAATGACGGATTGACCAGATCGAGCGTGTTCGAATCTGATTCTACCGTGGCAGCGGCCCAGCCCGACTGATCAAACACGAAGCGCCACTTCCCCAGAGAGCGCTCGAGGGCCTTGCGTTCCGTAACGTCGACCGTAACAACAAGGACTCCTGCTATTTCCCCCGACTCATCGCGCCATGGATGCCACGAAACAAGAAACGTGTGTTCGTTCTCCGGATCGGCGTCTGTGTAACCAACCAGCTCAACATTCTGCACTCCTACCGCACTTGAGATGACCTGATCGAACACCTCACGACATTGCGCCTCCATCTCCGGAACGATCTCTCCGAGATGTTTTTCAAAGTGCTCCGCCGCCGGACGTCCGTTGATCTCTGCCAAATGATCGTTGACATAGACGTAGCGCATCTCCAGATCCAGCACACAGAGACCCACTGGAGTCGAGGCATAGATGGCCTGCAGCTCATTCAGATGCCGCAACGCCAGCGTCTGGCTGCGTCTGAGTTCAGCCTCCTGGGCCCGTCGCTCGGATATATCGCGAAAAACGAGGACACACCCCAGCAAATGGCCCTCCGCGCTCTTGACCGGTGAGACACTCAGTTCAACCTCGTGATCTTCTCCGGTCGCGGATCGCAGAATGGTGCCTTCGGGCACCTCCAATCGCTCACCTAGTGCCAGCGTTCGATCAAGAAGGCCCTTGAGAGGTTGGCCGTTCACGTCGACCAATCGGACCGTGTCGTGCAGCGTCACGCTTGCGAGCGACGCGAACGTCGTTCCTGTTAATTCCTCAGCGACCACATTCATCTTGGAGACCCGACCGCTCCGGTCCGTCACCATGATCGCGTCGCCGATGCTGTCCACGGTGGCCCGCAATTGATCACGCTTGAACTCGGCCAGCTGCATAGCACTCTTGCGCTCAGCCGTTTCGCGTTCGAGCAGCCGGTTTCGTTCATCCAGTTCAATTCTCGTCGAACGCAGGGAACCCACCGTGCCACTTATGGTGAACCCGACGAGCAAAAACAACCCCGCACCAGTCACATTCCCCAGACTTGAAAAGGCAAACGATGCGAGCGGTTCAACAAAGAAGTACTGACTCACGATCAGACTGAGAACGGTGGTCAGCATCCCTGTGCGCGTTCCTGCCAGCCAGGCACTCAGCAGAATGCCCGCAGTCGCTACCAGATATGGGATATTCTCGTTCAGTGCTCCCTGCAGCGCGTAACGCACGATCGCAGACAGCGCCGTCGCAGCAACACCAACGAGAACAATCTCGGTCCGCGTCGGAGCGAGACCAACTGCGGGAAGTCGCACCGTTGGACTTATGGGGCGCGGACCAGGCCGCGCTTCATCGCGATTGTAATGGCCTGAGTGCGGTCACGAGCTCCAAGTTTCTGAAGCACCGCCTTAACGTGCGCCTTGACCGTTCCCTGGCTGATAAACAGTGCGTTGGCAATCTCCAGATTGGATTTACCCTTCGCCAACCACTCAAGCACTTCATTCTGGCGCGGAGTCAGCGACTCCGAAGCCACATGCTCAGCAAGCTTCGCGGCAATCGCCGGTGATATGGCGCGTTTACCCGCATGAACGGCGCGAATGGTTTCGCCGAGCAGCGATGAATCAACGTCCTTGAGCAAATAGCTTGACGCACCGGCCTGCAGTCCCCTGAAGACTTCCTCGTCCGTATCGTACGTCGTGAGCAGTATGACCCGCGCATCCGGTCGCTGCCGCCGCATCAACGTTGTCAATTCCACGCCATCTATCGGTTTCATGCGAAGATCGACGATCGAAACGTCCGGCGCGTGCTCCTCGAACAGCACCAGCGCGCTGGCGCCATCACCGGCGTGCCCGACAACGGCCAACGAGGGATCGGTCTCGAGCAATGCGACCAACCCCTCACGCATAACGGTGTGGTCATCGACAACGAGTACGCGAATTGGCAGTTCCATGGTGGGGGCGGTCAGCAATAGGTTAACGAACAGAACTCACTGATCTCTGCCATGAGGGCTGAGCGATTCTTCGCCCGACGACTTCTCCGAAGTGTTCTTCGAATGGTCTACAGACGCAAGCGGGAGCTCAATAATCACCGTTGTTCCCTTCCCCTCTCCTTCGCTCTCGGCCTGAACACTCCCCGCATGGGCCTCCACGAGCTTGTGAACAAGATAGAGGCCGATCCCCAATCCTGCCCGCGTTCTTTCACGGCTGCCCCTTATTTGTCCAAACGGTTCGAAGATACCGGGGAGTACCTCGGGCGCTATCCCCTCGCCATCATCTGCTATGGAAACAACGGCACGGTCGTCATCACGCCTTATCTCCACGACGATCCGGCCGGCCCGCGTGAACTTCGATGAATTATGCAGCACGTTACCAAACAATTGCACCAGGCGGGCACTGTCGCCCCGAACCAGCAAGGGAACCTTCGGAAGTTGCAGCGAAATACTGTTGCCCCCCGCTTCAAAGACTGGCCGAACCGTCTCGATGGCCAGATTGACCACGTTCTCAATATCGAGGGTGGACATCTGCATCTTGGACCTTCCATGCGCCATACGACTCACTTCCATCAGATCGTCGATCAAACGAGTGAGCTGCCGGACCTGACGCTCCATCACCCCACGCGTTCGTTCTACCGCCTCGCGGCTGTCACCTGCGAGTCGGAGGACGTCCATCCCGCTTTGGAGTGGCGCCTGCGGATTGCGCAGCTCGTGAGCCAGAGTCGCAAGAAATGCGTCCCTCCGTTCGTCGATCGATCGAAGAGCTTCTTCGGCCTGCTTAATATCGTCGACATCGGTACTCGTTCCGTACCACCGCACCACTTCGCCGACGTTGCTTTTCAGAGGCAGTGCCCTGCTGAGATGCCACCGATACTCGTGATCCGATGCGCGCCTGAGGCGGAAGTAATGGCTGAGCGGTGCCCCGGCCCCGATCGCTTTCTCCCATGCCTGTCGCATGGGAATCTGGTCGTCCGGGTGCACCACTCTTGCGACTTCGTCGGGCCCCGCCTTCACCTCTCCCGTGTATTCTGCCCATCGCGCATTCACGTACTCGATGACACCGTCGGCGCCGCATACATAGGCGATCTGCGGCATGGACTCGACCAGAATGCGAAACTTTGCTCCGTCCGAACCATCATCGAGAAAGCCTCCCCGACCCCCGTCGTAGCTGATCACCGTATGCTACTCAGGAGCGGCGGCGGACGCACCACACGAGAGATCGTGCACCCTTTCCGTCGGAGGCTGTGATAAAACACACAACTAGCCTTCGTGGTGCGTGGTGCGTGGTTCCGAAGATCTTCCTGATGTCGGCACAATCGAAGAGTCAAAGAGGATCGAGGGGACGCAGGGCGGGTCGTGATTCTGAAATCACAACCCGCCCGGTAAGAGAATACCATGAACCCAATTGCTCACATCTTCCCGAAAGGCTGAGGTCCTTCTGATACCGCAGGAATAGATGTGTTGCTGTCCCAGCTAGGTCCGAAGGTTACATCGACGTGGTCGGAGAATCCTCGATCCAGAATGCCTCGAGTTTGCCTGACGCTGACTTCGTAACCACGAGTGAGTAGTACGTCCCGGCCTTCAGATCCACCTTCGGAAGAGACAGAAGGAGCTTGTCTCCATCTTCTGATCTCAACTCGAGCACGCCGGACATCGGGTCCAACTCCTTATAGCCAGCCTCGGATGTGAAATTCACTCCCTCAAAAATCTTGTCGCCCCCCTTCACCTGGACGTCGATCTCTCCTGCGTTAGGCGCCGCATGAATGACACGGAGATAGGATTTGACGTGATCCATGGATATCTCATCGCGCAGGATGCGCGTCGTGAATCCCGCGTCTCCTTCTTCGCGCATGACAACCATGGTGTAACGATGGCCGTTGGTAAGAACTTCCCGATTCGCCTCCAAAGGCATCATCACACCACCGATCTGCCCCATCACTTCAAACTTCACCCAGGTATTGTCGATCGGGTGATACTCGGTGACGCCCTTATAGTTGGACGTGGGCATCATGTGGGCGGTGTCGCCTCGCACCTGAAGTCCTTTTGAGCCCGCCACAGCGTTGACGACGCGCACGAGTGCCTGCCCTCGCTCATCCGCCACGTCGCCGGAGACTGACATTGACGCATCGCCTTCTGACGTTGCCGTGGCAACCGCCGCGTCGCTCTGCGCACCTTTGCACGCGACCAGCATAAGCGACATGGTAGCCACGATGAAGGATAGGTTCCTCTGATTAACGAACATTTGTATTATCTCCGCACACGTTTTGGGGTGAAACCGCCTTGCAATTCCCCGCATTTGGACGCACCGCAACCGCCGGGCCTGTCCAAAAGTGGTGCTACGAAGATGAGGAATTGCCAGCGTACGCGATATTTCCCTGAGGGAGTGTATCGTGCTTGTCCCACGGTCCCATACAGGGACCCGCCGGCAAGGGAGAAACAGACGTAGACCCATGGAATACCTTTCGCCACAGAGAATTGCGCGATTGATTAGCGATGTGTGACTCAGGATACATCCGCCGAGACTGCGAAGATGAATGACGCACCTGACGACGCCGAGTCCGTATTTCTCCACGATTGCCTGAACATTATCGTGCACGATCTGGGAGGGGTTTCCGGCTCCCTGTTCCTCCGGGCCGACTTGCTCGCAATGCGAGGACTCGACGACGATGCACGTGTGATTCGGTCCATCGCCACCGAAGCCCGGGACCTCGGACACCACGCTCGCCTGATCGGCCCCCCGCTCCGATCGAGCGGAACGCTCGGCAAGCAGCGAGGAGGAGATTTGAACACGTGGTGGCCCGTAGTTGAACGCTTTGGAAGACACTTTCTGCCGGGGGGTGTCACGCTTGACGGCCACATGAATGACCTCAAGGTACCAGAGAACGCCGTGGGCCCCCTCTCCCGTATCACGCTCGCCCTGATCCGCGACGTCGCGACCAGAATCACCGCGACCCCCGTGCGCCTAACAATGGTCGCGACACGAGAGGAAGTCGCGAATCGCGTGAATCTGACGCTCGCCTGCTCGTCGTCTGACGGACAGCCGGTGGTCCTCGCCGCAACAGATGCCACCTCCCGCTGGCTGTCGTTCGCCCGTCGAGGCGCCGATACGTGCGAGACGCCCATGGAGCTGTCTCCCATCGCCAGCGGAGTCACGCTGACGCTGCCCGCCGAGGACTCCTGACAGGGGCAGGGTCTCGTGTTCATCCGCGTGCGTGCTACATTGGCCCTGCAGAACGACCCATTTGCCCTGGGTCCGTGCGTCTCCTGTCCTTTTCTCAATGAATCGTCTCCTCATTTTTGTCCTCGCGGTCGTGGTGGCCATCCTGAGTACGATGGCCGTGCGCACCGTTCTGCTTCAGGCCCCGGCTGCTGCGATCAGTGCCGGAACACCGACGGCCCTGGCCATCGATTCGCAGGGCGCCGCAGAACGACTCGCCGGCGCAGTTCGTTTTCCGACCGTCTCCCTGACGTCGGGCGGTCCAATCGATACGGCAGCATTCCGCGGACTGCATGCGCACCTGCAGACATCATTCCCACGACTGCACGAAACATTAACCCGTGATACCGTCAGCTCCCTGAGCCTGCTCTACACGTGGCAAGGATCAGACGCGACGCTGAATCCGCTGGTCATCATGGGTCACCTTGACGTTGTTCCCGTCCCGGAGCCATCACTCGGCGAGTGGACGCATCTCCCCTTTGCTGGCGACGTGGCAGATGGCTTCGTCTGGGGACGGGGAACACTCGATGACAAGGTGACGGTACTCGCCGTCCTTGAAGCCGTCGAAGCATTGATCAACAGCGGCTACACCCCGCGCCGCACGATTTATCTGACCTTCGGTCATGATGAAGAGGTCGGCGGGCGCTACGGTGCGAGGGCGATTGTGGATCGACTCGTCGCACAAGGTGTTAAGCCGGAGATGGTGCTCGACGAAGGTGGCTTTATGGGGGCGGGATTGCTGCCCGGCATTGCACGGCGCCTCGCCATTGTCGGCATAGCCGAGAAGGGATATGTCTCGCTGCGACTGACGTCCACGGCAGAGGGCGGACATTCATCCATGCCAGGCACACGCACAGCGGTGGGTGCGCTTGCTCGCGCAGTCACGGCGCTCGAAGCGAACCCATTCCCGTTTGCCCTCGAAGGACCCACGAGAAACATGATTGAGGCGATGGCGCCGTATTTGCCAGTGGGCCAGCGGGTGGCGATGGCAAATCTGTGGATTACTTCTCCATGGGTTCAGCGCGCTTTGGAGAAGAATCCGATGAGCGCAGCGCTCATGCACACCACCACATCACCCACCATGTTGGCGGCCGGTATCAAGGACAACGTCCTGCCTCCCGAAGCCTCGGCGGTCGTGAACTTCCGGATTGCACCCGGTGAAACGGTCGAGTCCGTGATCGCACGGGTCACGCAGGTGATTGGCGACTCGCTGATTCACATCGCTCCGATCGACAGTGTTGGTGTGGGTCCCTCCGCCGTGTCCTCAGTTGAAGGACGGGCGTGGAACGTTTTGTCAGCCGCAGTTCAGGGCATCAGCCCATCAGATCCGCCGCCTGTCATTCCGTATCTGGTAATGGGTGGAACAGACGCGAAGTATTGGGGCCCTCACAGCGATAAAGTGTATCGCTTTCTGCCCATCCCGTTAGGCGACGGCGACCGCGCGCGCGTTCACGGGGTGAACGAACGCGTATCGATCCCCGACTTTGCCACGTCAGTTAGCTTCTTTGCGCGGCTCATCCAGGGCATCGATCAGCGATAACACCAAGCCGCGACAGACCTCCGCACCCTTGCACCCGCTGTTCGCACCTCGCGCTGTTGTTCAGCAAGCACTCGACGCCGTCGCTGTCTGCTAATTCACTGATACATACTGCAGACCCCGCTTCCAGATGGAAGCGGGGTCTCGTTTAGCTGTCACGTCACGCCGAGCTTCTCAAGCGATTATCGCTTGATCGCTTCCAATGCTTCCTTCTCACGCACCCAATACGGTTTCGGGAACTGCTTCGCCGTCGGCCAGATTCTGTCCAGCGTGTTGGCATCATACAGCTCGCCGCCCTTCATCACGTACCGGATCGACATCGAGTTCCGGATGTTGTCAAGCGGGTTCGCATCCAGTACCAGTATGTCGGCCAGTTTACCAACTTCGATCGAGCCGAGGTCCTGCCCGTATCCGATCGACTCGGCGCCTAACGAGGTTGCAATGCGCAGCGCCTCGTGGTTGGTCATATCGCCCGACTGCAGCATCCAGAGTTCCCAGTGTGCGGCAGGACCATCCTGCTGACCATGTGAGCCGAGTCCTGCAATGCCTCCGGCGCGTACCACATCGCGGACACCTCGGGCGATGAGCGGAAAGTTGTAGTCTTCTTCGACGATCAGCGGCCGTCGGCGTGCGACGCGATTGAGGATCTCGGTCGGCGTGAAGTACGACGCCTTCGGATCCTTGTCGAGGTCCATGCGGGCACGCCAGTAACCGTCTCCAGCTGGAGCCCCATACGCAACAACGAGGGTCGGTGTATACGCGATCTTTGAGTCGGCGAGCACAGTCACGACATCCTTATACAGCGGCACCTGTCCGATCGAATGTTCAAACGCCGTATAACCGTCCATTGCCAGCTGAATGTCGAGCTTGAAATCACCGGCGCCTTCGTTGGTAGCGTTGATCTTCTCGGCATGGGCAGCCTGCAGGATCCACTGCCGTTGAAGACGACGCGGTTGCAGATACTGCTTGAGTGAATTGACGCCCTGTTGTTTGTAGCGGCGCACAACCTTGAGCGCATCGTCGTACGATTTCACGGGCACCTGATTGAACGTGAGCGGTGGCCCCGTTGCGAAGATCCGTGAGCCGACCATTTCGCCCGCGTCAATCAATTCGCCCCATGCAATGTTCTGGCGCGATCCTGATGGATTGCGTGTGGTCGTCACACCATAAGCAAGGTTCGCAGCAATGCTCCATTCCTGTGTCGGCGCACTCTCGCTCCCTGTCTTCGGGTGAGCATGCGCATCAACGATACCAGGCATGACGGTTTTTCCTGATACGTTGATCACCCGCGCACCGGCCGGCGTGCGAACCGAACTCCCCACTGCCGTGATTCGGCCGTTCTCGACGAGCACATCACCGCGGGCGATAACCTCGTTGCCCTTCATGGTGATAATGCGGCCACCACGCAGTACAATGCTCCCTTGCGCAATATCGCGCGGTGTCTGCTGCGTTATCACGGTGTGCGTAGGATTCCACCGGGAGGATTCACTGTATCGCAAGACGGTATCGCGACTGGCCCGGTAGTAATGATTGGCGAAGCTCCAGGCGATCGTGCGGCCGCTGTCAGCCCACGTCGCATAGTTTGCGCCTTCATTCGTGAGCCGACGCAACGGCACCGAGGGAGACGCAAAGTTCACCGCCAACCCCTCGGCTCCTGCAGCAGTCAGTGGCAGGACGTAGGCGTCGTCCCGCTCAATAACAATCATCGCTCGTTCATCCGGCGCCACGCGCACCGCGGATCCGCCAAAGTTCTGTGATGTGGTAAGCCGCGCATGCTGCCGTTTATCAGTGCCATCCAGCCGTACGGACACAAGAGCGGTTGTCTGCGTCGCCTGAAACCCTGGGGCGCCGGGCACAGCTTCGGTGAAATACACGCGTGTGCCCGCGCTCGCCGCTGTGACCAGCGACGGCGCGGACGAGGTCGGAGTGATCAGCGTCGTGGCGCCGCCGTTTGCGCTGATCCAGCGCAGTGCACCCATTCCGGCCACCGGACCGCCACCAAGTGCTGAACGCATGGACTGCGAAGCAAATACGATGCGATCACCTTCAGGTGACCACATCGGCGCACTGATCGCAGCGGGGTCGGTCGTTAGGCGCTGCGGTGTCCCGCTTCCGTCAGCACGACCCTTCCAGAGATGACCGCCAGTGGAGTCAGACCATTCGACCCAGGCCAACCAGAGTCCATCGGGAGAATACGCCGGCGAGTGTTCCCGCCCGGTTGCCCGTGTGAGACGCTGCGGAGTACCCGCGGTTGTCCCCTGAAGAGTTACCGTAAACACTCTTCCAATCGCACTGTAGGCGAGCTGTCTGCCATTGGGCGACTCTGTGATACCCTGCAGCTGAGTAACAGCCAGTGGGCCATCTTCGATTCGAAGAGGATGAAATAGTCGTGCACCCATGCCGACTTCGACATCCACACTGAACGGAATCTCCGACACCGCTTTGGTGGAGATGTCTACACGTCTGATGTGGCCGCCGGCGGGGTACACCACCGAACGCGAATCCGGTGTAAAGCTGAAGGATGGGATCACGTCGTTCGGCGCATACCCTTCCTGATCATCGCGTTGCATTTCGGCTACCAGCCACTGATCGTCCTGTGTGGCGAGGTTGCGAATGCGCAGCGCAGTTTTGGTACCGGCGCGTGTTGCATACACCAGCCACTTCCCATCGGGCGACACCGTAGGTCGTAACGCCCCTCCCGATCCTGCAGTCAGCGTGCGCTGATCACCATTCGTGCGATCGAGCGCGATGACCTGGTACGCACCGAGGTTGTCGCCGGCGTAACCACCGGCATGCGATCCGAAATACACCGTGCGTCCATCGGGAGACACTGTGGCGCCCGTGTTGGTTGTCTTGGTGTTCGCCTTGGCCGGGTACAGTTCAACACCCGTGCCTCCATCCCTGTGGTAAATCCACAGCGGCACGTTGGTGAGGTAATTCTCCGCCGTGGGGTAAGGGCCAAAACGGCGAGCAATCAGGTACTGGCCGTCCGGAGTCCACGTGGGTGACGAGAGCGCATTATCGACTTCCTTCGTGAGTCGGCGCGCCCCCGAACCGTCGGCATTTATCAACCACAGGTTGTCGCCGCCGTCGCGATCCGAGATAAACGCGATGCTGCGGCCATCTGGTGACCATCGCGGCATGCCATCCCACGGCATCCCGCTGGTAACGCGCTGGGCCTTGCCTCCACCGATCGGCAACACATACAGGTCGCCTAACAAGTCAAACACGATGGACCGCCCATCGGGTGAGACATCCAGCGACATCCACGTTCCTTCATCCGTAGTGAAGCGAAGGGTGCGCTCCGGTTTTATCGGGAGTACAACCCCGGTATCAGGGGAGGCAGGAGTTTGAGCAGCAGCTGACGCCGCAGCGAGGGTCGTGACAAGTATTGCACGACGGAGCGAGACAATCATTGACGCATCCGGTTCGGGAGTTGGTGACATTCGAAGGTGCGAACCGAAGCACGCGCACACAAGTGTTTCGCGGCCGTTGTAGCAGCCGGCTTGCTCGTCTCGAAGTGGTTCGGAGTCCGCGCGCATGCGAATGTACGAATGAGTACCACTGCCGTCGGTGCTGCCCTCACGCTGGCAGATCTCCGCAGCTTCCCGGACGTCCCCTGCGAAATCCCTGTTGTCCTCCCTCTGCTTGGCGTCAGGAGCCGTATAGGCCACATTAGGGTGTGAACACGCCGCAACACGACACCGACACTCGTCGAACCCCTGCGCTCGCACCTCGGCAGTTCGTTCTGTTGTCGTTCGTTGTGCACACCGTGGGAATCGTACTGCAGTTCACGTATCTCTGGCTCGATGATCTCGTGCGCGACCAGAGTGGCACACTGCCGACACGATTGCTTGAGGAGATGACCGGGGGATATGGCGCATTCGCGCTGAGTTGGTTCACCTATCTCGCGTGGCGCCATGCCCCACTCCGCGGCCCACACACAGTGCGCAGACTCCCGGGTTATCTGGCGCTGGCGATCGCCATAAGCATCGCCAACACCTCGTTCATGTGGTGGTCACGCACGTTGTTGTCCCCGGCCTTGGGCCTCGGACCGTACGATTACGGCCGCATGCCACTCCGATATGTCATGGAAGCACCGGGGTCGCTCATTGGATTCTCCTTGTTGATCGCGCTGCTTGCCGTAATCGACGGTATTCGCGACCGCCGCGAACGAGAGCGCACGCAGGCTGAGATGGAACGTGAGCTCGTCAGCTCACAACTTCGGAGTCTGAGACTTCAGCTGCAGCCGCATTT
>JBGTBX010000522.1:0-26423 GCA_041749115.1 Gemmatimonadaceae bacterium
ACGGTCTTCATCGCCCCTCGCGCGTGGCTGCTGCCGGCCGTCGCTGCGGCGGCGCTGACTTCGCTCGCGCTTCTAGGCACGCTCGCTGCCCTCGCGGGGGGCGCGCGGGTGTTCCGAAGCGTCGCTCGCGTACTACTCTGGGGGGCAGTCGCGATGGGGCTCACGGCGATCGTGGGACATTTCGTCGGCGCCGTGGTCTAAACATCTGACGACGCACAAGCACCTTTTCGAGAGGGAAAGGGGCGGGTCGCCGCCTAACGACGGTTGGTGACCGGCGGCCTGCCACAGCACAACACGTCGTTAGGGCGAACGCCGGTGCCATGTAACACAGGTGGTCAATGAGTCGAATCATGAGACATTACCGCAGCAACATCGCAAACAGCCTCAGTACGGCGGCCGTCATCGCCCTTGCAAACGCCTGCCGACTGGGTGCGGGTCCCGATGACCAGGACCTGGCGCGATGCACGAGTACTTATCTGATCGGAGACCACGGATGTGCACTGCTCACGTTACTCGTCGAAGCTCCGCCGAAGCCGTGGCCGGAATTTTATCGCTTTGATATTCGTGCGACGTCAGTGCGGAACAATGCGGGTTTCCACTCAGACGCTGCCGTAACACCGAACATCGGAACGGTTCCACTCCGACTGAGGCGGATGTCTCCGGGAGCTGCCGGAACGGGTGATACAGTAACGGTCTGGATTGTCGCCCGTATGCTGGATGACGTGCGTCCAATCGTCGTTGGTGTCCCGCTGCCGACATTCGCAGTGGATAGCATCGCGCACGTTGTGACGTTTGCTGGTGCCGGTTCCCGACCAAAAGCCGATACGGTCCGCATCTTTCTGCGATCACCAACGTCTGCCTTGCAATCGCCCTGACACACGCTGAAGTTGCCGGGTAACGTAGCGAAAATCTCTTCGCTCACATTGTTCTGATTCGCCTGCAATTTAGCTGCAGGCGTCTTAACGGACGGAGGACAATTGGATTCAGATCGGGAGACAATGACCGGCCGGAGTCATGCGCTCAGCACGAATCGCGCGGGGTGGGATCGGGTGGCACCGAGCTTTCACGGTGGCACCGCTCTGCCGGAGTACGGGCCCTTGGCACCGACGGAAGACACGTTGCGTTTGCTCGAAAGCGCAACCGATGCGCGTGTCCTGGAACTGGGATTCGGCAGCGGGCACTCCCTCCTCTACCTCGCTCAACAGGGAGCCCGCGAGCTCTGGGGCGTTGATCTGTCTCCCGTTCAAGTAGATTTTGCTGCGAAGACCCTCAGTGCGTTCGCTCCCCGCTGTCACCTCTTCGAATCTCCGATGGAGGTGAACCCGGGCATCCCTGCAGGCTACTTCGATTTAGTGTTCTCAATCTGGGGCCTGGGATGGACGACGGACCTCCCCACGACGCTTGGCCTCGTCGCTGATTACCTGCGGCCGGGAGGATGCTTCCTTCTCAGCGGCGAGCACCCAGCCTACAGTTGCCTTGAATGGGATGGAGGGAACTATGTGCTTGCGGAGCCCTATAGCACCGAAGGCCCTCGCGAACATGCATCGTGGAAGGGAGTACCGATCGTGATGAACCGCCATACACTCGGAACCTTGGTAACGCAGACCGCGCTTGCGGGGCTTCAGATCGAGGCGCTGATCGAAGGTTCGTTCAACGCGGACCTCGCGAACGAGAATCACGTCGATCCTGCCCGCTGGTACTCCACCGCCCGGGCGCGCATTATGCCGACCACGATCATCCTCAAGGCGCGAAAGCCACTGCACTCGTGCCGGTAAGAGTTGCTGCTTATCAAGCTCCCCTGCTTCCCAGCGGATCCACGGCGGCCATCGGGCTTATTCGGAGCCGTGTTGAGTGGTGTGAAGCAGAAGGCGTGAGTATCCTCTGCTGTCCCGAGGCCATACTTGGAGGACTCGCTGACGACGCGGAATGCCCGGCTAGGATTGCTTTTCAGGTTGGAAGTCGTGAGTTCGACGCAGTGCTGGCCCCGCTGGCAAGTGCGACGGTGACAACGATCCTGGGATTCACCGAGATCACCACCGCCGGTCACCTCTATAACTCCGTCGTAGTTTTCACACAGGGTTCGGTCGCGGGCCTGTATCGGAAGCAGTACCCGGCGATCCGGACATCCGTGTACCGAGCCGGAGATCGGACTCCAGTCTTTACCGTCAACGGATTCACATTCGGCGTGTTAATCTGCAACGACTCCAATTTCCCGGAGCTGGGAAGGGCAATCGCCAGCCAGGGCGCGACCGCAATGTTCATCCCCACGAACAACGGTCTTCCTCCAGAGAAAGCCGACGTGGTCGCTGAGGCGAGGGCTGTTGATGTCGCGACCGCCGTGGGAAACTCCGTCACAGTGATCAGAGCCGATGTGGCCGGACGGAATAGCGACCGGGTATCATATGGCTCCTCCTGCATCGTCGATCCCCTCGGCACTGTGATTCAAACGGGACGACCTTTCGCTGAGGACCTCCTCGTCGCGGAGATCGTGACGGACGCGCTGATTTGATGAGGCGGCCGTGGCCACCGGCCCCGCGACGTCCAAAACCGAGCGTTGCCGCCGACCTGTTGCGCTACGTCGCCGCCGGCGGCTTGAGAGACTCGGCTTCAACGTAAATGCGCGTGATCGCCGGATACTGCGCACGAATGGTCGTTTCAATACGATCGACGGCGGCCATGATCTGTGCCGAATTCAGCGTCGGTTGAAAACGGACATTGAGATTAAGCAGCACATCCTCTGGACCGAAGTGCATGGTGAGCGGGCGCCCTACAATGCTCACGTCAGGATCGGCGCTGGCAATGTTGCGAATGCCTTGCACGACGTACGGGTCGGCCGCTTCGCCAATCAGCAAACCCCTGCTCTCCTTGGCAAGGAAGAAGGCGACCACCGACAGAGTCAAGCCGATCAGCATTGATGCAACACCGTCCCACACATCGTTGCCGGTAAGCTGCGACAGCAACACGCCCCCAAACGCCACAAGCAGGCCGACCAGCGCCGCCGTGTCCTCCACAAGCACCGTGACGACAATGGGATCCTTGCTGGTCCTGATCGCGGTCCAGAACGACTCGTCTGCAATTGTGGGAAGGAAGCTCCGCAGCGCCACCACCCAGGAAGCACCTTCGGCAACAAGGGCAAGCGCAATGACGGAGTAGTTCCAGACGGGACTCCCGCGTGATGGCGAGTCATGTCCGGTGAGGTGCGTGAAGCCTTCGTAGAAGGACACACCGCCACCAATCGCGAACAACCCGATCGCCACGATCAGGCTCCAGAAATAGATCTCCTTGCCGTAGCCAAAGGAATGCTGGTCATCGGCTGCTCGACGACCACGCGTAATACCGAGCAGCAACAACCCCTGGTTGGCCGTGTCCACCACGGAGTGAATGCTTTCCGAAATCATCGCGGAACTGCCCGACACCCTTGGCGACGGCAATCAGGGCGTTGGCGGCCATGGCCGCGTACACGGCGGTCGGAGTGTGATGCCCTACCCTTGCCGAGCTGTGACCGGCGGCGGGCGGTGCTCTTGTGGTGCTCACTCGTTGCGCGAGTTCAGCTCCTGATTGTCAGCACGAAGGCGGGGTTTGCGCTTCTGAACGGTGGGTTCCTCGCCATCGCTTCGAGACGCGTCTTCGCTGGTATCGTTGAAGCCATCCTCGAGATGTTTGTCGGACTGGTTTACAAAGAGCTCCACGAGATCCTCGCTCGTGCCACTGGCGCGACCGGTGATTTCTTCGGGCAACGGTGTGCGACCTTCGAGCTCCGGAAACTCCGGGCGACGCGTTGTGCCGTCGGCGTGCTCGCGACTGGCGTCAACAGGCGCCTTCTTCGGGCGACCGGATGATGGAGACGTAGACATGAAATGTTCTCGGCAGGGGAAAGTCCAGCAGAAAGTCCCGAGGCGAAGACTGACCGTCGTGCAGCGGTCCTCGCGCAATGGTTTACTGAGTGTGGGGAGATGCCGCCTCGGGCGCAATTGATCGAAAGGGGAATGGTGAAGTGTGTCCGTGTAAGGCCCCGAATCAGTCATCAACTGAGGCCTGGCCCCCAACGAAGGGCCGTGTTGACAATCAAACCGCTGCGCGTTTCATAGCTGAAGTCTGCTGCTGCACCCGCCCGGATCACGGGCGTTAAGTTGAGCATCAGGTGCTATCGAAACAATCACCCTCGTTAGGCGTTCTGGAGACCTTCGACATGCGCGTTTCGTCCATCGTTTTTCCCGCCGCTCTGTTGCTACAGGCGACATCGACCAATCTGGCTGCGCAGGCGGCGACCCCGCCCGCCGCTCCTGCATGGGACGTCACCCTCCCGCGTGGCACCACCCGGGAGATAGCCTTCACCGCGACCGAAGGGACATGGATGTCGGTCGATCTCGCGCCCGATGGACAGTGGCTGGTCTTCGACCTGCTCGGCCACATCTATCGCATGCCGATCGGCGGAGGAAATGCAACGGCGCTCACCCAGTCGAGCGGGATCGCCATCAACTCGCACCCGCGTATCTCGCCCGATGGTGCGCTCATCGCATTCATCAGCGATCGGCGAGGACAGAGCAACCTCTGGATCATGAACGCCGACGGCACTAATCCGCGCCCCGTTTTCACCGACAACTACGTGCGCGCCGTAACTCCGGCATGGACGGCTGACGGCGAATACATCGTGGTGCAACGCTCGCAACTCGCAAACGCGGGAACACCCGGGAGCGGCGGCATCTGGATGTATCACAAGGACGGCGGCAGCGGAATCGAGATCCTCCCCGGCAAGGAGCAGCCAGCGAGCTGGCCTTCGCTGTCGCGCGACGGGCGCTACCTCTATTTCCAGGTGACGAACCAGGGGTCATCGCTCGCCGGTTATGGCGGGCGCGCCGACTTCCTCGGCGGCGCAGTACAAGTGCGCCGCATGGACATGCGTTCGGGGGAAATCTCATCCGTTTCGTATGGCGAGCAGTCGCAGCAGGTCCAAGCCTCGAGCGGTGGCATGGGGGCGCCGGAGGTATCGCCGGACGGCAAGTGGCTCGCCTTTGTGCGACGCATCCCCGATGGCACAATAACCTGGAAGGGACACACATTCGGCCCTCGCTCGGCGCTTTGGTTGCGCAACCTCGAAACCGGAGACGAGCGACTCCTGGTGGACCCCGTCGAGCAGGACATTTTCGAAGGGATTAAGGTGCTGCGCGCCTTCCCGGGCTACAGCTGGAGCGCCGACGGGCGCACGATCGTGTTCACTCAGGGTGGTAAGCTGCGCCGGGTTGACGTCCCCACCGGAGTTGTCGCCACTATTCCCTTTTCGGCGCCGGTCAAGCGGACCATCTCGGAACTGGCCAATACGCAGGCCAAGCCCGACGACTCGCCGTTCTCCGTGAAGTTCACTCGGTGGCAGAGTGCCTCGCCCGATGGACGCCGCGTCGCCTTTCAGGCGGTCGGACGCATCTGGGTGATGGACCTGCCTAACGGGACACCGCGTCGCGTGACGCCGGCGAGCTTCGCCCCATTCGAATACGCGCCTGCGTGGTCACCAGACGGCGCAACCCTCGCCTTTACGAGCTGGGAAGATTCGGTAAGCGGCCATCTCTGGACGGTGGCGGCCTCCGGAGGCACGCCGCAACGGCTCACACGCCAGGCAGGTGAATACATTCAACCGTCGTGGCGCCCGGATGGGCTCGAGATCGTTTTGGCGCGCGGAGCTGGCGAGTCGCGCCACGGGCGCGGCGTCGTGTGGAACCAGTACTGGGACCTTGTGCGGGTGAGCGCCAGCGGCGGCGACGCGCAGTTTATCACACGCGTGACCAACGGTCCCGATGGCAACGCGAACAGTGCATTCAACAG
This sequence comes from Gemmatimonadaceae bacterium, assembly GCA_041749115.1. Lineage (GTDB taxonomy): Bacteria > Gemmatimonadota > Gemmatimonadetes > Gemmatimonadales > Gemmatimonadaceae > JBGTBX01. Next base: position 5,818 of record JBGTBX010000522.1, read on the forward strand.
CATCCGCAACCAGATCGTTCGCCCTGCATACGGTCCGGACGGACGCATCTTCTATCCGCATCTGACGTCAGCATCGACAGGCACAGAGACCATCCTCCGCTCGGTGCGCCCCGACGGGACCGACAAGCGCGACCATCTCACCTTCCCCTTCGCCGACGAGGTGACCGTCTCTCCCGACGGCAAGTGGGTCGCCTTCCAGGAGAGCGACAACGTCTGGGTCGCGCCGTTCCCATACCAGGGGACAGGTGGTGACGCGGTTCGCCTCGACCGCAACCGTCCACGCCTCCCCGCCGTGCGCCTAACGAGTCAGGGAGGGCTCTTTCCCACATGGCGCTCGACCACGCAGCTCGATTACGGGAGCGCCGATCACTTCTACACGTATTCAGTCACGAGCAAACAGGCTGATACGACGCGCCTGACCCTCTCGGTGCCGCGCGCCATCCCGAATGGAACGGTCGCATTCATCAACGCGCGCCTCGTCACGCTGCGCAATCGCGAGGTGGTGAACGGAACGCTGGTTGTGCGTGGCAACCGCATCACCTGCGTCGGAAGCTGCGCCATTCCAGCCGGAGCCCGCACCTTCAACGCCAGCGGCAAGACGATCATCCCCGGTTTCATCGACGTGCACTCGCACAATTATCGCGAGAATCGCGGGATCATTCAGCAACAGAACCAGGAGGGTGCCATCTTCCTGTCATACGGGATCACCACCACGATGGACCCGTCGATGTGGTCGCAGAATCTTTTTCCCACCGCCGAAATGGTGGAGGCCGGACTCCTCGTGGGACCACGCGTGTTCAGCACCGGTGATCCACTGTACGCCGGTGACGGGTCGCGCCAGGAGAACTTCGCGTCCGCCGAGCTCGCCGAGGCCGGGATTGTTAAGCTGAAGAGCTGGGGGGCTGTGTCGCTCAAGCAGTACCAGCAACCGCGCCGCGACCAGCGCCAGTGGGTCCTTGAGGCCGCACGCAAGCACGGGATGCAGGTCACCTCCGAGAACGGGGACCTCGAATACACGTTAGGCATGATCATGGACGGGCACACCGGTTTCGAGCATCCGCTTTCGTACACACCGCTCTACTCCGACCTCACCACCTTTTTTGGTAACGCCAAAGCGACCTACTCGCCGACCTTCATGGTGGGAGGGCCGGGGCCGTGGAACGAAGAGTACTGGTATCAGGAGACCGAGGCGTGGAAGGACCCCAAGACGCGCCGCTTTATGCCATGGATGCAGTTTATCCCGCAGACGCGACGGCGCATGATGCGCCCCGAGACCGACTACTCATTCCCGTGGATCGCGCAGGGGATGGCCGACATCATCGCCGCCGGCGGCTACGGCTCGATCGGGGCCCACGGCCAGCACAACGGACTCGGCTCCCATTGGGAGACCTGGATGTCGGCGTCGGCGACCGGCGCTATGGGCGCACTCGAAGTCGCGTCACTGCACGCCGCGCGTTTCATCGGTCGCGAGCAGGATCTGGGGTCGCTTGAGGTGGGAAAGCTGGCTGACTTCATGGTGCTCAACCGCGACCCGCTGGAGAACATCCGCTTCACCACCGACATCCAGTACGTCGTGAAGGGGGGCGTGGTTTACGACGACGACACGCTGGACGAGTTGTGGCCGGTACAACGCGCATACGGCACGCCGCGGTGGATGGTGCCGGACGCGCTTAAGAGTGGGTCGGTCCCGGTGGTGCGACCATAAAGGGCGCCGCGCACCTGGTACGAACAGCGCCATGAAACCCTACGAGCGACTCGCAGAGGCACGCACCCCGAATGGGTCGGTGCTCACGCTGTTTCGGCACGACGGAGCGTACCTCATTCGTGCCGATGGCGTTGAACTGATGTCCACGCGCCGACACCTGTCCGAGGATCGGCTGGCCGAAGTTGCGTGCGAGCCGCTGGGGAATGTCGCGGGTGCGCGCGTGCTGATCGGGGGACTGGGACTGGGGTTCACACTGCGCGCCGCGCTCCGCCAGCTTAACGCTGACGCCGAGGTCGTGGTGGTGGAACTGCTGGCGGAAGTGATCGCGTGGAACGCAGATCCGCAGTACAACCTTTCGGTGGAGGCGATGCAGGACGCGCGTGTGCGCGTTATGCATGACGAGGTGGGTGCCGTGCTTCGCGCCAACCCTGGCGGCTTCGACACAATCATGCTTGACACGGATAACGGCCCCGACGGGATGCTGCTAAGTGAAAATGCGGCGCTGTACGCGAGGCGAGGCGTTGCAGACACCGTGGCCGCGCTGCGTCCCGGCGGCTCGATCGTGTACTGGTCGGTGGGTGACGATCCCAAATTTGTCGGCGCGCTGCGCGCCATTGGGCTGGAGGTCCGGTCGCTGAAGGTGCGGGCCCATGACACCTTTGGCCCGATGCACACGCTCTACGTCGCCACGCCGCGCAAGTAGAGCCCGACGAACCGGATTGCGGAAATACTCTGCATCAAAGGTCCCAGGCATCGCTCCACCAGTGGCCACGGCGCGCGTCGCGGCAGCGCGGTTGCGGTCCCAGCTGTAGCGGAAGCAGCAATGGCTCTCGCAGCAGGCAGAACGCACAGCCGTCTTGCGATGGGTGTCGTGGCTGATACAGACCTCGGCGAAGTGCGATGAGGAACACCACGGCATCACGCTGCCTTGACGATGCGGCGCGCAACCGCTTGGTGGCCAACGTCGTCGGTCACCTCGGTGCCGGCGTTTCCGAACCCGTGCTGCACCGCGCGTTCACCTACTGGCACAACATCGACAATGAGGTCGGCGACAGCATCGCCAAGGGCGTAACCGGCGGCTGACAATGCCGTTACGCATTCCGGGCCGATATTTGCGCGCAAGCAGCCTCCGCGGACTGAAGGTATCCATTGATGTGCGCCCGCAGAGTGCACACACCACCTCAGGCGCAATTGGTCGAAGGTAGCATTGTGAAGTGTGTCCGTCTGGCTAATTGCACAGCCGTTCGCACGGGTGAATTGTCCAACAACGCCATCCGCACCTGTCCTTGGCGCACTATGTCGTTGCACGTCACGTTCAGCAGCCCACGTGGATTTCCTGCGTCGCCATCTGCTGACCACCGTCGTTGTCACGATCATCGTGACGATAATTGCAACGATATTTTTCCGAACCCGGTGCGTGCAAGAAGAAGATCCCGGAATTGCATTCATCCGGCGAATGCTGTCGGCCCGCCGTTACCGGGAACGTTAGGCGCGGTAGACGCCGAGCACGCAGTCGGCAGACGCGTACGTACACTACAGAACAGAGAGGAAATGCGGTGAACACACTCGATAAGGACTATGCAGAGGGGATCCTGGACAATTGTGATCCGCCCTGCCTTTCGCTCTACCAGCCGACTCATCGGCATCATCCTGACAATCAGCAGGATCCGATCCGTTTCGGGGGCCTTGTGAAGGCGCTGGAAGAGTCGCTGCTGCAACAATTCCCGCAGCAAGAAGTCCGGCCGCTGCTGGAACCGTTTCTGGCACTGGCTGATGACCGCGACTTCTGGAACCACACTCTTGCCGGCTTGGCGGTGCTGGGCGCGAAAGGCGTTTTCCGAGTCTACCACCTCCAACGTCCGGTCGCCGAATTGGCGATAGTGGCGGATAGCTTCCACACCAAACCTCTGATGCGCGTCCTTCAGTCAGCCGACCGTTTTCACGTCCTCGGTGTGAACCGACAGGCGATCAGGCTCTATGAAGGCAACCGTGATGCTTTGGACGAGATCGAACTGGCACAGGGTGTCCCGCTGACGATCACTGCGGCGCTGGGAGAAGAGCTGACCGAACCACACCAGACGGTCGCCTCGTATGGCGGCGTAGGTGCGGGTCACTCGCCCATGCATCATGGCCACGGCGGGAAAAAGTCAGAGGTAGACAATGACACGAAACGCTTCTTTCGCGCCGTTGACCGCGCGGTGCTGGAGCACCACTCACAGCCGTCGAGTCTGCCGCTGATCCTGGCTGCGCTTCCGGAGCACCAGCATACGTTTCACGCGGTCAGCCACAATCCATTTCTGTTGCCGGAAAACATCGATATCCACCCGGACGCTGTGGCGTCGATCGACGACCTGCGACAGCGGGCGTGGAAGGTGCTGCAACCGCAGTATGAAGCACGACTGTCGGCACTGGCGGAAGAGTTCGGTTCTGCGCGTGCACACAAGATGGGCGACGACGTATTGCCGCAGGTGGCGCGCGCTGCTGTTGCGGGCCGTGTGAAGACCCTGCTCATCGAGGCACAACGGTACATTCCCGGCCGGCTCGATGTACAAACCGGACGCGTCGATATCGGCGGTGAACTGAATGATGGGCACACCGACGACCTGCTGGACGATCTGGGAGAACTGGTAACGTCGCTGGGAGGCAACGTGGTCGTTGTGCCGGGCGAACGCATGCCCACCACCACCGGTCTCGCTGCGATCTATCGCTTCGGACCCAGCCGGCCTGAGAGTGCGCCAGCATCGGATACCGCATCGTCGGCATCGACGGAAACCGCGACACCGCCACGCGCGACGACCGCATCAGCCGCAGCAGCCACACCAGTCGCGCAGACGCTGGAAGATCATACGGTGGTCGAACTATATGAAATGGCGCGGGAAAAGAAGATCCGCGGCCGAAGCAACATGCGGAAAGCGGAATTGATTGCCGCGATTCGTTCGTCAAAGTCTTGACGCCGACTACACAAGTGACATGATCGTGGGAGACAATGATCACCGCTCAGCTAAACAGAGAGGCCGGTAACTTTCCTGAGAATCAACTCCTGCAGATAAATGAGACCCGGCGCGTTTTGCACCCGATAACGTGTTGAAGTCACTTCAGAAGTTCTTTCGCCTTGAGGCTGCGAGCGGCTTGATCCTGATGCTGGCGGCCGTGCTGGCATTGATCGTCGCCAACTCCCCGCTCGCGACACTCTACGCCACACTTCTGGATGTTCCCCTCGAAGTGAGGATCGACACATTCGAAATCGCCAAGCCACTCCTGTTATGGATTAATGATGGCTTGATGGCGGTGTTCTTCTTCCTCGTCGGCATGGAACTCAAACGCGAGGTGCTCGAAGGGCACTTGTCCAGCCTCCGAGCGGCGAGCTTACCGGCGTTCGCCGCCGTTGGTGGCATGCTGGTACCAGCAGCGATCTACGCGGCGTTCAACTGGGGTGATTCCGTCGCGATGAACGGATGGGCCATTCCGGCGGCGACGGACATCGCCTTCGCGCTGGGCGTCCTCTCGCTGCTCGGCAAGCGTGTTCCAACTGTGCTGACAGCTCTCCTGCTAAGCATCGCCATTTTTGACGACCTCGGCGCAATCGTCGTGATCGCCTTGTTCTACACCGCCGAACTTTCCACGCTGTCGCTGATTGTCGCTGCATTTCTGGTCTGCGCCCTCGCGGCCCTCAATCGCTTGGGCGTGACGAAGCCCGGCCCGTATATCCTGATCGGCATTCTGCTGTGGGTGGCCGTGTTGAAATCGGGGGTCCACGCAACGCTGGCAGGAGTCGTGCTGGCACTGTTCATCCCGCTGCAAGTACCGGCGACAACGCCCTCGGAGCACTCGCCGAAGTCGCTATTGCGTCACATCGAAGATGCACTGCGTCCGTGGGTCAACTTCGGAGTGTTGCCACTCTTTGCGTTCGCCAACGCCGGCATCCCGATACTGCAACTCTCCATCACCGACGCGCTCCATCCCGTGGCGCTTGGCATCGGGATCGGGTTGTTCGCAGGTAAACAAATCGGAGTCATGGCGCTCTGCTGGATCGCGGTGCGGCTGCGACTCGCGTCGCTCCCTGCGGGAGTCAGCTGGTGGCATATGCACGGCATGGCGCTGTTATGTGGAATCGGCTTCACGATGAGCCTGTTCATTGCATCGCTGGCATTCGGGCAAGGCGGAACGGACAACGTGACGTTGGACCGACTCGGTATTCTGATCGGCACCCTTCTATCCGGACTATGTGGTTACGCCGTTCTTCGTCTCACTCTGGCCCGCGGCGTCGAAACCAAATAGCTCCAGCATAGAGCAGACGGCGCTGCACGCATCGGCGGCGGCTGAACGTCAGAGCGGAGGCTTCAGATACCGTGGAATTCACAGCAGTTCCCGGCACACGACCCACTCGCTCCGGTTGCGATCGAAAACCAGCGTGGTACGGGTGCGATGAGCCTGGATCGTTGCGTACGGTCAAACTCCTCGGAAGCAACGGGACATCTCGGAGCAGTTCATTGACCGGTGCACCCCGCCGTGCTAGCGGCCACGGCGCACTCGCCATCGTCTCATTGCCAGGAGTCCATCACTCGTTGAGTCGACGGCCACGTAAGTGGAGTCATTGATGAACATGAGCGGAAAACCGATGCCGTCGAGTCGCGCCACATTCGTGCCATCAGAGTCGAACACGTCAATGCGTGTCCGTTCTCCGGGCGCCGTGGCGCGCTCGACCCAAACGTCCCCGTCGGGAGCGATGCGCAGTGAGCGGATCACGGGCACCTGTGCAGCCATCGTCTGCTGATCCAGCGCATCCTCGCGACTCAGTGTGCATTGTGTGGTGCCTACGCGCACGGTCCCGCCGATCCGCTGGAGCAGCGCTTCTGCCTTCGTTGCCTCCCTCGGCTTGACGGGCAGTTCAATAATCCGGGTTGTGTCCCGAGTGATAAACGTGAACTGGTAGGGAGTCAAAACCGCGACGGCCATCGCGCGTGGCGAAGCATCCCAGCGCAGCGTCGGCCAAAAGACAGGTGGTTGGCCAGTTTGCACCACCACGTTGCACGGATACATCGTTGGTTTCACCGGCGCCGCGATGACTGAGTCAATTGCAACAGACCTGTCTCCTACCCTCTTAATAACCCGCTCATAGCGACTATCGGGCATCTCGACACGCTCGGAGAATATCCAGGTCGTGTCATCAATCTGTACAACAGCCGTGAGGCGACTGGCGGAAACACCGAGGAGACTATCCAACGCCCATTGATTAGCAGAACTGCCTGACCGCGTAAACGTCACTAGCGCCTGCTTGTGACCGTCTACGACGCCGACCCCGCCGTCTACTAACGGCACCAGGAACTGCGGAAACATCAACTCACCAGGGCCCCCTCCGGCACGGCTGAAGGTAGTGAGGACGCCCCCGATTGAATCCAGCGCCACCAGTCGCTTGTCACCATAGTCAAGCAAAAGCACAGATTCGTCGCGCCAGGGAACGGCGCCGTGTCCAGAGAGCCCGTACAGAACGAAGTCAACGTCATGTTCGGTTACAGAAGTCGACGGGAGTACGTGCGCTTCGATCACACGCTCCTGTGCACGCGCTCCATCCCTCTGGTCAGCTTCACCTGAACAAGAAGCTGTGGCGATGCAGATCGTCACGGCCGCCGCTACTATCCAAAGCAAGTGGCTCACCGCATCTCGGTAATCCCAGAAGCAAACATTGCTGAATCAACGGTATGCCAGGCGCGCTCTGCGGCAGCCGGTTGATCAAGCGGGCCAATCCATGAGACTAACTCGACGTTCTCGCGCAGCAAATATGTGCGCGGCGTCCGCTTATCCGACATCGCCTGAAGCCAGTTGCCAACGGTGTCAACGCAAACGGGCCTTCGGGTCTGGAGCCTCAGAGCGCCCTCAGCCTCTACGCGCTGTCCGGCCGGCGCGAACACAAGGACGACGTGATCGAGCGAATCCGCGGCAGAAGGTCTGTGATCCCAACCGGCGAGGTGATCACGACATGTGGCGCAATCCGACGCGGTGGCGACGGTTACCAGCCTCATGGTACCTCTTGCCTTGGACTCAGGGCACTGCAACAGGGCGCCAGCCGCGAATGCCACCGCTCGCTGCGTATTCACGAGAGGTACACGCCGCACAATGCCCCAACCGACGATCGTGAGAAACACGAACGCGAGCGCTCCATGCAATAATTTGACCCTTCGTCTCATGGAACTGTTCTGTCCGCGTATTCGAACACTGATACCGACGGAGGCTCAGCGACACTCCTTCGAGGCATTAACACGAGGACCGAGTCGTCATTCAGCGCTGCCAATACCATCCCGGGAGTCGCTGCGGAGGAGCACCTCGCGGCCTCATCTCGAGAACAGCGCACGATCGCGTATCGATCTACGGCGCTCGCGCTGTCGTAGTTCACTAATCTTACGTGCACGAAGCGAGGACTCAGGAAGAGCTCTCCCACCTCGGTCAGAGTCTGCCGGAATCGATTAATACTGATGAGATCCATGGACATCCTCGCGTCAGGTGTGCGCTTGCGAAGAAACGGTTCCAGACTGATGCGGCGATGGAGGGCCAGCGTGGTGTCGAGAAGCTGAATGCTCCGCGACAGCGGCTGTGCGCAGTACACACCTTCCTTGGCGACCACCACCGTCATTGCGCGGAAAACGGACATCATTCCCCCGCGCTTCGCGGCACTCATGTACACGGGATCTGCAATACAACCGCTCGCGCGCTTCTCCCCATCAGCATCAAACACGTGCACCAGTGGCGCGGCACCACTGGCCAAAAGGCTATCGGATGATGTTGTCGCAAGTACAAAGCGCCCGCTGAGACGACCTACCGATGTCACCGGCCGTGCGAACGGAATTACGTTTTTCCAAAGCAGAGCACCGTTTATGTCGAGTGCCAGGATACCGCGCCGCGCGTCGACATCTGCTACATAGAGCGTATCACGGTGCCAGACTAATGAAGTAGGTTGAACGACTGAGGCTTCCTCACCAGCACCGTAGCGCACCGACCATTTCAACCGCCCTCGAAAATCAAAGGTCGAAATCCTTCGCCGCGGCTGATCTACGATGCTCAGCAAGCTGTCGGACACGGCCGTGAACTTTACCTCTCCCGGGGCTTCAGATGTATCGGCGCCCAGAGAAAACGTCTGCGCAACATCAACTGACGCCGTGGCCGTCAACGAAGGCGATTCGCTGCGCGGCGGCGGAAACCGGTCACAACCGAGCGAGATCCCAAGCAGAGCGAGCACGCAACGTCGTGCCACCGTGTGCTTCACCGGTGCACGGACCGGTGAAGCAACGATGTAAGCGGTAACGGCGCGTGGGCTCAGGGCCACGGCGGACAAGTGATGCAATTGTTGCCCTCATCGTTCGTGCAGACCACACCCATGTTCCAATATCCATATTTGCTGGTACAACCAGGCTGCGCCGCGGTTGGCCGTGCGGCAAGAGCAACCAGTCCGAGCACTACTGCGGCAAGCAACGGCCAACGCCGTGCCACCGTCCAGCTTCGCCAAGACACTGCTGATTTACTATCCGTTGTGTGGGCGTGCATGGTACCTCCCTCGGAAACGACCGTGCCATCATGGCTCGGCGCCTTCATGATCTGCATGGAACGTTTAAATGGCTACGACACCAGATGACAGTTGGAGTCGTTTCCTGCCACGCGCCTGCCGTGGTTCCAACACACGGACCGCATCCACGGTCGTCTCCAAACTTGGCCGTCGACTCGTTGGTACGACTGAAATGCACAAGACCCGTTCTTGCAATTGGCTGAAGCACGAGAAGTGCAACTGCGGTCACCTTGAGCAAAGGCTGGGAGCTCGCGATGAAAGTGTATCAGTCTGCTATCTGGAATGGTGAAAGGCCGGCTACAGCAGTAGTGATGCTCGCGAACCCCGCCGTACAGCTGTGCACAATCCGGTATCTTTCGGCACCACTGCACATCAATTACGCGGCCCGATCGTCATACAGCTGCGCCAGCCTCGCCCACTCCCTTGCCGCTCCTTCCTCAGCATACTGTGCCGCACACCACCGTCGGGCGCGTACGAACACCTTCGTGTCTCCCAGCTCCATCTTCCGCGCCACCTGACCGAAAGTGAGGCCATGCACCACGCGCAGCTCGAGCGCACAGAGATACTTCCCAAGGCGTCGCAGTTCAGCGTAATGTGGCAGCCCATGTTCGGCAAGCAATCGTATCAGCGAGCGCTCGCTGCGCTGGAATCGTGACGCCACATAGCCGATGAGCTGCAGACGATGCGCTGTAACCAACGTGAGCATTGCGATCGACGCGACGTCAGAACCGTGCACAAGTTGGGCAGCCGCGCGCAACGCACGCTCAGGAGGAGGCACCCGTAGTCTCTGGCGGATGCTGTCGGCTAAGCGTTGGACTTCGTCGCGGCGCCCGAGAAAGAAGACATCATCGGTCCATTGCTGCGCCAGCTGCAGCAGCTCGCCGCCAGGCAGACCCGACTCCGGCGTCACAACATAGACGGCGACATGCGGGGCGACGGAGCGGATGCGTCGCACAAGCGGCGCGGTACCAAAGCCACCGTCGCGCCGCGCGGCCATTACAATGACCTGCGCTGCTTTCAGGATCTCGGACAGGTTTGCCGTGGACAGATTAACGCTTTCGCCACGTTGATTAATGCCAGCCAGCATGCGCGGACCCAACTCGCCAAGCGCTGAATCAACAATGACGGTCGCCGGCACGTGCCCCCCCCCCCCCGGATACACACTTATCGTGGCGCTCACTTGCCTCCTCGTTCGATGCCCCCGTGCCCAGACTAGCAAGAACCGATCAAATTGTCCAGTCCGTAATCGTGACAATCGTCACACACGCTCACCCCCTTGGCGCATTCGACACTCAATCTGCAGACCATACCTGATCGAGCAGTATGATCTTTGCTAATCAGCGCTCCGGACCGCACTCGCTACGAACGTCCGGTCACAGGTAGGCAGGTGTAGTCAACACAACTACACTGCAGGCCGGTCTACCACCATGCGCTGTGTGTCGACGCAACGGGGGACGGGGGGCTTTCTCACCCCGTGTTCCTCAGCCCCGCAGCGATCCCGTTGATGGTCGCCGAAAGAGCATAGTTCATCTCGTCAGTGTCCTCCCCGCCCCGCTTGCGACGCAACAGGCTCACCTGAATCAAACTCATCGGATCCACATACGGATTTCTGAGACGGATCGAGTGCGCTAACACGGGGTTCTGTTCCAACAGCTCGCTCTGGCCAGTGATATCAAGCAGCACACGGCGTGTACGCTCGAACTCCTCGCGCAGCATGGCAAAGAAACGCGTGCGCAGCGCGGCGTCTTCCACCAGCTCCGCGTAACGCGCAGCGATATCGAGATCGGCCTTGGCCATACCGATCTCCACGTTGCGCATCATGTCACGGAAGAACGGAAACTCACGCATCATCTCACGGAGCAACTCCCGCTCGCTTTCACCGCGCGCCATAAAATGTTCGCACGCGTGGCCCACGCCGAACCACGCCGGCAGCACAAGGCGGCTCTGCATCCAGCCGAACACCCATGGGATCGCGCGGAGATCATCGAGTCCTCGACTCTCGCCGCGACGCGCGGGTCGCGAGCCGATGCGCGCGTGCTCCAACTCATCGACCGGTGTGCCCTCCCTGAAGTAGGTGAGGATGTCGGGATTGTCCGCGATCCGCTCGCGGTACAAGGCGAACGCGCTGCGCGACAGTTCATCGATCACCGGCTCCCAGCGTGCGAGCTTTACGTCGTCCGGTCGGCCCAACCCTGCAAGCGCGTCAGTGGATGCCGCGACCATCAGCTCCAGACTCCGTTCAGCGAGTACCTCGTCGGAGTACTTCCAGTTCAACACTTCGCCCTGCTCCGTAATCCGGATCTCGCCACTGAACGAATGTGGGGGCTGCGCCGTGATCGCACGATGGGTCGGACCACCACCGCGACCGACCGTCCCACCGCGCCCATGAAACAGCGTGAGTGTCACGCCAACCTCGCGCGCCACGTCGTGCAGTGCACGATGCGCGCGGTACAACTCCCACGAGCTCGTGAGCATTCCGCCGTCCTTGTTGGAATCGGAATAGCCGAGCATAACTTCCTGCCGCCCACCCCAGGACTGCAGTAGTCCGGCATAGTCGTCGCGCGACCACAGCTCGCGGCACACGGCAGGGGCGTTGCGCAGGTCCTCGATCGACTCGAACAACGGGACCGGCATTAACCCGGGATCGCGCTCTCCCCCGGCGACGGTCACACCGCTCTCGCCGAGCAACCTGATCAGTGTCAGCACGTCACCGACGTTACGTGCGCCGCTGATCACGTAACGCGTGATCGCCTGCGGCGGATACGTGGCCTTCAGCTTAGCAATTCCCCGAAGTGCCGCGAACAACTCTTCCCCCGGGTCCGCATGAATCCGCGCGTGTTTACGGATATCCAGCGTGTGCAGATAAAAACCGAACGTGGCTACCTGCCGCAACAGCGGGTCCAGCAGCAGCCTTGCGACACGTTCACCACTGTGGCGATCGAGGCTCGCGCGCACCAGTTGCAGGTCGCTCGCAAACTCTTCTGCCTCCTGATACCCCTGCGCGTTCTGCGGGTCGTCACGCACCGCGCGGAGCCGCCAGCCGACATATCCAAGAAAGCGTCGGTATACCTCCGACTGCGCTCGGCCCTCAGGATCGGGATCCACCGACGGAATCGTGCGCGTATACTCGTCGAGCCGGCTCTCCAGCTCTGCTGACACCGGCACCTGCCCGGTCGAAGCGCTAAGCTGCTCGACCAGTCGTTCCAGTGAATGCTCATAGTGCTGGAGGATCGTCGCACGAGCCAGCTGAAGTGCGGCGCGCGTCGTGTCCGGCTTCACATACGGATTGCCGTCGGCATCACCACCGATCCATGAACCGAACCGCACCACAGGCGGCAGCGAAGCCGGCTCAATCTCTTCGCCGTAACACTCGCAGATCGCGTCGGCAATTTCTGCGTACAACTCGGGGACAACATCAATCAGCACGCGCTCGTAGTGATCCAATCCCATCCGTATTTCTTCGATCACGGACGGTCGTACCCGGCGTACCTCATCGGTCTGCCACAGCAAAGTGATCTCGGCGAGGATCCGGTCCACGTCCGATTCCACGGCATCGTCGGTAAGTGGCACCTGATCGAGCCGCTCAAGCGCGTCGGCAATGCGGGCGCGCTTGAAGAGTACGGTGCGGCGCGACACTTCGGTGGGATGCGCTGTGAACACCGGCACGACCATCACACGCGCCAGCAACGCCAGCGTGTCCTCCAGCGACAATCCCGCAGCTTTCATCCGCTCGAGCGTGCCGCGCATGGTGCCTGGCTGCGGGTCATTTTTATTCAGCTGCCGCGCGCGCCGGCGGCGTGTGCGGTGCATCGTCTCCGCCAGATTTGTCAGCGCGAAGTACATCGTAAACGCCTTGGTCAACCGGTATGCATCGGCAACACTGAGCGCATCCACGATCTGCTCGGCGTTGCGCGTGAGGTCAGCGACCTCGTCGCCCGAGCGCTCGCCCTCGCGGTGCCTGATTGCAAGCTGGCGCATGGACTCGACGGCCTCGAAGAGTGCGACACCCTCCTGCTCGCGAATGACGCGACCGAGCAGGTAGCCGAGCGATCGCACATCGCGCCGCAGCGGCAGCGTCTTGAGGTCGGGGTCGGTACCAGTCAGCTCGGCGAGGCGCTGCGCCTGGTCCTGCACGCGCCAAAGCGGGTCAGCGGTCATGGTTGAAAGTTACGTGGATGCGCGCCAGGGTGGGGCGGAACCGCCTTGCCCCGCTCCGTCCGCGACGCCTACTTTGCTGCGTCTGAAAGCCAGACGCGTGAGCGGTCAGTCGTTAGGTGGCCGGGAGCCCCCCTCAAGGCGCTCGGACCTTGCGGCCGTTTCGTGAGACCGTTTGACATTCCAGCCACGATCCCGATTCCAGCCAAGCGGCGTCGGCAGAACGGGCGCCCAAAGGCCGAAGCGTCGGCCAGGCGCGTCGACTATTTGTGGGACTCTCTGTAGCTTTGTGCTCTCGATGAGAAAGGCCGCACCTGCCGCCTCCTCGTCCTGACACCCTTCACAACAGGAGCTCTCGTGGGCGACAAGTCACCGAAGTCGAAAGAACGTCAGCAGAAGCAGAACGCCAACAACAAGAAGGACGCCAAGGCTGCGGCGCAAGCGAAAGCGAAGCCCGCCGCGATCCCTGGAAAGAAGATGGGCAAGTAGGCGGCGTGACCGCCTAACTCGCCAGCACTGGCAGTCGTCGGATGCGCTCCTGCCACTCCCGCGGTCCCGTCTCGTGCACGTTGTTGCCCGCGGCGTCGACCGCCACGGTCACCGGCATTTCGGCGACCTCGAACTCGTAAATCGCTTCCATTCCCAGGTCACCGAAGGCGACCACCCGCGACGAGCGGATCGCCTTCGAGACCAGATAAGCTGCACCGCCTACGGCCATGAGATAGGCCGCTTTGTGCTTGCGAATGGCCTCCAGCCCGGTCGGGCCACGTTCGGCTTTGCCAACCATCGCGATCAACCCGGTCTGTGCGAGCATCATCTCGGTAAACTGGTCCATCCGTGTGGCCGTCGTTGGGCCAGCCGGGCCGACCGCCTCATCGCGCACGGGGTCCACCGGTCCCACGTAATAGATCACCCGGTTGGTAAAATCGACGCCGTCCGGGAGCCCCTCGCCGGACTTCAGGAGATCGGCGATGCGCTTGTGCGCCGCATCGCGCCCGGTCAGCAGCTTACCGTTAAGCAACAGGCGATCCCCCGCCGTCCATGTCGCAACGATCTCGGGTGTCAGCGTGTCGAGGTCGACGTGCTTTGCGTTCACGTCCGGCTTCCAGGTGACGCTGGGCCAGTCGGAGAGCTTCGGCACGGGGAGTTGCGCGACCCCTGTCCCGTCAAGAGTGAAGTGCGCGTGTCGTGTGGCCGCGCAGTTGGGGATCATCGCGATCGGCTTGGACGCCGCGTGCGTCGGATAATCGAGGATCTTGACGTCGAGCACGGTGGCGAGACCGCCAAGTCCCTGTGCACCGATACCCAACGCATTCACTTTGTCATACAGTTCAATGCGCAGCTCCTCGATTTTATTCTGCGGCCCGCGCGCCCTGAGTTCGGTCATGTCGATGTGTTCCATGAGCGACTCCTTGGCCAGCACCATCGCCTTTTCGGCCGAGCCGCCGATCCCGATCCCCAACATGCCGGGCGGGCACCAGCCTGCACCCATCGTGGGCACCGTCTTCATCACCCAGTCAACGATCGAATCGCTGGGATTGAGCATCGCAAATTTCGCCTTGTTTTCAGACCCGCCCCCTTTGGCCGCGAGCCTAACGTCAACCGTGTCGCCCGGGACGATCTCAACGTGCGCCACCGCCGGCGTGTTGTCGCGAGTGTTCTTACGGCCGAAGGCAGGGTCCGCGACAATCGAGGCCCGCAGGACATTTTCGGGGAGCAGGTAGGCGCGACGGACTCCCTCGTCCACCATCTCCTGGACCGACAGTGTCGACTCCCATCGCACATTCATCCCCACCTTCAGGAAAACCACCACGATCCCGGTGTCCTGACAGATCGGGCGATGCCCCTCGGCGCACATCCGCGAGTTGGTGAGGATCTGGGCGATCGCGTCCTTGGCGGCTGGCCCCTGCTCGCGCTCGTATGCCGCTGCCAGCGCCTGGATGTAATCAGGGGGATGGTAGTAGGAGATGTGCTGGAGCGCGTCGGCGACGGACTGGATGAAATCGGATTGCTTGATGGTCGTCATGGGCGGAAAATATATGCCGCGGCAGCGGCCTGCTCGTCGGGCGACACCAACCACCTTCGGAGGCGATCCCTGACCCGTACACCGCAACGGCCCGACGGCGCGACCGTCTCACTCCTGGCTCCGCTTTGGTTGAGCTTGCACTTGTCGCTGGTGAGTGCATCGCCGAGTCCCGTGGCAGCGGTCAGCTCAACCGCAATCTGGTGGTGATCCTGTTTATGCTTCTCGCGGCGGTTGGCGTTACAGACGTGGCCGCTGGGTGCGCTTAGCCACCGGCGCCTTGCGGAGTGCCCATTTTGGTGGCATGCTGGTACCTGCGCGGACGAGCATTGAGCCCGCGTGATCGCGCGTCTGAGCCTCGGTGACGCATCGTCAGCAAGAGGTGCGAGAGACTTCAGCGTTAATCAGGACAGCCGCGCTGGAGATTCGCGAGTCGTTAAACGGCTCAACGCTGGAAGACATCCTTCGTCAGCAGTGACTACTTCATGGGAGGTCACGATGAGACACAAGATTGGCCCGATTGTCGCCGTCGCTCTGATGGGCGCTTCGGTATCGGTGCAGGCGCAGACTGCGCCGTCCCTGCAAGGTGCCTGGCGTATCGCTGAAGTAACGACCACTGGCGCCGCGGCTGGTACCAACACAAGCCCGCAACCCGGCTTGTTCATGTTTACTAAGCAACACTACAGCATTATGTCCGTCAACGGGGCTGCGCCTCGGCCGATGCTTGATGCGCCGAAAGATCCCGGCAACCCGACCGACGCAGAGAAGCTGGCGAATTACGACGTATGGCTCCGGTTCACTGCGAATTCAGGCACGTATCAGGTAAGTGGCGACACGCTCACAACGCGACCTCTGGTGGCGAAGAACCCCGGGGTGATGGCGGGGGCGCCTGGCACGTGGACGTACAAAATCCAGGGGAACACCATGACGCTCAGCCAGAAATCCACGCAAGGGCGGTGGGTCACGCTCAGGCTGACGCGGGTAGAGTAAGATTCCGCGCTGTCCATCACCAAGGCGTCGCGGGGTCGCTCAGCTACGAGGATCCCCGGCGCTTTATCATTTGGGCTCGTTCTCACGCTGCCGCGCGAGCACGTCAGGTGTGTTCCTGTTTTACGAAAACGCGGGCGTTCAGCCTAACCATCCGACCGCGATGCCTGAATGACGTGACAGTTCTGGCCCAGGGCCTTCGAGTGACAGATTCGCGCGGCACGTTCGTCACTCATCCCACAAATGGAGGGAATTGTTTCTATGTCAACCGAGAGCAACAAAAACGCCATACAGGGGTTCCGTAACGCCTTCAACGCGGGGGATCTCGCTGCTGCGATGGCCGTGTTTGCACCGAATGCGGTTATTCATATGGCAGGCAGCCCGGAGCCGCTTTCCCGTGAAGCCTTCGAACAATTCGGTCGAGTATTTGTGAGCGCATTTCCGGACGGCAAATCGACCGTCGAGGACATTGTTGCGGAGGGAGACAAGGTTGTTACGCGCCTTACCTATCGCGGGACCCATACTGCTGACCTGATGGGCATTCCTCCCACGGGAAAGCTTGTCACCGTGACAGAAATCATTGTCGACCGGCTCGCCGACGGAAAGATTGTCGAATCGTGGAGGTTGTTTGACCAGATGGCGATGATGCAACAGCTTGGAGTGATTCCTGTGCCCGGCCAATGACTTGCTCCAACTTTATCTTTGCGCTCGTTCTCACCGCCGCTGCTGCAAGCGGTCAGGTGCGTGACCGCTTTACGAAACTCATCGCTGAAGGCGGGGACCCAACCGTCACCGAAGGCGGTTTCGTCGTGAATCAGAAGCGCGTCGCCGTGCAGAAGGAACTCACCGCGCGCCCGCCGACAGCAGACGAGGTCGGAGTGAAGCTGCCACCTGGCGCCAGGTTGATGCTGGTGGAAACCGCCAGACAGATCGCCCAATACGATCCCACCTGGCGGATTTATCAGTACAATCTCGAGATGCCTCGCGGTGAAGTCATCGCGTACTTCGAAGCACAGGGCCTTAAGTACCATCAGAACGCCGCGAATTTGGCGTTTGGTAATGCTGCGGGTGATTTTGTAGATGGCCTGTCGCAATCAGGACAGCACAGGATCCGCGTGTGGCGCAAACCACACTGATCCGGCCGAAGTATCGTGCGTTGTTCGCGCTCGCGGCGACGTTGGCGTGGAGCACAGCCTGCCAAAGAGCGGTCGACGCACCCCTGAATTTTCGGGCCCTCGGGCAGGAGCCCTTCTGGCGGCTCGATATCGACGGCGGCAATCACATTCGGTTCGAGCGACTCGGCGAGACTCCGGTGGTGACACCAGTGCCCGAAGCACAAACCGCCGAGATAAGCGGCGCCCGCACGTACCATGCAATCAACGAAGCGAACGACTTGCGCCTCGTGATCGAGCCCGTGCCCTGCACCGACACCATGAGCGGGCAGTCCTTTGAGACGACCGTGACCGTCACGTTAAACCAGCAGGACTATCGAGGTTGCGGAGGCCCGCTGAAGTGATGGTGGAACGCGGAAACGTCCATCATCAGTTCAGTAAGCCACATCCGCGCTATCAATACTTAGCTATTGCCTCACGTGCCACCGCTTCCACGGCTCGGCGGGCCAGCGCCTTGTCCTGAAAACTGTTCGCGGTTGCAGTCAGATGGTGACGAGGTCCCCACCATGCAGACACCCGCACCCCGCCCATTGAGTAACCCACGGCGAAATTTCCTACGCCGGCAATCACCTCAGCGCGCCGAAGGTCGGCCACCATCTCCGCACCCAGGTCTACGGTATCGGCGGCCCATTCGGTCTTGACCCATTCCTCGATCGAGCGCGGATCGGCGCCCTTCGGCCCCCATCGGAGCATGAGCGTCAGCAGGGGCAGTCCACCGACCGGACCCGCGCCGTACATGGTCACGCCCGCCGACGTTGTGGTTGAACGCAGAGATTCCTTGTACTCGCTGGCTGGCGTGCCGAGGTAGGACGAGAGATCCATGCCCCGCAGCACAGCGCAGGCGTCAAGGACAGTGCCCTGCGTAGCGGTCGCGGCATCGGCCGATGCGGAGGCAGCGCTCTCGTCTCCGGCAGTTGGGATTTTCTCGTGCCATCCGTCCGAATTTCGAGGGCGTGAAACTCCCGCCTTTCTAGGATCGATAATCGCACGATACCACTCACGGCTAATTGCCGCCACTGGTGCCATAGCTAATCTCCATGGGACACAGCGTCATGGAGAGGCAACAGCATCAGGGCCTGGGCAACGAAGGCCCCTCGAATGCGCAACTCGGGTGTGAGCAGGGCGTTCCGGGAGAAGGAACGGACAGGCGAGAGATTGGATGACCGGGCAACCCGAAGCCGCAAACAAGACATTGTATCAGACGGCGAGCGTCAGACGGGCACTTTCGCTGTTTCGGTTAAAGTTTCATTGCAGATGAACGCACACGTTAAGCCGCTTATTTTTTTCCTCAGGAGACAGCAATGTTCAAGTTTCCATTGACAACAATGGCGTTTCTTTTAGCACCGACAACGGCAGTTGCCCAGATGGTCGGCGGTCAGGATGGTCACATGGTGGGCAATGAGCGCGGTTGGGGCATGGGATGGGGAATGGGATGGGGCTTTGGTACCACTGCCCTGATAGTTCTGATCTCGGTCATCCTGGGCGCAGCTTATCTCAAGAAAACGAAACAGAAGTAGCGTAATGAGCTAAGAGACGCGGATGCAACCAGCCACGGTTACGGTGGCGGCAGTCCACACTTTGATGCTGACCTCGACAAGTCGTTAGGCATCAGCGTTGCCCGCGTCCGGCGAACCTGTCGTCTGAAACGTAGCCTTCGGTGGTCATAACTCCTGGTTTGCCGTCAGGCGCTCGGGTTGATCGGCCGTAGTGCGTCACAACTGACCCACTACCCTGATCGGCATGCCGCTTGACGGGCAAAACGAGAATCGCTAATCTCGGATTGCGCGCGAGGGGCGCCACCAGTCCGCGGAAAGGGCCGAGCCCACCCACCTGAAATGGATTGACTCCACAATCCTTCTTTCAGCCTGACATTGCGGACCACAGGCGCGTTGAAAGGAGGTTTGTGATGAGCAGTTCTACCGGTTTCGCGCGTATTAATCTGGAGCAAGCCCGTAAGCAGGCCAAGGAGCTTGTGAAAGCGCACCGTGCGGCCGATGCCCGCGCGCTCGACAGGATTCGCTTTACCCATCCGCGATTTCGCGGACAACCGCCGGAACACGTCGCGCAAGCGCCGTTCGCACTCGCCGATGCACAATTGGTGATTGCCCGTGGGCACCACTTCGAGAGCTGGCCCAAACTGCTGGCCTATGAATCCACTGAACGCGCCGATCCCGTGGTTGAACGCTTTGAGCGCGCCGCGGACGCCATTGTCACGGGAGACATCGCAACGTTGCAGCGGATGCTCGCCGACAATCCCGAGTTGATCCGTCAACGCTCCACGCGTGCGCACCGTTCCACGCTGTTACATTACACGTCTGCCAACGGCATCGAAGACTACCGGCAACTAACACCGCCAAACATTGTGGAGATCGTCACACTCCTGCTTAGCGCTGGTGCCGAGGTGGACGCCACCAGTGACGCGTACGGTGGCGGCAGTACCACGTTGATGCTGACCGCAACCAGCGCGCATCCGCGGGCGCGCGGCGTGCAGATTGACTTGATTGATCTGCTGTTGAGTGTCGGCGCCAACATCGACGGCGAGGACAGTCTGCCGAATCTCGTCAGCGGAGCACTCGCCAATGGATGCCCTGAGGCCGCCGTCGCGCTGGCGGCTCGTGGTGCGCGTGTGAACACGCTCTTTGCCGCTGCAGGTATTGGCGATTTGCAACGTGTTCGGGATCGATTCCCACTGGAGAGTCCGGTCAGACGGGAACGCGCGCTGAGTGTGGCGGCACAACAAGGGCACATCGACATCGTGGAATTTCTGTTGGATAACGGCGTCAACGTAAACGCCAATCACGGGATGACGGCCTTGCACAACGCCAGCGCCGGTGGCCATATCGCACTGGTGCAGCGGCTGCTTGCACGAGGTGCTGACCTCGAGGCGCTTAACGAATTCGACGGGACGGTGCTGAGCAGTACGATCTGGTTCGCCTATCATGTAAATGCGCAGGAATTCGCAGCGAGAAATTTTCCTCAGGCGTTGCAGGTTCTTATCGACGCCGGCGC
>JBGTBX010000523.1:0-7086 GCA_041749115.1 Gemmatimonadaceae bacterium
CCGGCCTCGGCGCGCTGGTCGCGCTCGCGGCGTGGCTGTACGGCCGGGGCGGGACCAAGTGGCTGTGGCTCATCGTGTTCGTCTTTCTCGGCTTCGTGCTCGCGATCGCCGGAGGGCGCGGCCCAGTGCTCGCGGTCGCGCTCCCCTTGGTGCTGGTGGCCGGGCTCGGCATACGCTTCACGCGGACCAGGATCCTCTATTGGCCCGCCCAGCTTTCCGTGCTCCTGCTGTTCCTGGCGGTTGCCTCGGGCCTCGTCGTCTACGGCACGGTCACGGACCAGCGGCTGACGAGCCTGGACCGGCTGGAGCGGCTGCTGGAGGGTGATCTCGGTGGCACGCCCGGCAATACCCGGGCGGAACTCTACGCCAAGGCGGTGGAGCTTGCCGGAGATGCGCCGCTGATCGGCCACGGCGTCGGCGGCTGGCCGGTGCTCGCGTTCGGGCGGGATATGAACTGGTATCCCCACAACCTGTTCGCCGAGCTGATGGTCGAGGGAGGTCTGGTTGCGGTTGGCCTGCTACTGGTGCTGCTCGGCGCGGTCTTCCGGTCGGCTACCCTGGAGCGATTGCGGAGCGATCCGCAGGCACTGTGCGCCGTGATGCTGTTCGCCAACACCTTCCTGAACGCGATGGTGAGCGGCGATGTCCCCGGCAACCGGACGATGTTCATGATGCTCGGGGTGCTCGCGCTGTTTGCCGTCCGTCCATCAGGCGTTGCCGCGCCGGTCGCGCATGAAGCTGCGAATGACGTCGCTCACCCCTTCCGATCGGCACCTCCCCTCGGCGTGACGAGATCGAGGAGACTGGGCGCGGGGGCGAAGACAGAGCCATGACCGACCGATACTTGCACTGGCGAAGCGCACAGTTTGCTGTCTTGCGGCATCTTATGGTCCATCATAGAGATCTCAACCAGCAGTCAGATTGTTTGCGTGCAATCGGTGGCTCGCATAGCGTGCTACCCGAGGCTCGCATAGTATGAACTTCAGGGGTGGTAGGACTAGGATTCGTCCTTCAGCATGGATGTCGATATGATGAGACCCCCACGCGAGCAGTAGTAGCCATGCGCTGGCAGCATAAGGCATTGGCATTCCGTGCGTTCGGCGCTCTACCGGGTGGTGGGCACCTGCACTATGCCATACAGCGCTACGTCACCAAGACGATCCCGCGGCCGCCGGCCAGGATCCAAGCCATCTACAATGGCAGCTTCCTGGCCCACATCGAGGCCTTCAAGCGCAACGGCGCTCTACTCGACGGTGGGCTGTTTGAATTCGGCGCTGGTTGGGATCTCTGCGGAAATATCGCGCTTTGGTGTCTTGGGATCGAGCATCAACTGGTCGTGGACCTGAACCGACACACGCGGCTCAGCCTTGTAAACCACGTCATCAGGCACTATGCCGAGCACGGGATCGACGGTGAAGTGCGCCGGCCCGACGAGGTCGAATGCCTAGAGGATTTGCTGCCACGTTACGGCATCGAGTACCGTGCGCCCTGCGATGCCCGCGCCATGGACCTCGCCGAGCGATCGATCGATATGGTCGTCTCGACCAACACGCTTGAGCACATTCCGCCGGAGGACATCAGCGCGATCATGCAAGAGTGCCGTCGGCTGTGTCGCTCCCCTGCCGTGCTGAGCATGAAGATCGACTACAGCGACCATTGGAGCCACGCCGACCGATCAATCAGCCCTTGGCACTTCCTGCGCTTTGATGACGACGAGTGGCGTCGCTGGAACCCACCAATGCACTACCAGAACCGGCTGCGGCACGCGGACTATCGTCGGCTCTTCGAGGATGCCGGATTCAAGGTGCTGGAGGAGAAGACAGTTCTCCGAGATGGTGCCGAGGATGCAATACGCGAGATTCCGCTGGCGCGCCGGTTCGAAGGGTATGACATGCCTGACCTTGCTGCGACGACTGGGTACTTCGTACTGGGAGTATAGCCTTTAGGAGGCGATAGTGCTCCCCGTGGTCGCCTGGGCCAGCAACCGCGTGACCTGGGCCCGGCGCACCATCGCCGGATCGGTCGCGCCAGCCCGCCAGACACGCCAGAGGCCCGCAGGGCCGGTCTCGGCAATCCCGCGCAAGTCTCACTCAGGGAATGCCCTCGGCCTCGAGCCGGGAGCGGACCTGGCACCAGAATGCGCAATCCGACATCGTCGCGCCGCAGCTGCACGATTCGCAATCAGCGCGTCTCGAACCGGAGAGGAGATCGCCGACGCTCTCGATCTGGCTGCTGTTGCCGAGGAGGATGTCCAGGATCGTGCTGCCGCTATGCCCACTGCGCTTGCTGCAAAGAAGCGAAGCCCTCAAATCACTTGTCGAACGTGTATGAATAGCGCCCTCACGTGAGCTTTCGTCGCGCGACGAGCATGGTCTTGCCGGCATAGGCGCGAAGGCGCCCTGCCCACCCCTCCTCATACGCGGCCCAGCGGCTGGCGAACCGGGCAAACGGCTCCCGGCCCGTGATCGCATGCATGACCCGGAGCTGCTTGATGTGGATGTCGTGGTAGTGGGCGGTCGCCGGGTTGCGCGGGGTCGGCACCTCGAGGTGGTAGAGATCGTAGAGCGACCACCAGCCGGTATCGTAGAGGGGAAGGAGCGCCTCCACCGTGGCGACGCCGCGCTCGAAGATCTCTGCTATCCTGGCGTCGTCGGCTCGGGCCCGAATCATATCCCACAGCCCGAAGAGCGCGAAGATCATGCCGTTGAGGACGTGGGGCGCCGGCTGCGCCGGGTACTCCTCGTACGTGGCCAAGCCGTCATAGGCATCGACGATGCCACCCTGCTCGATCGGCACCGAGAACGCGGCCAAGCCGCGTCTGGCGCTGGCGATGTACTTCGCGTCCGAGGTGCACTGCCAGGCTCGCGTCAGCACCGAGAGGACCCGCCCCTGTGCCATGGCGGACGGCCAGGGCGGATGCAGCCGGTAGGTCGGCACCTCGTTTGGCGCGATCCAGCAGCCGTCCTCGGCCTGGTGCTCGACGAACCAGTCGGCGAGCTGCAGGAAGCGCCGCCGGTCCTCGTCGCGCGACGAGCGCAGCCAGCTGTGGAAGATGGCGAGAGCGTACTGGCCGATCGCGATCGGGTAGTAGTGCATTTGGCGCGGCTCGACGTCGATGTAGGTCGGGATGACCGGGACACCGTCGTCGTCGAAATGGAAGTGGACGCTGCCACCCCGCATCAGCTCCTCCTCGTCGAACACGAGGTAATACCGGCCGAGGCGGGGTCCGTGCACGTCATCGGTGTTGCAGACGTAGCGTAGCGGGTTCGTCAGGTCGCGACGAAACTTCGCCACGAAGAACGGCAGGCGCCGGAGCGCGGAGAGGGATCGGGCTGTTCTTGCCAAAGGAGGTTGCTCGGTCTGGTCGACGGGGTGGCAGTGCGAACTCTGCGGTTGCCATGCGGCATCCTCGTTGCTCTGTCAAGGGGGACCACGTACCCAGGGTGCGCGTGGCTCGCGCATGGAGAGCGACGTTGGAAGGGCTCGACGCAGGGCATAAGCCTGGGCAAGCCGATCATAGATCTCGTGTAGACGTGGGACTTGAACTTAACATAAAGCTAAGTCGCCGGCAGTACATGCGGTGTATAGCATTCAGAACCTATATCCGAATAGCTCGATATCTCTGGCGTATCTATCACCGATCGCGTTTATTGTTCCAGTATTATAATACTCTCTGGTTGTCGCACGCAATCGGCCCGATGCGGTAGATGCAGATGAATTCTCTTTTTTCACAACTTGATATGGCAATCCCCGGCAGGCAAGCATTGCATTCAAATCATGTTCAATCGAGTCCAGTCTTAGTATTTTTACATGCTTACATTCTACCTCGGAAAGAGGGATAAACTTGTGCTGGGACATCCAATGTCTGTTTGCTATATCGTCACGGCCCTCTTCGCCGCACAACCATTCAACAAAGGCATCAAACGACATCCTGACGCTAAGCCCGTCATAGCCAGCGACTATTGAAATTACTTTATAACCACTGTACCCGGGCTTAGCGTACGCGCCGCGGATCTTCTTTTCATAGCAAGAGACGACCCGGCTCCAAGGGTTGCGCACGACGCTGAAGAGCAAGGGTGTGTCTCCGCACGGTTTGGACCTCAATACATTGGGCACCGTGTCCCTCAGCAACTCAGCCTCGAAGTCCACGTCCCGGTTCGCGAGAAAAAAGTTCTTTAGCGTTCGGGTCCCGCAGAGCGGAATGGCTGCGCAAATAAGCCGCAGCTTGCGTGAGAGGATGATCTCAGGCAGGCTATCTCCCCGAGGAGGGCCTGCGAGCCGTCGTGCCCGATAACCGACGCGGAAGACGCGCTCTACGGTGCTGGCAAAAGGTAACTCGCCGTTCATCGCTTAGCTATGACCTCAGTGCCTCGGGCTGGAGAATTGGCGCACATTCTCTCGGATGGCGTTCGGTTGCTGGAGCTGCCGCGGTGAAGTAGTCGGCAGTCTGCTGGGCCAACTCATGATCACAACGGGTACGCTATCACAGATTGCGCCGGGTCGACAAGGTCAACCAACGCCGAAAGCTCCAGCCGCCATTCGATCGGCCGGTTGGCCGAGCCGGCCTCGTATCACAACAGCGATTCCCAAACAGCGAAAGTTCCGCACCAGCGCTTTTTGTCGGCGCGTTTGGAGTGCCCTGGGGTACTCGGTCGTGGCGATCGCGACGTCCCCGTCCTCGCTCATCGTCCAGATCACCTTGCACTTGTCCGGTCGAAGCTCTTCGGGAAAATCGGGCATCACCTTCCAGAGGCAGTGGAAGCCCTGGCACGGCTCGGGGCGCCGATCGTAGATCCGACAGCCCAGCCCCTTTTCGCAGTGCTCGCACCAAGCACCAGGCGCCTTGCCGATCTCGGGGATCGCCGGGACCTTGCAGCACATCGTGCAGCCACCGCAGGGGCGCTCGAACATGCCCGGCTGCCAAGTCTCGACCGTCGACGGCGCTTGGTAGACCCTCTTCATGACTGCGGCCCGCTCGGGCAATATGGATCCGGCGCTGCAAGCCCAACGTTCGACGGCGCGAGCCGCACCGCCGGGGTGTAGGCCTCTGCGGTCGTCGCCTGAATCGTCGTACTCTGCTCGAAGCTCAGGCTGACTCCATTGCTGGGGGTCGCTGGGGCGCCGTTGCGTGTGTTGCCTGCCAGCAAGGTGTTTTGTGCGCGAACCGTCGCGGTCTGTCCGCCCCAGAACGCACCTACCTGGATCGAGCCTGTGCCGAGGATGTTCCCTACACACCGCCCACCGATGCACGCGCTGTAGATCCCGCCCGCTGTGTTGCCGCAAGTGGTTTTGTTCCCGGCCGGCATCCAGATGCTCAGGTCGCCCATCATGCGATTGCCGATCACCAAAGCAGTCGGGTTGCCGGGTACACACGGCGTGTCGTTGAAAAGTTTAAGCGGTGAAGAAGTGGCAAATTGTTCGAACCAACTACTTCGTATCTCCATCCCAGCGCCGTTGCGCTGCTGGATATACTGGTTGACGTTGACGAATGTGCAGAAGCGGATCTTCATTCCGCTGCTTTTGCATGTAATGACTTCCCCACCCGTCCCGCCTTGCCCACCAAGGAGCATGTTCTCGACTAAATTGTAATCGAGAAAAGTCTCGGTGAAGTCGCTCCACGTTTCTCCAGTCCCCATGTAGAGAATTGAGCAGTTACCCTGCGTGTCAACGTTTTGAGCCATATCATGGAAATAGTTGTGATCGATAAGAACTCGCTTGAGCACCCCGCCAGAAACTCCCTGTCTTCTAAACTCTATAATGCGCTTGTTGGTCATGGTGTTCCCCAATACATCCGCAAAATCGTTGTGGTCGATGCGGGTGTCCAAGCCGGTGTGAATAAAGACGCTCTGGCCTCCGATCTGACGGAACCTATTCCGTGTGATCCTGTTGCGATTCCCTTGCACGGTAATACGGCTGTTGTTGAAGAACAGCTTGGAGATGACCAGTCCATTACCGTTCACGGTCCAATTTGCATTGCCGAACGTGACCGTACCGATCCCGTTCTGCGACCGCACCACGATCGGGTTGCCGACCGCGCCATTGGTGTTGAAGACGCGGGTGCCGCCCGCGTAGGAGCCGGGCGCGATCAGGATGTTGCGCCCTGATGGCGCGTTGTTGATCGCCGTCTCCAAAGCAGCGGCGCTGCTCACCAGCACCGTGTCGGTGCCGCTCTCGACGTAGCAGAGCGGATTTAGGGGCGCCAGCGCATCGGGCGGCGGTGACGCTGCTTCCAGCACGGTGAAGCTCACCGTCCCGACGTTGCTCTGGCCGTTCGCGTCCTGGAGCCGATAGGCGAAGCTGTCCCCTTGCGTTTGCTGGACAGGATAGGCCGCAAACTCGACCGTCTTGTCGCTCCGCACCGTGAGCGCGCCGAAGCTCGGCGGCGAGACGATGTCGATCACCAGCTGCTCGCGCCGGCCGACCCAGCTGTCGTTCGCCACGACGTCGAAGATCTCGGTTGTGCCGCTCGAGACCTCCAGCCCCGCATCATGCGCGGCGACCGGCGTCCCGGTCCGCTGGCTCAGCGCGATGATCTCGGAGTCGACCAGAACCCGGCTGTAGAGCGCGACCTCGTCGAGGATGACGTTTGAGACGAACTGTGTCCAGGGCGTGCTGGCGAACTGCAGCGCCTGGGCATTGGAAATCCACGCGCCACTGAACTCCGAACTGCGGTCGATATGTTGCCCATCGATCCAAAGGTCGAAGCCGCTGGCGTCAGCCGTCACAGTGATATGGTAAGTTATGTTGAGGTCGAAGTAAATGTATGAAATCCCATAGTCTTCATTATTATCTTGAAATTGGGCGACGAGCCCGTCTCCGTGCCTCGCGAACACAGCGAAATCACCGATGAACCGCCCCAGTTGATCCTTTGCGAGAAGGACAGCAGTGCCCCCGGCCGGGAACGCCAGCACCTTGGCCCAGAAGGAGAGCGTGAAGGCGGGAAGCAGCAATCCCGGATCGTGCGGCACGGTTCCGACGACATCGCCGGGCAGGTGCGTCGCCGAATCGCTGGCGGTCGGCAGACCAGGAACGAGCGCGACCGCGCCATCGTAGGTGCCGTGCCGCCCGCCTGCCGTCGCGTCGATC
>JBGTBX010000524.1:0-4689 GCA_041749115.1 Gemmatimonadaceae bacterium
GCGAAACCGGGAGAGTGCATACAGCGCCGTCACAACGATTGTCACGGCAATAAGCAGTTCAATCACTGTTCCGTTCACGGACACAATGCCCAGCGTGGCGAGCGCCAGTGTGAGGGAGTGTCCGAGTGTGAACGCGGTCACGAGCCAGAGGAGTGGTCGCCAGTCGCGCAGCGCGTACCCGGCCGTGAGGGCTACGATGAAGACGATATGATCGTAGCCGCGCACGTCGGCAATGTGTGTTAAGCCGAGTCGAAAGTAGACGAGGAACTCTGAAAGCACGGGCGGCGGGACGTCGTGGGAAATGGGCTGGGCGCAGAACCTGCTTGCCTGCTGCCTAACCTACGACGCCCGACGCGGGATGGATGCCTCGGGATGGAAACGCCAGCGCCGGTTGTCCGACGCTGGCTTCGAATTATCCGTCTTGTCCCGGACGACGCGGTTGCGGTGCGCGCCGCGGAGCGTTGGGTCGATTGCGGTCGGATTGACGTTGCACCATGTCGTCGCGCATCCCCCGCGGAGCGATGCGCTTGCCCCGGAGGCTGTTGCGCTGCCCGCGAAGGTTGCCGCGCTGTTCTCTCAGGTCATTGCGCTGTCCCCTGAAGTCATTGCGTCGGCCCCGGAACGAGTTGTCCTGACCCCTGAACATGCCCCGCCGTCCGTCGATCGCATCAGATCTCTGCGCCCGCGCCCCAGGCCGCGCCGCCGTGCGGCCTCGCTGGCCCTGAAGTGCAACGAACCGAGCACGCTGAGAGGAGTCGAGCACGCTCATGGTCATCGCACGACGCGCGGAGTCCGCGGCGAACATGTTTCCTCTCGCCATGCGGTTGTCCTGATTGCCGCGCAGTGCTTGTAGTTCGTCGCGGCTCAGAACGCAGGGCCGACGATTTGCGCACAACGAATCGCGTGACGCACGCGCTGCGGTCGCGGCGCGATCGCGGGCGGCGAATTGGGCACGTTCCATGGAGTCGAGGCGAACGAGCTGTTGAGGTGTGAGGTTGAGTGCGCGGCGGGCGCTGATGAGTTCGCTTGCTGAGGCGCCGCGTGAGGCGCGCGCACGCTGCGTGTTGGCCTGCGACTGCAGGGTTGGAAACGGCAGAAGTACGGCGGCCGCGACGACGAGTGTACGAATTGGTCTGCGCATTGTTGTTCTCCAAGTGACGATATACCAATGATTTGGCACACAGGTAGACGTTCGCGGTGGGCCGGTTGTTAAGGCAGCGAAACGACCGCGGCGGTCGTTAACAAGCCTCTGCGCAGCGCGTCTACTCCTCTGTTGTGCACGTTTCGGGCACGTGGTGAGGAAAGTTGATGTGGTGCCAACGGAGGTTTCGCACAGAAATTCCATCTGGGGGGGCCCCCCAGTACCTGCAATCAAAGTTTCATGTTCATGTCGCGACGAGCACTCGCACTTCTGGCGGTCTCAGCATCGCTGTTACAGTCGATTCCCGCAGCTTCCCAAATCGGCAGCGCCACGGACATCATCACCGGGACCGTCATGCGCGCGGAGGGGAAAATCCCTCTCCCTGACGCGCAGGTCGAAGTCTTCTCCCTCGAACTCGAAGTCACTCGGCGGGCGCGCACCAACGACAAAGGGCGCTATACCGTCCTGTTTCCCGACGGCGGTGGCCAATACCGGGTGACGGTCCGTGCAATCGGTCTCTCCCCTCAGACCATCATGATTGCTCGTGTTGGCGAGGAGGACCGACTCGTCCACGACTTCCTCATGACCGTGAATCCGACGGTACTGAATGCCGTGCAGGTTACCGCGCGTCAGAACGTGCCCCGTACCAGTGATGCGCCAACTCCGGGTTCAATCGAGCGTGCGATGAACACCGATCAGGCCGCCCGCCTTCCGCTGGATGCCAGCGACCTGATGCAACTGGTGCTCACCGCACCTGGGGTCGTGTCACTCAGCGGTGGTGACACAACGGGTAATCAGTTCTCCGTTGCCGGCCTTTCGCCTAACGCGAACAACATCACGCTCGACGGTATCTCCTTCGGCTCGGCATCGGTGCCCCAGGAAGCGGTGCGCAACACACGAGTGATTACGTCCTCGTATGACGTATCACGCGGGCAGTTCTCCGGTGGACAGATTTCATCAACGACGCGCAGCGGCAGCAATCGCATTCAAGGCAACTTCAGCTATTCGCTTCGCGACCGGGATCTGGCGATCGAAGAAGATCCATCTCCAGCAGCTCAAGGGTTTACACAGAACCAGTTCTCCGGTGGTTTCGGCGGGCCGATTGTGAAGAATCGTCTCTTCGCGTTCGGATCACTGCAGATGCGGCGCCGAACCGATGTGTTGACCTCACTCGCCAACTCGGATGCCGCGACCCTTACTCGTTTCGGTGTCGCTCCCGATTCGGTCGATCGATTTACCTCGTTGCTCAGCAATGCCGGCTTGTCACCCTTTGGTATTCTCGCCGACGATCGCTTATCTGACAACGCGTCGGGGCTGCTGCGTCTGGATTATCTCACCGAGAGCGGACAGTCGTTTACCCTCAGGGCGGATTATCGCACGAGTGATCAGGATCCCTCACGCGTCGGACCGCTGGCACTTCCGCAAACCGGTGGAAACAACAGGAACTGGGGCGGCGGTCTCTACGGCACAATGACGGCCAACATCGCCGGTCGGTTTCTTAATGAACTGAAGGTGTACACGGCGAAAGACGTTCAGGAGGGCCAACCCTTCGTCGAAACTCCGGCCGGTCGTGTGCAGGTCAACTCGGAGTTCGCCGATGGTCAGTCCGGAATTTCTACACTGACGTTTGGTGGAAACACCGGACTTCCCCAGGAAGGGACTACCAGAACGTTCGAAGCAACAAACGAGATGTCGTGGCTCAGTGACGGCGGTTCGCATCGCTTTAAGCTGGGCGGGCTCTTCAATTCGACGGCCTTCGAGCAGGATGTCACCACCAATCGACTCGGCACCTTCTCGTTCAATTCGCTGGAGGACTTTGAGACCAATACTCCGGCCAGTTTCACACGAACGCTGAAACCTCGCCTCCGCGAAGGACTCGGGTCGAACGCTGCGCTGTACCTTGGCGACGTCTGGCGGGTGAGTCGAGCCGTGCAGTTTACCCTTGGATTGCGCGCTGAGGGTTCGTTCTTCGGAAACACTCCCGCCTTCAATCCGGAAATCGAAAGCAAGTTCGGTTATCGCACCGACAACGTCCCGACCGATTTTCGCATCAGCCCGCGCGTCGGATTTTCCTGGAGCGTGGGTCAGGTGGTCGAGGAGGGACGCTTTACCCCGCCCTGGTTTACACTGCGCGGCGGCGTTGGTGAGTTTCGGTCCGCTCCTTCGACCGGCCTGATCGCGGCCGCAGCGGGAGCGACCGGCCTGCCGGACAATGAATCGCAGCTTGTTTGCATCGGTGCCGACGTTCCGACTCCGAACTGGTCGGCCTTCGCAGCAAGCTCCGCGTCCATCCCTACACAATGCGCCGGCGGCGGTAACTCCTTCATCCCGACTGCACGTCCCAACGTGACGGTGTTCGGAGAAGATTTTGCTGCATCGCGTGCGTGGCGTTCGAATCTCGGGGTGTCACGCCGCTTTCTCGAGCGGTTCAATCTCAACGCCGATTATTCATACTCCCGCGGTGTTGCTCAACCCGGGTATCAAGACCTCAACCTGGTCGACGCGCCGCAGTTTGCACTTGGTAATGAGGGCGGCCGTCCCGTCTTCGTGCCAGCGTCCAGCGTTGTTCCGTTCACCGGCGCGACGAGCTTCCTGGCATCGCGTCTCGACCCCGCGTACGGTCAGGTGCTCGTTACTCGCTCGGATCTGGCCAGCGTGTCCAACCAGTTCTCCCTGTCGCTCGGCGGCTTCACGCGTCGGGGAGCTAGTCTCAACCTGTCCTGGACGCTGGCGAATGCCCGTGACCAGGGGTCTGGCGGAGGTGGAGGCTTTGGTGGTGGCGGCGGTGGTGCACGCGGTGGTTTTGGCAGCGCAGGTGGTGGATTCGGATCGTTCGGGAGCCCGACGACTGCCGGTAATCCCAACGATCGCGAGTGGTCCACCAGTTCGTTCCAGCGCAAGCACACTTTTGTCAGTACAATCAACTATCCCGTTAATCTGGGGCTTGAGATCACTGCCTTTGGCCGCATGAGTTCGGGGACACCGTTTACGCCATTGGTAGGCGGTGATATCAATGGTGACGGCGCCCGCAATGATCGGGCCTTCATCTTCAATCCGTCATCGCCAGCAACCGATCCCGCCGTGGCAGCGGGCATGACACGCCTGCTGGCCGAGTCGCCGTCGGCAGTGCGCGAGTGTTTGACACGGGCCTTTGACACCGTTGCCGGACGGAACACCTGCACCGGCGTCTGGCAACCATCGCTCGACCTGCAGGTTAACTGGCGTCCCGGTTTCCTCGGCCTCAATCGTCGTCTGGCCGTTTCGTTCCTAACCGTGAACTTCCTCGGTGCCCTCGATCAGGCGCTGCACGGATCTGATAATCTGAGCGGTTGGGGTCAGTTCCGAGGTCAGGACAATACGCTGCTGTACGTTCGCGGATTCGACGCCACCAACAATCGCTACCTCTACGAGGTCAACGAAAGATTCGGCGCGTCACGCAACGGTGCGAATGGCATTCCCGTTCCGTTCCAGATCGGCATCAACGCCCGCTACACGCTCGGCCCCGACCGCATGCGCGACATGATCGACGGTATGATTCGTGGTGGTGG
>JBGTBX010000525.1:0-4121 GCA_041749115.1 Gemmatimonadaceae bacterium
CGATGGTGGCGCCTATTCAACCGACGCCCGGGGCGGGAGCCCACATCCCCGTGGACTTGGCAGTTTTCCGCGGGTGCTTGGCCGATACGTGCGCGAGCGAAAGGCGCTGACCCTGGAGCAGGCGATCCACAAGATGACCGCGTTGCCGGCATCGCGGCTCAACATCAAGGACCGTGGGACTCTCGCCGTGAATGCTGCGGCAGACGTGGTCGTGTTTGATCCCGCTCGTGTGGCTGATACTGCCACATTCGAAAAGCCGTTTTCGTATCCCGTCGGGATTCAGGTGGTGATCGTCAATGGAGATATTGCGCTGCGTGATGGTCAGCAGCGCAATACCGGGAGCGGCAAGGGTTTAGCTGTGTAGCAGCGGTCGGCTCACGGCAGTTTCACCGCCGTGACGCTCACTCCCGCTCCGCGAGCCGCGTCAAAGGCCATTGCCACATCACTGTACAGAACTGAACGCGCGCCCTCGACGAACAACACACGTTCGTTGCGACCGGCAAAGACCTCGCGGAGTTCCTGCTCCAGACGGTGCGCAGGTATCGCCTGTTTATTCAATGTGAACGATGGCCCCTCGCTGACTGCGAGCACAATGCTTTCGCTTCCGCCAGTGCTGCTTGATGAAGCCGGTAGTTGGAGATCGA
Source organism: Gemmatimonadaceae bacterium (assembly GCA_041749115.1). GTDB lineage: Bacteria > Gemmatimonadota > Gemmatimonadetes > Gemmatimonadales > Gemmatimonadaceae > JBGTBX01. The sequence continues at coordinate 645 of JBGTBX010000525.1, forward strand.
AAGCGCGCCGAGTGTGGGTGATGGAGGCGAGGATAAAGATGATCAGGAGGACAAGCAGGATGTCGATCATCGGGATGACGTTCGGTTCCGCGACCATCGAGAAGCGTCGTTGCATATCCGGCTCCGTGTGAGTGGGTGTGCGACACTATTGCACAGGCAGATAGCGCAGGGATGACGGTTGCGTGGCGGCGCGATGAGCACTGGATGAAGAGTTGATGACAACCATCGAGAAGCGCGGATCACGCCGCGGCTTCTTGCCTGGCTGGCCCAGCAGCGCCCCCCCCCTTGTGTAAAATGAACAAGCGTTCATTTTATACCATGGCCCGGTCTCCTCACCAAAACGAAGCCCTCCGCGGCGCCACGCGCGAGCGCATCCTCGCAGCAGCGATGGCGGGCTTCGCGGATCAGGGTTATGCCACAACCACGGTGCGCGACATCGCCGGCCGCGCGCAGGTAGCCACCGGCCTGCTCTACCAGCACTTCGATAGCAAAGAAGCGCTGTTGATCGCTGCTTTCGAGCAAAGCATGGCAGACGTGCGTGGTACCTTCGCGATGTCGATAGCGGCGCCGTCTACCGACAGACTCGGCACGCTCGTACGGGCGGCCGCGTCGACCATACGGAACCATCTCCCCTTCTGGAAGTTGGGATACGCGTCGCGTCACCAACCGGCCGTGGTCATGGCGCTCGGCAGCGCGCTCACTGAATGGACTGCCGAGATCGTGTCCGTACTGACGGTATTGCTGCGCGAGGCGGGATCACCAGCGGCCGAAACGGATGCGCTCGCACTTTTTGCGCAGATCGATGGGATGTGCGAGCACTATGCGCTCGCCCCCGACACCTACCCGCTTGATGAAGTCGCAGAGCGGGTCATTGCTGGCCTCACCCGAATCGCTAAATAATGGGACTCCCTCCACGACACCATGCGCCGCTACCCGCGAAGGCGCTCCCGCGAGAACTCGCCCCAATGATCACAAGCGCACTGGAGGCGGTGAACCAGCGCCTCCAGTTGGCCTACGCGGCCACAGCGGACGAACAGCGTGACATTCAGCGTTCCGATGGCGGATGGAGTGTGAATCAGGTACTCGAACACATCGCACGCACGAACGAAGCATATCTCAAGCCGATGACCGAGCTGGCAGACAAACTTTCCCTCGCCCCCGTTTCTGACGTGACCTGGCGCTCGACCTTTGCTGCGAGGTGGTTGGCGTCATCACTCACAATGACGATCCCTTTGCCGGCCCCAAAAAAGATCGAACCCGGGCCTGATGTACGGGACGAAGTCGTGAAGGCGGTGATAACCTCGCACGAGGAAGTTTGCGCGCTGATGCGTCGCGTTGCCGCGAAGAATTGGCGGCTACCACGCATGGTCTCACCACTAAGTGCCATGGTCCGTCCCAACTTTGGTGATGCCTGCGTAGTGGTGCTCCGCCACTCCGAACGTCACACCGCGCAGATTGAAAATCTGGTCGCCGAGCTTCAGCGACTGGCTCAACCGGTGTGATGCGCACACGGGTGTCCAGCGCACCCCGCAAGTGATTCGCAACGACTGACGCCGCAATCACCGCGGCCGCCGAACTTGACCACGCGCCCTGGCGGACACATCGTTCTCCTTGGCGCGCAGGGCGCCCCCCGTCCGCGGAAAGAACCGAGTTCACCTGTTGCAGTCTGAAGGGGACGTGATCGCAGCGAACCTCCTTCCTGCCCATTAAGCGGACATGGGCTCAGCCAGGAGGCTCGTCATGCGTACTCGCCGGTTACCCGTCCGTCCCGACTTTGAGCAGCTGAAGCATCAGGCCAAGGATCTGCTGCGCGCCGCTCGCGCCGGTGATCCCGACGCTCTGGCCGAATTGCGCTCGGCCAATGCGCCACTCGATGAAACGCCGGAGATTAAACTGTCACAGGCGCAGCATGCTCTGGCCCGAAGCTATCGGGCGAGCAGCTGGACGCGACTGAAACAGGCGTGTGCCATGGCTGATGCCATCTGGGCGAACGACGTCGCTGCAGTACGTGTACTCGTCATCGAGTCACCCGCCCTGATTCACGAACAGGTGCTCATTCGCCAGGACAGTAACTGGGGGCCGCCACTTACCTACGCGGCCAACCTCGGTAGAGACGAAATCATCATCATGTTGCACGGCATGGGCGCGACCGATCTGGCAAGTGCAGTGGAACGCGCAGCACTGCAGGGTAAGGTGGCAACCGCGCGCATGCTACATGGGATGATGGGATCGCCCGCCGTACCCGCCCACGCGTTAGGCGGTCCGGCGTACACGCTGAGCGTTGGTGGCACCGCGATGTTGCTCGAGCTGGGTGCGAAGGTGCTCGACGCGGACGGGCGACGGCTTGCCCCGGTTGACGTTGTGCTGGAGACAGACAGTCGCAAGCCGATGGCCAAACATCAAATTCTTGAGATGTATGTGCGCCATGGGCTGGAGTTGCCCGACACGCCGACCATGGCGCTGCATCGCGGACGCATTGACCTGCTCGAACAACACATCCAGCGGGACCCATCATGTCTGAATCGCACGTTCACACACGAAGAGATCTACCCCCCGGATCTGGGTTGTCACGACGAAGTGCAGGCCACGCAGGGGACGCCGCTCAAAGGAACGACGCTGCTGCACCTGTGCGCAGACTACGACGAGTATGAAATCGCCGAGTGGTTGATCGCGCGCGGAGCGGACGTAAACACGCGGGCAGCTGTGGACGCTGAGGGATTCGGCGGGCACACTGCGCTGTTCTGTACGGTGGTATCACAGCCGGCGTTCTGGATGAACTATGGCGGCGGAAGTGCGTCCGCGCAGTTTACTAAATTACTGCTGCATCATGGAGCGGACGTGAACGTACGTGCGTCGCTGCGTAAGCAGCTGCACCCGGGGTATGGTGAACATCCGCTGCGTGAGTACCGCGATATCACGGCGTTGAGCTGGGGAGAAAGGTTTGAAGAGAAAGTGTTCGTGAATGGAGCGGCGCTGGACGTGATTCGTAGCATGGTCCACCCTGACGGTGGCGGGGGTGAGTGACACGGCAGGCGACTGTCCAGGCCGTGTGCCTTCCCTCCTCTTACCAATCTTTGTACCATTGCCGTGGGGATCCAACCTTCACCCTGAGTCACATCAGGAGGGACATATGCCAGATGTTCCGATGTATCACGAGGGGTCACGGCAGCTCCAGGAGCATTTTGCTACGCGCAAGCTCGCCGACCGTCTGGTCGAAACCCTCGCCCGGGATGCGTTCACCGACGCTGACCGATCCTTTATCGAAAGCCGGCCGCTGTTCTTCCTCTCCACGGCGGACGCTGAAGGCCGCCCCGATTGTTCATACAAAGGAGGGATGCCCGGCTTCGTTCGCGTGATTGATCCGCAAACGCTGGCGTTTCCCAGCTATGACGGCAACGGCATGTTCAAGAGCCTCGGCAATCTTATCGTGAATCCGTATGTCGGGATGCTGTTTATCGATTTCGAAACGCCGAAGCG
>JBGTBX010000526.1:0-24119 GCA_041749115.1 Gemmatimonadaceae bacterium
GATGGGTGCGATCCGCGCTCATCACGTGGCCGCGCCTGGCCAGGAACACCTGGATGCGCCGGTAGCCGTATCGCGGGTACTGGGCGGCGAGCTCACGCATCGCCACCAGCGCCGGGGCGTCACGCTCAATGAGCCGCGACCGGTAGCGCCAGCTGGATCTCGCCACCTTCAGCAGCGCGCACGCTCGCCGGATCGACAGACCACATACGCGATCTGCTGCCGCCTGACGGGTGCGCTTACCATTTTTTTGCAGCGACCTCCTTCATCACCTCGATCTCGAGGTCGCGCTCCGCCACCAGCTTCTTGAGCTTGGTGTTCTCCAGCTCCAGATGACGCAGTCGCTTCACATCGACCGCCTCGAGCTTGCCGAAGCGCTTGCGCCACAGGTAGATCGTCTGGTCCGAGATCCCGTGCTTCTTGGCCACCTCGACCACCGGCGCCACGTCCGCCTCGCGCAGGATCCTCACCATCTGCAGTTCCGTAAATCGGGTCTTCTTCATGACTCCCTCGCTGTCCGGGGAGCCATCTTCTCCAAGTCTCAGCTGGTCCTCAAATCGCCAGGCAGGTCAAAGGGCCGTCGCGAAGTCACACGTGAATCGCGCGAGTGCCCGGTTTCGGCCAGGAGCGGTCCTTCGGCACCGGGGCCGGATTGCTAGCCCAGCTCGGCCGCTTGTCCAGCAGCGTGTGTTGCGCGAGCATGTCCAAATAAAGGACTACACCGACATCGGGGAATTGAGCCGACGTGCATGTCGTTCAATTCAAAGTTAGGCGCCCGTGAACACGTACAGCTTCGTCGTCGAGGTCCATGGAGTCAGTCTCGGCACGAAGGTCGCGTTTGACGCCATATCTCTCCTGTTCCGCAATTCCACGATGAGCCAGAACGGGCCGAACGAAGTTCTTGTGGAAGTAGTGAAGGCCCGTACGTGGCCCGAAGAGCTCGCGCTCAACGAAGCCACTCTTGAAGTTGACGATCTCCTCGATCGGATCGCGCTAATCGACAATCATCGTGTCGTTTCGATTCGATACATTGGATACAGAGACGCGTCTGGGACACTCAATGAACCGCGTCGTGCCGGCAGCTTGTCGGCCACCGCCACGGCTGGTTTGCCGCAACCCGCTAAGTACTACGGACTAGATCAGCAGCGAACCATCCTCGACGGTCGGCTTAACGCAGGTCTGTCGCGCCTTCATCGAATTGCCCAGGGGATGCCAGACGGTATCGGAAAGTTCCTGCTCTTGTATGGGGCGCTACAGGTCATGTATGGCGAGAAGCAATCAGAGGTGGACGAGTTCTTGTTGTCGGTTCGTCCTGACACACTGCTGGTCGAAGGAAAGCACCGGCGTGAGACGGTCGTCTCTCGCCTTCGCAATCAAATTGCACACCCGGAGAACGAAATCGATGCCCGAACGCTTACGGCACAGGCTGGCGCTTACTGCCCTATGCTCATCGAGCTTGTCCGTCAGGATCTCATTCGACAAGTTCGACCGCGGCCGGGCGCCTAACCACTGCATGCAGCCGACGCCCCAGACGGTCATCAAATTTGCATACGCAAATTTGCCGCCTATCTGGTGCGCGGCTGATGCTGGCCGCGATAAGGAGTAAAGCATGCAGGTACCGTTATTGTGGGCAGCGGCAACCATGAGCGTTGTTACTTTTTCCGTTCATACATTTATCGGTGGCCCTCGTGTGGCGGCACCATTACTAGCAAATTCTAGTTTGCCGAAAGCATCCAAATGGCTGAACTATTACTGTTGGCACATTACAACCATTTACACACTGTTTATGGGGGGTGCTTATGCGTATGTGGCTTTACATCCGGATCGCCCGGAGTTGGTAGTTTTTTTAACAATTTTGAATGCAGCGCTATCATTACTTAGTGCGGCGGTGGCTCGTAAAGGTGGCATTAATCCGTTTCGGTTTCCATCTACTTCACTTTTTGCTTCTGTCGCTTTACTTGGGCTATTTGGGTTGGTGGTCAATTGAACAAAATATCGGTAGAGAAACTTATAACAATGCAATTTCACGCGGACGTCAAAAAGCGCCGCTCGTTCCTCGCGTGGCTATTTGACTCCGGTGAATTGCGGCGTTGAATGTCAGCTTTGTAGCGTGACGAACTTCTGCTGAGGGTCGTTTGCAGACTCTCACTTCACAACCCAAACAACGCCCTATCGTCCGCCCGCCGGAGTGCCCCGTCCAACCACCGGCGCAGGTCGGCTTCGGCCACTACGCCTTGCTCAACCTTTGCCAGCACAATTGCACCGACCAGGATCTTCCTCCGGGTATCGTCCTTCCGCGTTCGCCGTGATCCCAATCGGCGCAGTCTGGCATTGGCGAGGCTCTCTCGCTTCTTGAGCTGACTTAGTCTCGCTTCAAGAGCTGCAATCTGATCCTGACGTTGACCCGACTTCATCTGTCCTCCCCTGCAATGCCCGGACGTTGACTGTTCGGCCTTTTGATTTCGCTGCTTGCAGAACACTGTCTGCGGCGCCGCCATGTGATTGCACTTGAACGGCTGTGCTGTCGCGGCTCGCATATCCGCCGCGTTCGCACGAAAACTCATCGGGGATATTCCCAGTGGGCGGCGCCGAGCGTAGCGTCCAAGCCCCGGACCACCGTCCTCACTGACAGCACCATCTCGTCCATGTCGCCGCGTTTCCCAAAGGCTGCTGTACCGCAAAGGGCGCACTTACGAGTCGCTGCGCGACTCAGTGCGCCTGGGGGCCGGCGTTTCCGCCTTGCCCCCAGGACCCCCGGTGTGGCCCCGCAGCATTGCTACGCGTGCATTGCGAAGCTGCGGGGCGACGAGGGACCGGCTGCTACGGCCCGCGTTCGCACGCGTACCGGGTCCCCGGTCCCTCGGAACGGAGCGTAAGAGGCGTGTGTCGGCATGGCCATCTACCACCTGTCCGTGAAGCCGGTGTCGCGCGGGGCTGGCCGCAGCGCGACTGCCGCTGCCGCGTATCGCGCGGCCGAGCGGATCGAGGATCACACGACGGGCCAGGTGTTCGACTACACGCGAAAGAGTGGCGTCGAGCATTCGGAGATCGTGCTGCCAGTCGAGGCCGCGAGGCGCGACATCAACTGGGCGCGCGACCGGCAGCAGTTGTGGAACGCGGCCGAGGTCTCAGAGAAGCGCAAGGACGCGCGGGTTGCGCGCGAGTACGAAGTCGCGCTACCGAATGAACTCACCAAGGCGCAGCGGCTGGAGCTGACACGGGAATTCAGCCAGGAGATTGCGAACCGGTTTGGCTGCGCGGTTGATTTCGCGGTGCACAAGCCGCACCGGGAAGGTGACCAGCGAAACTTTCATGCCCACATCCTGACGACGACCCGCCGCATCGAGGCGACTGGCCTTGGTGCCAAGACCTCAATCGAATGGGCCGACACGGACCGCGCCAAGCAGGGACTGGGACCCGCTAAAGAGGAGGTCACAGCGATCCGGGAGCGCTGGGCAACCCTGACTAACGGAAAGCTTCAGGACCTCGGGCATGAATCCCGTATCGACCATCGCAGCCTTGACTCCCAGGGCGAGCAGCGGACGCCAGGCCGGCACCTGGGACCCACCGTAACGGCCATCGAGCGCCGGGGGGAGCGCTCCGAGGTCGGTTGGCACATTCGGGAGCAAGCAGACGAGCGCCTGCAACTCGCGGCGGAACTCGGCCGAATCGAGCGCGAGCGGCAGGCCATCGAGCGGTCGATCCTGGACCTGACCGGGGACTTGCAGGCCGCCCGGCGCGATCGCGACGCGGGACTCGCACCGCGCTATGACCTGGAACAGGAACGTCAAGCAGGACGCGACGCTTGGCTTGCTTGGCGGGCTAACAGGCAGGACCAGCTCGAGCGCGAGCCGCAGACTCCTGCCAAATCTCCAAGGCTAGTCATGCGCGACGACGATTTTGCGATGTAGCCGCAGGCGGTCCAGGAATGACAGTCGATCCTTTCAGCTGGATCACAGCTTTCCATGGTCGGGATGCCTGGATCCTGGCCTATGGCATCACGTTGACTGCAATGTTCCTGGGCCTCCTGCAGCGCGGCGCACCCGCCCTACGACTTGTAGGGGCTCCATTCGTGGCCGTGCCCGTCATGCTGCTGGTGGCCCTGCTAGTCGCAACAACGCAGGCCTCGTTGCTGCGTCTGAGCACGTCCCTGCTCAGTCCCAAGGCGATCGAGCTGGCAGGCCTGATGTCACTGCTGCTCTTCGGGTACCTCGCTGGCATTGCGGCGGCACGCCGTACCCCGGGCGTCAACGTCAAGCGTGGCACCGTGATCCTCGACGGCAAGGATGCTCAGCGTCGATCCCGACATGCCAGACGCAATGGCGCCTTGACGCTCGCCGGAGTCGCAATACCACCATTGGACGAGACCAAGCACTTCAAGCTGATCGGCACTACCGGCACCGGCAAGACGACCGCAATCCGTGAGCTGTTAGGCGCGGCCTTGCGTCGTGGTGATCGGGCTGTGATCGCCGATCCAGACTCAGGCTATCTGGATGAGTTCTATGACCCGGCACGTGGCGATGTCGTCCTGAATCCCTTCGACCGACGCGCCAAGCTTTGGGACTTATTTGGGGAGATCCGCGCCACCTACGACGTTGAGCAGCTCGCCCGCTCCTTGATCCCGGACCATGAAGGCCCCGACCGGATCTGGCGCAGCTACGCGCGCACGTTCTTCACGGCAGTCACTCGCCAACTACATGAGGCCAACATTCGTGAGCTGCCGGAACTCTACCGACTTCTCACCTCGGCATCCGCAGAGGAGTTACGACTCTTGGTGTCAGGTACTCCCGCCCAACCGTTCCTGGAGGCAGGCAATGAGCGGATGTTCGGCTCCATCCGTTCGGTGACTGGAGCTTCACTCACGGCATTCGAATACCTTTCGACGCAACAGGCCGAACCGTTGTCCGTCCGTCACTGGACGCGGGAGGGAAAGGGCGCCATGTTTCTGCCCTACCAGGCCGACCAAATCGCTGCGCTGCGCTCGATCATCTCGACCTGGATGCGCCTCGCAATCTTCGAGCGGATGAGTCAGCCCGTCGAGAGCCAGCCCCTGCCTCGCCAAACCGGCTCGCGCGCCAACGGCTCGTACAGGACGAGTGACCCGCCACCTTGTTGGTTTGTCGTGGACGAACTCGACGCGCTCGGCCAGATTGACGGCCTTAAGGATGCCCTCGCCCGACTCAGGAAATTCGGCGGCCGCTGCGTGCTGGGCTTTCAATCCATCGCTCAGGTCTCCACTACCTACGGGCATGGCGAGGCCCAGACCATCGTCGAGAACTGCGGGAATACTCTGATTCTCAGGTGCTCTGCCAGTGAGCAGGGCGGCACCGCGCGCTTCGCGAGCCGTCTAATCGGCGACCGCGAAGTCATCCGCAGCCATACGTCAAAGAGCAGAAGCGGCGGCTTTCTCGCCGACCCGCGCGTCAGCCGCAGCACTAGTGAGCAACACGTCACCGAATCTGCGGTCCTGGGGTCCGAGATCGAACAACTCCCCGATCTTCACGGCTTCCTGAAGCTCGCAGGCTGCCCCGAGTGGATGACCGTCCTGCTCCAGTACCGTGGATAGCTAAACGTTCTAACTCAGCTTCCTTCATGTAGCAGACAGCCCGGATGCGTCGGTATTGTGGCCGCTGCTCAGGTGCCTCCCCCAAACACACCCGCTAGCAGCGACTTAAACACCTTCGTCGACGTCTGTAGCGCGGCGATTTGGGAAGCTGATATTGATCGGCTCTGATTAACGTGCATGCAGAAGCGCCGTTGGGACTCAAGATCAGGGACCATTACAGGAATGGTCGCAAGAGCGGCCTGGTTGATTCCAGAAATCGTAATTCCAGTAATGCGCCCTTCTATAAACGCGGCTCTCGTCTGCGGACTATTCATGTAGTAATACAGGTAGTCAGTCTCAATTCTTTCGGGATCGGTCCTCAGACGAATAAAGGACGATTCAAAGACGATTGGCTCCGTTGATTCTGGCAGCCGGCACAACTTCGCAGCACCCTCCCAATTCAACGAGCGTCGCGCTACAAGCAGGTCACGACCTGTTAGAAGATAAGGCTCAAGCGCTTTGGCTGGAGCAATCACTCTGCGGAGTTGTCCGCGCTGAACCTCCCCGTAGAAGGCGTCGGACATATGAACCATTTCAACACCGTCCGGGGCGCCATCGGCAACGTAGTACTCCTTAGCCAGATAGAGGCCATTCTTGAATGGCTCCGCGAGAACCTCGGGTAAGGATCGAACCTCCCAACCTTTCGGATTTCCCGCTGGGTCCCCGAACATATTCAGGAACAGCTCTGGAATTATCTCCTTGGCCTTGGCCTCCGCTTCCCGTCGCATGCCCACAATGTTCTCGGCGCGGGAAAGCAGATCGACAATGCGCCGCTGCTCGTCTCCCGGCGGCAACGGGATAGGCAAGGACATTACAAAGCTCATATCCGCACGCGGCATTCGCGCGCCGGCAACTCGCTGAGAGATCCTTTCGACGGTTGACGGGGCGCGCAGGAAATACGCCAGATATTCCCTCTGCAGCTCCTTCGACGGACGTAGCGGGACGAGCTCAGTCGAGCACTTCCCGTCGAAAGCTGGGACATGAACCTTGTTGAGGTACGGCCTCAACTTGCCATATAGGACGTGCGATTGAGTAAATAGGAACGAATTCGCCTCGGGTGCCTCTGGCGTTTTCGATAACTCACCCTTAGCTAGGGAGCCCGACTGGGACTCTATCGACTCCATGCCCAAATACGGCAGCTCCGAGCGCTCTCTCGCACGTACGCTCGCCCGATCTTGCGCACAAACTTCACCAAGCGGGACTGTCGCGAACCTCATGCTTGCTCAGACAGGGACTCTCTCAACGCCCCCACCTCCGCCGCAATCTCCCGCTCCAGCTCCGCCAACTCATCCAGCAACTCCCGAGGGTCCCGATGCACGGCCGTCGAGGCATTCACCGGCCGATAGCGTCCGGCCGACAGGTTGAATTCGTTGGCACGCAGCTCCGCGGCATCCGAGAACCACCACTTATGGTGCCAGGGCGCCTTCGAATCCCGACGGGCCCACTCCGCAAGCTTCGCATCACGCTCCCTATACGCCTTGGCCAGCTCCGGCAGATCATCGACCTCGATCGGCGTGTCGTGATTGGCATCGAGCTTGTACCCGTCATTGTCGACGTGCAGGAACAGTACCCGCTCCGTGCTGCCGCCCTTTCGGAAAAGAAGCACCGACGTCTTGACACCCGAGTACGGCTGGAACACCCCGCCTGGCAACGACATGACAGCCTCGACCCGGTTGTTGTCGATGAGCTGACGCCGGATCTCCTTGTGTGCCCCGGTCGAGCCGAACAGCAGCCCCTCCGGCACGATCAACCCGCACCGGCCACCCGGTCGCAGCGATTCCAACATGTACTTGAGAAAGAGGACTTCGGTCGCCTTGGAATTCCCAACCTTTACATCGTCGACGACGCGGTCCGAGTCGATCTTCCCCGCGAACGGCGGATTTGCCAGTACCACGTGATACCCGGCCTCCGGCAAGTGCAGCGCCTCGCGCTGCTCCGGATCCAGCGTGCTGGTCAGGACGTTGCGCAGCAGAATCCGTACGTTTGGCATGCCACGGAGCGTGAGGTTCATGGTCGCAAGCCGCACCATCTGCGGGTCGACATCGTTGCCGTAGAACGTCTGTGTCTGCAGTTTCGTGGTCTGCGCCGCCGAGAGCTTGTCCCCGATGCCGCGTCGCTGCGTCTTGCCGTCGAACTGGACCTCCACAGTCCCGGCTGGCGACGAATTCGCGAGCCGGATGTGGTTGTAGGCAGCGACCAGGAACCCGGCCGTCCCGGCGGCCGGGTCATACACGGTCTCCCCGACCTGCGGATCGACCATTTCGACGATCGTCCGGATGATGTGCCGCGGCGTGCGGAACTGCCCAAGTTCACCCGCCTGCTTGATCTGCTTAAGCACGTGCTCGAACAAGTCGCCCTTGGTGTCCGCATCCGCCTGGTCGAGCTTGAGCCCGTCGACGAGCGTGATGACCTGCGTGAGCACGGTGGGCTCGGTGATCATGAGCCGCGCGCCGCGCATGAAATTGGTGGCCGACCGGTCCGCGATCTCCTCGAAGAACGCGAACACCTCGTCCTGCACGAACCGCACCAACGCCTCGCCCGACAGGCCCCGCGCCCACACCGACCAGCGGAACCGATCGCGGGCAATGGATACGTCACCCTTTTTTGGCGCGTTGAGTGGATTCTTGAGTTCCCAGGTACCAGCGAAAATGCTTTCGTACTTCTGCTTGAGCACCTTCGCGCGCTCGGCATTCTCGCTGTCAATCCCTTCGATCAGGTAGAAGAAGAACAGGAACGACAGTTGCTCGGCATTCGCCATCGGATTCGGATACCCACCGCCGAACAGGTAGTTCCGGATCAGATCGATGTCGCGGCGCATGTCAGCGGTCAATGGCATGGACGTCTCTCAGCGGTGATCAGTTCGACGACGGGCGCGTCTCGCCGGTTCGTGGCTCGTCCATCCCGTGTGGCTGCCCCGATGTGGAGCCGGACTCTGCGTACACGGCGGCATTCAATGAACTGAGGCACGACGCCAGCGCTTCATTCCCACCGAAAACACGGACAGCCTGCGCCATGCCACCCATCGACGAGAACGGCTGAAACGCGAAATTCCCGGCCGACACCTCACTCCAGGTGTCGGCATTCGCCCGGACCTGGTTACCGAGCAGCGCCAGCCAGCGGCCCTGCTCCGCCGTGAGTCCGCTCTGGGTCAGCAGCCAGGCCTCGAACCGCGCGCCGAGCTCCGCAACCTCGGCCTCGGCCGCCTCCGGGAACACCAGCCGCCCGTCTTCATCGACCGTAACCCAGGCGCGGCTCAGCGGGTCGATGTGGTCGTCGACATCAACCACCAGCAAGCGGCGCGGCGTATAGGTCTTCCGGGGCCGGGCTTCGGCGATCCTGCCACCCTCGCCCGTCGCGTCGTCATCGCCGTGATAGTCGGACACACCGACGAAATCGAACATCGTGAACAGTGGCTTGCCCTTGGACTTGCGCGTCCCGCGGCCCCGCATCTGCTGATACAGGATCGCGGACTTGGTGAAGCGGGCGAACACGAGATTCACGACTTCCGGGCAGTCGAAACCGGTGTCCAGCATGTTCACCGAGACGAGTATTTCGGGGAACTTCTCCTTCTTGAAACGCTTGATGAGAGTCTCGCCGTCGGGCGTGTCTTCGCGGCCAAATCCCGACACGACGTAGTCCGCGTAACGGATCTCCGGCGTGGGCTTCCGCTCAGCAAACGCCTCGTCGAACAACCGCGCCAGCGTCTCGGCATGTCGCTTGGTCACCGCAAACACGATGGTCTTGCCGATGAGTGGCTTGCGCTGGATGCCCTTGGTGTCCATGTACCCATGCGTCAGTACATCCCGGAATTCGCGCACCATTGCCCTATTGCGCTCCGGAATCGTGAACCGCCGCTCGAGCGCCGATGGATCCACCGTGATCGGATCCCCCTCCACGCGGAAAAGCTCCTCGAACTCAGCTCGCGTCTCGGCGCTCATCCCGGCCCAGTAGAGATCGCTGCGCGTGACTGGAAACCCGCCCTCCGCGGCAGTCTTGACGGTCTTCGCTTTGTAGATCTGGTAAGGGACGAGATACCCCTCACGAATCGCGTCTTTCAGCTTGTAGGTGTAGGTCGGCTTGTCCACCTCGAAGAACCGCAGCGTATCTCGCACGAATGCCTTGTCTTCCTCATCCGGTGCGTTGTCATCGACATTGGCAACGCAGGGCGTGGCAGTCAGGCCGATCTGCACGCCGTCGAAATGTTCCAGCACCCCACGCCATTTGCCATAGATGCTGCGATGACACTCGTCCGAGATGACTAGATCGAAGTATCCCGCCGAGTAATCCCGGTAAATGTTGATCATGCTCTGCAATGTCGTAATCGTAATCCGCTTCTCGTCCTGAAAGCGTCTGCCCGCTTGCAGCCGGTAGCTCGGATACTCCGGCAGATGCTCCGCAAACGCATCCTCGGTCTGCTTGGCAAGCGTATTGCGGTCAACCAGGAACAGCACCCGAGTGATCGCATTGGCCTCGAACAGCCGCTTGATCAGCGCCGCGGCCGTGCGGGTCTTTCCGGTGCCCGTGGCCATCTCGACCAGCATCTTCCGCCGGCCGCGATGAATCTCGCCGGTCAGGATCTCGATGCAATCGGTCTGGTAGTCCCGCTCGACGATCCGCCGGTCGATCGGCACGGCCCGCGGATCACGTTTGACGACACGAGTGGCAAATCGCCGCTCCAGGTCCCCGGGTGAGAAGAACGTTTTTATGGCCCGCGGGTGCGCTTCGATCTGCCAGTCCCAGAACCGCACTTCCTCGCCATTGGCGAGGAAGATGAACGGCACCGCAAGCTGCTCCGCGTACGCCCGCGCTTGGCCCGCCGCATCTGCCGGGTTTGTAGTGGATCGTTTGGCCTCGATTACGGCTAACGACCGCCCGTTTCGGTCGCACAGTACATAGTCAGCCTTCGTTCCGTTCGCAAGCACGTACTCGAATCGCACTGCATTGGGATTGTCGACTTCCCAGCGCTGATCCTTGAGCTGTGCGTCGATCCTGACGCGGGAGAAGGCTTCGTTAGTCGCCATCGCTAGCGATTCCGGCCGAAACACCGGCACCTGAGACGGGCGTCGCCGAGGACGTTCCACGCCGCCGCCTGCAGCTTGGGCAATACCCGCTTTTTGCAGGTATCCTCTTCATTGGTCATTGTTCTTGTCCGCCAATCCCTGACTACTTTTGCCTAAGCGTACCAGTCCCGGCCAACCCTCGGCACACGACACTACCCTTGCCTGCTTCCCAGGGGCACTTTGCTCAGGTCAATCTGCCGAACTCTTGGACCGCTTCGCGCAGCAAGCGGCAGGCCTTCTTCACGATCGAGAACTTCAGGGCTCGCGTTGGGCGCCCGGTTTTCTTCGCTTTGGCGTGGGAAAGCTGGCTCTCATACCGATGGCGATGAACGAACTGGACCCACGCGGCAAATGCCGGATACTTTGCACTCAGCTGGGTTGAGCCCATGACGGACCCCACCTTCCCCGCTTCATACTTCCCCAGCTCCGCATCACGCTGGTAGAGGGCAATCAGGAGCCAATCGTTCAGTACATCCATACAGTTTATCCACGCCGTTGCGCTCGTCTTCGAATAGGCCACCCCAGAAACCAACTGCTTCTCGACGTGGCGATAATTGCGCGCCAGGAACCGGCGCCACACTGGTCCACCCGTTGCACCTGTTAGCTCGGTGAACATGCTGTCCACATAACATTCGCGAGGGCCGCCACGACGCAACAGTCCAAACTTCTTCAATATTTCCTTCGCAGGACTCCGAATCGCGCGCCGCGCCGCGGACACGACATATCCCTCCGTCCCACAGATCCATGCAGCCGCGACGGCGACGTCGTTACACTCGTTAGTCAGCGCCATATTTGCTAGGCGCGCTTTGTTGCCTGTTGGCAGAGCTGATGTCTTTAGAGCAAGAACCGCCTGAGTTCTTACCCACCACCCCCTTCCATACGAAATGGCGTACTCGTGCTGGCGCTCAGTCAACCCATCCATGGGTGCAAGCGCATGAAGCAACGCGCCCGCAAGATCAGCTTGCATCACACGCGGTTGCCACCTTCGTTTTAGCGCGGAGCGAAAGCGTCGAAGCTTATGGGCTTTCACGCGCCCGGTCGCAGAGCGAACAAAGGCGGCCGCCACCGCATGATACAAAGTCTGCTCAATCACTTCTTTGGTCAGTCGATCCACAACACGGTCAGGCAGCCAGTCGTATCGGGCCAAGTACCTTGCAATTGGATCGTAGAGATGCGGCGCGTGCGCGTAGATTCTCCAGAGGCGGTCCGTCAGCGGCGCCCGTGGACTGGCATAAGCCAACACATACTTGAAGCGTGTGGTGTCGGTGATTTTGAATCGTCGCGAAAGGCTCACTAGTCGCCGCTGCACCGCTGCTTGGTCTGGCATTGGTAAACGTACCGCGCTCTCGACCGGCTGACTGATCGACTTTAGTTCCTTCTGAATGTCCTTGATCTCGTGAATTGAGATCTTCGAGGACTGAGGAAATAGCCCTACATCCTTGCTCAGGCGATCTAAACCATACAACGCTCGTCGAAGCGCCAGTTCCGAGCGCGCAAACAAGCGAACGTCGTCGACATACCTAAAGTACCGCAGTTGACGGTTCGGTGACACTCCGTCGTCCAGGTGCGTCAGCACGGTCTCGGCGAGAAGCCCTGACGATAATGGTCCTTGGGGAATCCCATGGTTGTGAAAGATATTTCGGTCCGTCGCGGTCCAGACTGTCAGCCATTCCGACAAGACTCGACAGAAGTCCACGCTGCAGCCCAATCGTCTAAGAAAGTGCGTGAGTACGCCGTGATCGATGCTGTCATAGAAGGCCGTCAGATCGAAGCTCGCCGTGTACGTCAGACCGTCGCTGAACGCATCACTTGCAGCTTTATTGAAGGCTTGGAAACCAGTCGACCACTTGCGATAGAACCATACGTTTCTGCGCCCCGCGTATAGGTGTCCGAACACCGATATCAGGTATCTATGACGCACGCGCGGAAGCAGTTGATCGGCGACAACATTGACTGCCGCCTGGTAGGCGATCTGATCTTCAATCGTTAGCAATGAGTACGGCCGGAGAACGCCTGAAGGTTTCGGAAGAAAGATCTTGGTGGCAACAGAGGGGCGATACACGCCTCGACGCAAGCGGTCGCGTAGCTGCGCGAGCATTGACTCATCGTCAACAGAGTAGATTCCATAGCTTTCACGAAAGTACGACTTGTAAGCCGCATCCGGATTGCTACGAATCCATCGCCAGGCACGACGGAGGTTGTCCAAGTCCCAGATTGCTTCTGGTTCGACCACGTTACATTTCTCGACCCGCTGAACAGGTCAAGTGCCGGCATTGCGTGCGCCGACGATGCTTGGCTTCGATCGCTTTGTGCCAATCAAACGGGCCCACTTATGCCTCTCCTTGGCCCACACGCTGGTTGATCGTGGCTGCTGCGCCGCCGCCCTTGTCCTTACGCGGCGCTCAGGCGTCGTGGGCGATTACTTAGGTCGTCGATCCTCCTGCATATACGACTAGCATGCGGAGCATGCAATGGCGACCGTTCGCCCGCGGCCTGCAATGGCAGCCCAGGGCGCACTCGAGCTTGAAGTTGGTTTGCTCGACAGCTTGTAGTGAATTCTTATTGCTGAAGACAAAAAGTGGCATCGCCCTGCCCCGCCGCTACCCCTCGACCCGTCCAATACTATCAGCCCGGCGGCGCCGTACAGCTTGTTCCGACTCGGCCACGGGTTTCTGATCGTTCCCCCGTCCCCCTGCAGCTCGATCACATTTCGCGCGGGTCGCGCTCGTTTTGGGCGGGCTTGCCTGTTCCTTTCAACGTACCACGCGGTTCTCGCCGTCAAGGCGCTCCGTTGCTCGGCCGCTTCCCGTCCTCCTCTACTCGCCGGGTCGGCTGCGCCGAGCCTGTGACGCCTGCGTTGCCGCGTGACCTCTCCGAGTCTCGGGCAATCCCGCCCGGGACAAGGAGACGAAACATGAACCTTCTGACGACTGCACAACGCAATCAGCTGCTTGCCAACGGCCGCGCCCAGCGCCAGGCAATCCGATACGGCGCCGGCGACTGCATTGCGGCCGACCCGCATCCCGTGGTCAAGCTCTTCACCCCCGACGCCGGCGCGACCTGGCTCCTCACCGAACTCGACCCGGACGATGAGGACCTGGCCTTCGGACTTTGCGACCTCGGTCTCGGCGAGCCGGAACTCGGCTACGTCCGCCTCAGCGAACTGGCCGCCGTTCACGGCCCGATGAGTCTCCCGGTCGAACGCGATCTTCACTTCGAGGCCGACAAGCCGATCTCGGCCTACGCGGCGGAAGCCCACGAGCACCGCCGCATCCGCGCCTGACGGCGCTTCGGGCCGCCGGCGCCGGCCGGCAGCCCTTTCCCTTATCTTTTCTCAATCACCACCGGAACCGACCGTCCAGGAAGCTCCAGGAACAGCGATCGCACCCCGACCCTTAAGTCTGCATACCCCCGGAAAACCAGTCTTGGCGGTTCCGCCGCCGCACGCGCTGGCGTGCGTCCGACTCAAATCCTGAGCCACATAAATGGGGGCTTGCCTGTTCTCTTCACGCTACCACACCGTTCTCGCCGTCAAGGCCGTCCGTTGCTCGCTCGTCCCCAGCAAGACGGTCTTCGCACGCGATGGTCCTCGTTCCTCTACTCCGCGAGTCGGCGCCGCTGCGCTCCGCCGAGCCCTGACGGCTCCGCTGCGGTGTGGCCACTCCGCTTCACGGGCAATCCGCCCGAGATACGGAGCAAGACCATGGGAACGATTCTCTTTACCACCGACGTCAACACCAAGACCGGCTTCCGCGAAGCAACCTTCGACGAAGTGATTGCCGGCGCGAAACACGCGCTTGCAATTCGTGTCCGCAAGGGCACGGTCATGGCCTCGCCAAAGGCGGCGCGGGACTACCTGACGATGCGCTTGGGAGCCCGCGAACACGAGGTGTTCACGATCCTGTTCCTCGACAGCCGCCACCGGCTGATCGACTGCCTCGAACTGTTCCGAGGCACCATCGACGGCGCGAGCGTCCATCCGCGCGAAGTCGTGAAGGAGGCACTGAAGCGCAACGCCACCGCCGTGATCCTCTCGCACAACCACCCGAGCGGCGTCGCCGAGCCGTCCCAGGCGGACGAGATCATCACCACTCGCCTGCGCGATGCGCTGGCCCTGGTCGAGATCAGAGTGCTCGACCACCTGATCGTCGCCGGTGACGTCGTCACGTCGCTGGCCGAAAGGGGAATTCTCTGAGGGGCTTCGGCCCCTTTTTTCCTTCGCCTGGTCTGGTGCATGGCTTCTCGCAGTTCTGAACATGTTTGAATCGCGGGCAGCATTACGAACTGTTTGCTGACTATCCCCAGCCCTGTTGCCTCACCTTCAGCGGACCGAGGCCCGGCTCCCCGACGTCCTAACTTCGCCATTAGTCGTGATCGATTTCCTCTCTCTTGATACGACGAAGTATTTCCTCCTCCTCCTCATCTGTCGGTAGATACTTTTCAACGCTTTTCCCGGCTACGAAATCGTCTGCACATGCAACAAACGTCGCAGAAACTCCGACTCTCGTCAGTTGTTGCAAGATGGCCTGCTTTTGGTTCAAGGACGTGCAGCTTTCAAATGACCAGCCTCTTGCCAGCGGGTACGGCTGGATCATCCAGGTACTGTCCTTCGAAACGTAAGAATGGCCATCGTCCCGGCGGGTGAAGCGCTCAAGCTTTGTAAAAACGCGATCTCCAGTGCCCGCGGCAACTTTTCTTAAAACGTAGGCTAGCCGAGTGATTTGCGTATTACGCTCAGGCTGGTCGTCAAGCAGCCCTTCGTGTTGGTCCGGTGGCGCAGACCGCTCCCACCGAAGCATCAACACCAGATAGAGCACCTCTACCGGGTCTGTGATGTGTGACATGCCCTAATCCATGCCAACCGAGGTCTGGCCGTGTGTAGCACGTCGGCCGACTAATAAGTTGACCGGTAGGAATCCGCCAATCATTTGCGAGCGCTGTGGAACCATTCGTCGTCGTCGTGACGCTCCCGCTGGTCCCGCACCTCGCCACACAACGATTCGGTGGGCCGTGCCGAAAGTCTCTCGAGGCCAATTGGTTTGCCGCTCTCGATACAGTAACCATAGGATCCTTGATCGATCCTTCCAAGTGCGTCGTCGATTTTTTGCACCAGCCGGAGTTCTGGTTTCCCAAGAGGAAGCTCCTGGGTCAGTTCGGGTTCGGGAGTCTCGCCGTCGCTAGAAATCGTAGAATCGACGCCTCGGAGTTTGTGCAATATTTTAGAATGCAAATGGCGGCGATCGACTCTGACCAACAGATCTCGCTTCCAGAAATTCAAGATTCGTCGAAAATGCTCGAGCTGAGGCTTTCCCATGTATTCCTCGCCCTCGCGTTCATGGTATTGCCAATGCCTCTGAGGTCCTAGAAATAGATCGATGTCGCTCCCCTGCTCCGGAGAGGCAACTAAATCTGCGAACCATTCAACGAAGTAATTGCTCTTCGCTGTCATTCGGCGCAGTCGGCAATAGTCGAGCAGCGCTCTAATTTCGGTTTCAGCGCCATACGCCGGAATATACCCAATGAGCGGCTGCCTAATTCCCGGCACCCTTGCTTCCGCACGGAGCTGACGCGCGCTTTCACGGATGAGTCGGACTTCATGGAGCACATTTGGTACAGATCTGCCGGACTCGATGGCTTCGCGCAAGGTGCGCGAGTAGATTTGGTCGACAGAAATATATGTTGTCACTGACCCAGTTCCAGACTTGAAGATGTTACCCCAGCCCAGCAAAGGACGACGGCAAAGATAAATACCGCTCCGATTCCGATCATGCGATTTCGATCCCCACTCGGCAATGGTCGGAGTTCTTAGGATGATGGCTGAGGCAAGATTTGAACCTGTAAATGGCCGCTTAGGGTCGACCCGGACCATCAATTGTTAGCGCAGGCGGACAGTCTGGCTGCCCTCCACGGGCTGACCACCTTTGGTGGGCCCGCAAGGGCCCTTCTTCTTTTACCTTCCCAATCCGTCGCTATTGCGCACTCGGCATGCTCGTTCCCTTGAACCACACCTCCCTCACCGTCCGCCGCTGCTTCTCCACCCCACATTGCACGACCACATCCACCAGCTGATGGAGCAGCGCCTGAATGTCGCCCCGCGACAAGTCGCGTCCTCCTGGCGATTCCTTCACGAGTAGCGTCAGCTGCTCAAATGCCAGCATCGCGCTCGACGCGTGAACTGAAGTGATCGATCCCGGATGCCCGCTGTTCACATTACGCAGGTAGTAGTACGCCTCGTCGCTACGCAGCTCGGCGAGCAGGATCCGATCCGGTCGCATCCGCAGACAGGCTTCAAGCAGTTTCTTCGGCGTTACCCGCGCGAGCCCCTGCTCGTCTTTCGAATAGTAGAGCCGCACAGCGTTCGGATGGCCATCGAGTCGCAGCTCCGAAGCATCCTCCAGCGTGATCAGCCGCTCATCCTCAGGAATCTCGAGTAGCAGTGCCTTTGTCAGTGTTGTTTTTCCGGAACCCGTCGCGCCGCTCACAATGATGTTTTTCCGCGCCCGCACTGCCGCGCGCAGAAAATCCTCCCACCTGCCCGCCGTGAATAGCTCAGCCAGCGCAGCGTCCGCACTGCCCGCCATCTGTCCCGCAACCGTACAGCGCCCGAACAGGCCGCCGGCGGCCAACTCCTGCAATTCCCACACCTGCTCATTCGGGCGCCGGATCGTGATCGCAACGGTCCTGTCGCTGCACGCGGGCGGTAGCACCACCTGGATGCGTTCGCCGGTGGGCAACGCTGCGGACAACAACGGCAACTCGGCATTGACCCGCTGATGCGTGGATGCAGCGATCAGCCGCGCGAGGTGATGACACCAGTCAAAGCTTGCAAATGGCAGGGCCGTACGCTCCCAGCCCGAGCGGCGTTCGATGAACGCCTCAGCGGGTCGGTTGATGCACAGCTCCGTGATCTCCGGATCGACAAGGAAGGGACGGAGCGGCGCCAGATAATGGTCGAGCGCCGTGCGCTCCCGCACCGCGGGCGGCATTGCGGCAGCGACCGGCAGCAGTTCAGCGTTCATGGAGTGTATAGACTGAGCGGAAGTCGATACTCCGCGCCACAAACACCTGGATTCTGGAACCCTGCGCCACCCGGATGGTCGGCGGAATGTCCCCTGACTGTCGCACCACTTCGGCGATCACATCCTGTGAACCCTGCGGCGTAACGATGACCGTCGCATCGGAACTCTGCTGCGAACTGGCAAGCGCAGTCGCGACGGAGTCGATGACGGACAATAGCAGCGCGGCCCCGAACCGCTCGGCGAAATGCGTATCTACGTGACCGGACACACCACTCCGTCCGAGCGCATCCGTACCGGGCGAAGCCAGATTTGCCACCACCCCGGTCGGTGTGCGCGCCTCATTCCACAGCACCATTACGCGCCGTTGGCCCGTTCGAACTTCTGAGCGCGTCTCACCGATCAGCTTGGTGCCGCGCTCCAGCAGCACAACGCCCCCATCCGCGCCAAAAATATCCACCGCCGTGACGCAGCTCGTCATGCCCGGCAGCGTTGAGTCAATCGCGGTCTCCAGCGTGCAGTCGATGAACGATCCTTTCGGCAGCAGCCAGCGCCGTGTCGCTAAGACTTCGGCAGTGGTCCCCGGGGTGGCGGTCGGCACCAGACTGCCGGCGAGCGCACTTCCGCTGGAAGTCGCAACCGCTCCACCTTCTCCCGCTGTCCCAGGACCAGCCAGTGTCGTGTCGCTCGAACTCGGCCGCGCCAGCACCGGTGCATCGAGCACCCGCCGCAAAGCCGGATTCTCCGTAGGCATAGGCGCCGCAATCTCGCTGGAGCCCACATTCCAGCCTCCAACGGATTCAGGCGACGCCTCCACCTCCTCAAGCGACGGCGGCACCTCTTCGAGCTTGACCCAGCGCGGTTCTGGCTTCACCAGCCGCGGCAACCTCATTTCAGTACTGGTTTTCTGTTGCGTGACCCGGTCGACCGCCTCCTGGCTTTCGGACTCCCGAGTCGACAACGCGGTGTAGTACCAGGCCAGAAACCCGCCGCCAACGAGTCCAACTACAGCGAGCGCAAAACCCTGATGGATGCGTGCGCCGATGCTTCGTGCCCGCGCCACCACCGCGCGCGCGCGATCACCTGGAATCAGGGCGCCGAGCTCAACAGTCACCGCTGCGCGCCCTCGGTCACGCGCTCCACCTCTTCCGCGACCGTGCCGGACGGCAGGCTCCGTCCACCGCCATCGAACGCGCGATTCTCGATACAGGCGACGCGCTCACCGCGGCGCAATACCAACCGTCGCGCGACGCGATGCACAATCGCGACATCGCCCTCGACATGGAAGTTCACCAGCCCCTCGGAGCGGTCCTCGCCGGCGACGAAAATCGCCGGCCACTCGGTTCGTGCCGGAAACCGCAGATGCGTTTGCACCGCATCATCGAACGCCTCGACTGGCCGCAGTTCGGCCGCGCCGCACGCCCAGTAGTTTCGGTTGCGCGGCGTTGCAGGAGGCTGCGGTTCCGGCATTTCCGGCACGGCACCGGGCGAATACTGGAACCGCACCATGAACACCGCAGGTCGTAGCTCCCTACCGCGCCTGGCCGTGTACTCGATGGTGTACACACGCTTGTTGGTCAGGAGCGTCAGATTGGTCGCCACCGTCGCTTGCTTCGGTTTCAGCATAAGGTGCCGGCCCTCCGCGCCGATCTCGACCGCCGCCGTATCCCCTGCCCCGAGATTGACGAAAGTCTCGCCCTCCTCCAGTTCCAGATGCAGGTGATAACCGACCACGCCCTCAAGCTTCAGCACTTGATCCGGGTCATACATCACTTCCCGAATACGAGAATCGCCGCCAAACGCCTGCGGCAGCAGCTCGGCATTCGTCGATGCCGAACTGAACACCGACATAATTGCTAAAGCCACGCCAGCGTACGCGCCCGCATCACCGTGCCGCCTACCGACAAGAACACAACCCGACAGCCTGCCCAGCAGCTCAAGCTGTTCGGCATGCAGCAGCGACCGTACGCGAGTGCTTTTTCCGACCGTCATGGGCCGAGTTCCGGTTCGACCCGATATTCGAGCACCTTGAATCCGAGCGGATTGAGCGCCCTCAGGCCTTCGTCGCTGGAAGGCTTGCCATACGCGTATTGCACGGTCGCAATGTAATGAGCGATGCGCTCAGCACCGCCACTCAATTCAGTGGCTCGCAGGAATCGAAGTTGCGCCAGGTCTGCGACCCCATTCGCGCGCGTCAGGAATGACACAGCCTTAATCTGCACCCGCACCGTGGAACCGTCGAGGTGCCGATTGAGTGGCGAGTCCGGATTGCTGCGATCCCACAGCGCCGCCCAGGACTGATTCATGGTCGCCGAGTGATAGGCACCGGCCTGCTCGTAGTCAGCCTCGGCGAGCGCCATAACAAAGCGTTCGCGTACGCTGACGTACTGGGTCAGCAAATGCCGAGTCACCGCTTCCGGCCATTCGTTACTGCCTTCATAGCGCGGCGGCAAATCGACGACGCCGGTCGTGTTGTCCACGCGCACCACGAAGGGCTCGACGGTCTTGAATGGGGTGAGCCCGGCGACTGCTATTACGGCCGCGACTGCCGTGATGCAGGCACAACCCGCGACCCACCAGGCGCGCCGTGCCGAGCGCTCGGCCGCACGGCCGCGATCCAGATCCCAGCCACGCGCCTCTTCCAGATACGCGGTAACGGATGAATCACGATTCATCTTCAATCTCGATCGGCGGATTGACCGGTGTCCACGGCCCTTTGCATTGCGGCACCCGCAGTGTCCCGGCACATCCAGAGAGAACGAGGGCCATCAGTATCAGCATCACCATCACAATGAGTCTCATCGCCTCGCTCCTCCCACCGGTCGGCGCCAGGCGGTCTGCGCCAGCGCCGAGGACTGCGCGGCCCCGGGACCCGTGATCGCCCGTGCCCGACTCACGCCACCCGCGAGCCGATTCGCCGCTGCCACGCTGCCACGACGCGCACCGGTCCCAAGCCGGGCGGCGAGAACGCTCATAAAGTGGAAGCCCGACAGCGAAACGCCACCCGCTAGGCGCGCCGCGATCGGCATGACCTGGAAGAACACCAGGAACACCAGCGAGGCGGTGAGCACCATGTTGAGTGCATCGACGGTGAGGATCGCGGAGCCGAGTGCGGCCGTCTGCTCGGCGTACGACTGCACGATTTCGAGCATCAGGGCCGCCACGAAGACCGTCAGTATCGAGACCAAGGCGTAGTTCGCGAGTTGCTGCAGCCACGCCTCGAAGAAGCGGCGGGTCGAAGTAAAAAGCAGCATCAAAATGAACACGGGTCCAAGCGCTAGCAGCACCGCGAGGGCGATCCTTGACAGGGAAATCAGGAATATCGCGTACACGCACACGAGACCCATCAGTAGGTACACGACCAGTGCCGCCAGATAGAAGCCGAGATCGCCGGTGAACACCCCGCCACGCTCCCACAGCGCCGAAGCCACGATGCCGCCTTGCTCCCAGATTGTGTCCACGGTTTGTACGGGATCGGTCGCACCGATGATGCTGGCGGCAAGCTGCATCGGCGCATCGAAGAATGTGTCGGTAATGACCGTGTGATAGGCCCACAGTCGCAGCCCCACCCCGAACACCAGCGCGAGCGTCAGGATCCGAAGCGCCCCCGACACGAACGGCTCCTCGATCGAGCCCTTCAAATGCAGGTAACCCCAGACCATCACGTACAGCACCCCGAGTGTGACCGCAACCGGCTCGATCGCCGCGGCGGTCGCGGCCGTGTAGGTACCGACATAGGCGGCAAGCCGCGCCCCAAGCCAGGTCCAGAAGCTCTCGAACACTGGGCAGTCTCAAGGCGCGACCGGCTGAAACCGCGCCGCGAACTGGCCGTGACTGGCGATCACTGCTTCGCGTTGCCGTTGCGCCTGCAGTGCCGCTTCCGCCTGCGCCATTTGCGCCAGTAGTTCAATCTTGGCCTGTTCGTTCGCGAGCATCGACTGCTCCGCGCCAATGCGCGCCTGCAAATCGGCCACCGCTTTCGCGTCGGCCACCTGCCCGACCGCAGCAATCAACTGTTGCAGCGATGCAAAGCGCGCACTGGCCTCGGCATAGGCGCCACGAGTCGTTGCCGCGAGCCAGGCCGCATGTTTCCGCCCGCCCTCAAGAACCTCAAGTTCAAGGGGCGAGCGCATCGCCAACTCCTCTGGCGACAGCAACGCAACCGACTGAAGGCTGGCCGCAAGTGCCTGTGCCAATGCGCCATAGCGCGCGCTCTGGCCGGCCAGCAGCTGCTCTATTTCTGTCCAGCTGGTCGGCAGGTAATTACGCGCGTCGATTGAAATCGGCAGCAGATTCTCCAATCCGCGTGGACCGGTCAGAGCCGCATGGGTCGCCTGCAATTGACTCAGTTCTTCCTGCATCGCCGTGATCTGTTGCTGCCAGTAGGTGATCTGCTCTTTCAATTGCAGGATCGCTCCCACATCAACGACGGCAAATTGGGCCTGGGCGGTCCCGACCACGCCAACGGCCCAGACCACAAATGACGCCACACAGGCTGCTCGCTTCATCTCGCTCTCCTTTCGCTTCTTGAATCGAATGACCTCAACACTTTCCCTCTCTGTATGCGCGAAACTGCGGGAGCCACTGGTCCGTCGCTTCGCCAAACGTTTCAATCAAGCGCTCCATCTCGGTCACGCTCTGTGCGCGTCCCGAAATCACGTCCAACTCAAAGTTGAAACCCTTCAGGTCCAGCTCGCACACGACGCTCGCTAGGCCCTGCCGCAGCAGAAATCGCCGCGACCCCGGTGTCAGTTCGGTGCGGATCAGTTCGAATTCGCGCTCGGTGAGGCCGAAGCCGTCGATGTACTCGGCGCGTTGCGCTCCCGGATTCGGGAAGAAGATTTTGGTCGGCGTCTGCTCGATCACCGTGCGCGCGATCGGACTCGCCAGTACATCGGATGGGGACTGCGTCGCAAAGGCGGCAACTCCGTTCAGCTTGCGCCAGGTCTTGAGCCCATCCTTGGCAAAGCACTCGAATGCGGAGTCAGAGAGCAGCTTGGCGAACTCATCCATCCACACCACCAGCCGGCGCCCGTCCAGCAGTTGCCGCACCAGGTGAAACAGATACGACGTTAGTGGCCCACGCACCTCTTCGAGATCAAGAAACTCCGTCACATCAAAGCCCACGATCCGGCCGTGTGAACTTGTTTCGGGCTCGATCCATAGTTCGCCCTGTTCGCAGACGACGGTGAGCGGAGCACCGATAACCTCCTGCATCACATCCACCGGCGCGTCGAAAACCCAGGCGAGATCCCCGCCGCGGCTCTCGCACCAGCGTGCGAGGCGCGCGGCGCAACCTTCAGCGTCGGTCGGATCGAGGAACTCGATCAGTCGTGACAGCCGTCGGAAAGACGGCGCCAGTGCCCAGGTACCGGTCAACGCGTGTTCCAGCTCCGCCTCCTCCCGTACTGAAAGTCCCCGGCCGGGGCGCGCCACCAGACGCCGCAGCCATTCGCGCTGGAAGGATTGATTTCCGGCCGTCGCCGGGAGCGCGAGTGGATTGCATCCGGTGGGCGTGCCCCGTTTGAGCGTGAGATAGCGCCCGCCAAGTGCGCGCACCAGAATCGCCAGGCCGCGGTCCTTGTCGAAGAGCACCTGGGTCGCGCCAATTTTGGTCAGCATCGCCATCAGGAAGCCGAGCAACACCGTCTTGCCGGATCCGGTCGGTCCGCAGATAAAGGTATGCCCGGTATCGCGGCGCGAGCCACCATCGGCCTCGTGGGGGTCCGAGGCATGTAGGGAGAAGTAGTACGGTGAACCGGCGGCGGTACACAACAGTGCCAGCGCCTCGCCCCAGTGATTGCCCCGCGCCCGTCCGACCGGGAAGTTGTGCCAGGCAGCGAGCCCGGCGAAATTCCGGGTCGTAATTGGCGCCTTGCGTGGCCGGAGCCCGAAATTTCCCGGTAACTGCGCCCAGAACGCCGCTTCAAGCGCCAGGTCCTCGCGTGCGACCACCATGCCCGTGTCCCCGAGCCAGGCTCGGGCCAACGCGATTGAATCGCCCAGTTCCTTGAGCCGCGGGCTGGCATCCGTCTCGGCCGCGACCGGTTCAGTCTGAATCATCAGCGAAAAATGATGATCGCCCATGGCGAATTCATTCGACGCCAGTTGATCGAGCGCATCCTTCAACGCGTCCGCTTGCGATACCGCCAGGTCCCCGGCATTGGTCATGCGGTGGAACTGGCGGGTCAACAGCGCCTGCGCCGTGATCTTGGCCAGAAACGTGAAACTCTGCGTCAACACGAATGGGAACGGAGCGGTCAGCAACCGGTTGAATAGCCCCGGCGCCGTCGGCGTCGGATATTCCTTGATACCGAGACAGGCGGCGAGACGCGTTGCCGCCGGTGTGCGCAGCTCCAAAGCTTCGGTGCCGAACAATAGCCGCGAGGTGGCAAGTACCTCATTGACGGGTGAGCGCACCAGCGGCCACCGGCACCACTC
>JBGTBX010000527.1:0-2376 GCA_041749115.1 Gemmatimonadaceae bacterium
TCTCATCCTCGCATTCGGTGGCGAGCCCGATGAGGGCGGTTCCAACCTTGGTGCCGCGCACCGCGGCTGGGTGCACGTGAAGGGTGCGGTCGGGGCCAACAGTGACAAGGCAATCCTGACTGAGTGCGAGCGCGGGGAAGATGCGGCAGTGGAACGATATCGCGAGGCCCTGGAAAAGAATCTTCCTGCCACAGTGCGTCCCGTCGTGGAGCGTCAGGCGCAGGGGGTGCAGAAGAACCATGATCAGATCAAGGCGCTTCGCGACCAGGAACGGGCGCGCGCAGAGAAGAGCTGATCGCGACAGTTTCCGTCATCTCATGTGCAACACCCTGGGGCCTTCAGGCTCCGGGGTGTTGCCTTATTCCCCTTTGCCTTACGAGTGGAGCGCGTGAGTCAGAGCGCCGGTGGAAGGTGACGGTGTGCGTCGAACTCGACGCGGTGAACCTCGCCCAGGTCAGGTAAGTCACCTGTTATAAAGCTGCGAACGATCTCAATCCACGAGCCGGTGGCTCCTTTGCTCCCGCTAGACTACCGAGAATGAATTGCCGCGCCCATGTACCGTTGGGGGTAACCTGACCTGCCTCTCAGGGTGCATGCCAGAGGTATCGCAAGCTTTTTGAGACGGGCTTGCGGAGTAGTCACGGTTTGCACTTGTGGTCAATGGTTTGATCAAACAATCGAGAGCACCTTTCGGCTGCGCGCGCGCGCTTAATCCGATCTCAACACGATTATTAAAACAGGAGTTGTTCTCATGGCCAGCAATCCGGTCGGTTCGTCATCGTATAGCGAACATGTCTCCAATGTCCCCCTGCAGCACATCAGCGTCCCACGCGACCGCGCTCCGATGTCGCACGACGACGTGGTGAAAGTTCTCCATGAGCTGCGTGAGACGTGTCGCGACGGCGAGTACGGTTTTCAACTCTGCGCTGCCGAAGTGGAAGACAGCTCCGTAGCGAGCGTGCTTGTGGCGCGCGCAGCCGAGTGCCACCGAGCTGCCGAGCATCTCAAGCCCTTCATTATTGCCTTTGGTGGCGACGCCGATCTGAACGGATCCAGTCTGGGGTCAGTGCACCGCGGCTGGGTGCATGTGAAGGGAGCGCTGGGAGCGAACAGCGCTGCGACGATACTGAACGAATGCGAGCGGGGCGAAGAAGTCGCACTGAGACGATACCGCGAGGCTTTGGCCAAGCACCTTCCCGAAACTGTGCGTCCGCTGGTGGAGCGACAGACGACGGGTACGCGAAAGAATCTTGAACGGATCAAGATGGTTCGCGAACGTGTAAGGGCACGCAAGAAGAGTTAGCACGGCGAGAACGCCTCGCCCAGCTGAATCCACGGGCCCGCAGTGCCCGCCCTCAGGGCGCCGACCCACGATCAGCGCTGCCGCCTCCGGGCGCTGCACTTGATCTCGACCAGGGCCGCGGGGCGGGGAAGAGTTGTCACCGCGAGCGTCGCGCGCACCGGGGGATTGACGGGGAAAAACTTGACGTATTCGTCGTTCATCGCTTTGTAGTCGCCCATGTCCTTGAGGAACACGGTGCATTCGGCGACATCGGCCATCGTGGCACCTCCTGCGTGCAGCGAGGTGCGGATGTTTTCCAACGTCTGTGTCGTTTGCGGTCCGACTCCTCCGTCGACGATCTCCTGCGTCCCGGGTTTGATTCCCGTCATGCCGGCCACGAAGACCCAGTCGCCGTCACGGATTGCGACCGAATACGCGGGAACGAGCGGTGTCAGGCCGGGAGGATTAATCAGCTGCCGATCCGCAGATGATGCGAGGGACGCCACCGTGCGTGGCGGTACGATGACCGGTTCAAACCACGTGGGACTGAATGTGCGGCTGCCTGGCGAGGCAGCGCGGACCTCGTCCATGAAACGTTTGCGGTCGGCGAGCGCTGCATCGTTCGGTTTGGGGTTGCCGTACCCATCGGCGTGGGTTGGGATTACCAGCGCGGGGTAGCCGAGTGCGCGAAGCAGGCGTCCGGTGTAGTCGAAAATCTCGAGGCGCTGGCTGTTCGCGCCCACAAGTGCGATGTCGGGTCGTAGTCCCTCCATCTCGCGTTCGATGTAGTTCATCGATCCCATGATGAGAACCTCGTGCCCACCCATGCGCAGCAGATAAGCGAGATTACCTCCTTCCACATAATCAATGCGGCGGAGCGGTGCCTTGAGCCCCTGAGGAGCGTTGCCGGTGATCTTTCGGCCGTTATTGTAGTAGCGCTTGTCGTCCAGTGCGCTGTGAATGTTCGGAACCACCCGCAGCGAAAAATCCTCGAAATCGTAATCCTCGCCGCCAATGACGGTGATCAGATTGTCTTCCGGCACAGCATACGCGCGCGCGAGGTTTGCCGCGGTTTCGTGCCCGATGATCACGGC
>JBGTBX010000528.1:0-11510 GCA_041749115.1 Gemmatimonadaceae bacterium
GCTCATCCGTGGCGGCGGAGCCACCGAGGGTGTGCATCCCCGCACGCGCCGACTCGTTAGGTCGTCCGTGGTTGCGGGCGTCGGTCGGCGGTCGCAGCGCGACGTGAGGCTCCACCTTTCGCGGCTTCAGGCCGACGCGGCGCCTTTTTTGTACCACACCACGGTTGCGCCACGAGCGAGGCCGAGTACCCGGTGTGCGTTCCCATCGCGCACCGAAATTTCGAGCAGCCCGCTCGACCCGGTCACCGCGACCGGCGCGCCAGGAGCCACTTCGCCATAGGTCGCCCGGATAGGAATTGGGCGGCCCGCAGCAGCCACAACACCCTGCCTCGCCCCGGCAAGATTCGTAATGGCATTGCCGAAATGGTCGATGGCAATCACCTGACCAATTACGGCGCCGTCGGCCCTCCGTACGGCTTCGGGGGTGCGCAGCACCACCGGATCGTCGTGCAGTTCGCCTAACGAAGACAGGTTGGCGCCCGACGCCAGTGCGGCGGCCGCGGGCGCAAACACATCGCGGCCATGAAACGTCGTGGACGACGCTCCGGCATCGGGCAACCGGACGGCGATCGCGCGCCCCGCGACAAGGGCCGGCGACAGCAAGCCGTTGTCGGGACCCACAGCAAAACGACCATCGCTGCCGGCGGCGATGGCAGCACGTTTGGTTCCCACGCCCGGATCAACAACGGCCAGATGCACCGTGCCGGCCGGGAAACGGCGCCAGAACCGCGCGAACGCCAGCCGCCCCATCTCCACATCGTGCGCCGGAATATCGTGCGTGAGATCCACGATCGTTGCGTGCGGGGCCAGGCTGTACAGCACTCCCTTCATCTCGGCGACGTATCCGTCAGCCGTTCCGAAGTCAGTGAGCAGTGTAATAATCGGGGAGGCAGACATTGCAGACGGTGCAGTCGAGCAGTTTAACGCGCTGGAGCTCCCAACGTGGTCGTCAATCGTTCCGCGAGTGCGCTCAGGGCACGTGCAGCCGCGGCATTCGGCTCGGCCACAACAACCGGCTTGCCGGTGTCACCGCCTTCCATGACGCCGGGATACAGCGGAATCTGGGCGAGAAGGTCCAGATGCAGTTCGCTCGCCAGAGCCATCCCGCCCCCTGAACCAAAGAGAGAAGTCGGTTTACCGCAGTGCGGGCACTCAAACCAGCTCATGTTCTCCACGATGCCGAGCACAGGCACGCCAACTCGCTGAAACATCATCGCACCACGCAAGGCATCACCGATGGCCACTTGCTGCGGTGTGGTGACGATGAGTGCGCCGCTGAGGTGTGCAGCCTGCACCAGCGAGAGCTGTGCGTCTCCGGTACCCGGCGGCATATCGACGAGGAAATAGTCCAGCTCGCCCCACGCCACGTCGCGAAGAAACTGATTCACGATCTTCATGACGATGGGACCGCGCCAGATCGCCGGTTGATCCCGTTCAA
This sequence comes from Gemmatimonadaceae bacterium, assembly GCA_041749115.1. Taxonomy (GTDB): domain Bacteria; phylum Gemmatimonadota; class Gemmatimonadetes; order Gemmatimonadales; family Gemmatimonadaceae; genus JBGTBX01. Next base: position 1,439 of record JBGTBX010000528.1, read on the forward strand.
TCAGAAAACCCAGCGATATCAGCTTAACCCCATGAGCCTCGAGGGGAATGATCTTCTCGTTGTTTACTGCCGGCGCCGCGTCGACCCCCATCATTCGCGGAATGTTGGGGCCATATACATCAGCGTCCATCAGCCCAACACGCAAACCGCGCGCGGCCAGCGCCACCGCCAGATTCACCGCAATGGTTGATTTACCTACACCGCCCTTACCCGACGATATGGCGATCATGTGACCCAGATGCGGAAACGCCACCGGCGTAGGAGCCGACGGTCGAGCCGGAGCGGCCGGTCGGTTGTCCATGACGGGCAGCGCGCGCGCCTTGGGTGCACCACCCTGCGGCACAGCTTCTGCACCCTGCACGTCGATCGTGACGCCCTGGACACCTTCCACCCCTTCGACCGCCTGTCGCACGTCGCGCACGATCTCGGCCGGGACACCTGGCTCGAGGACCACGGTCATGTTCACTTTGCCATCGAGCGTGGTCGCCACGTTCCGCACCACGCGGGCGTCGAGCACACCCTCTCCCGACGTCGGATGCAGCACTCCCGATAATGCGGTAGCGATACGTGCCTGCAGTGGAGAGCTCATCAGACGGCCCTGGCTCCCACAAAACTGCGAGCCGCCTCGAGCACACGTTCCCTCACCTCGTCCATTGAACCAACGATCAGTGCTCCTGATGCCTTGGCATGACCTCCGCCACCAAACTCACGAGCGAAACGATTCACGTCCACGTCGCCGGTACTCCTGAATGAAACTTTCACTTTACCGTATCCCAGATCTCTGAAGAATAGCGCCAGCTGCGTGCCCGTTATCGATCGCGGATGTTCAACAATGCCGTCGAGATCTTCCGGACTTACTTCGTACCGTGTGAGTGCATCGGCCGTTACGCAGATCCATGAAATGCCGTGTTCCGCATCATGGCCGAGCGTATCGAGGGCGTCCCGCAGCAAAAAGATCCTGCCGGGCGACACCGAACCGTAAATCCGTCGATACATCGTTTCGGGATCGACACCTTTGGTAAGCAGCAACGCGGCAATCGCGTGACACCGTGGCGACGTGTTGGCGTAACGGAAACCGCCGGTATCGGTGAGGATGGCCGTGTACAGCGCTTCGGCAATCGAGGAGGTGATCTCAAGCCCCGCAGTCGACGCAAAATCGTGAATCAACTCACCCGTCGCGCAGGCCGTTGGATCGTCGAGCAGCAGTTCGCCGGCGGGTTCGTCGGACGGCACATGATGGTCGATAACGATGCGGGGCGCAGTAAACGCGCGCACACTTTCGGCGAGGTTACCGAGTCGGCTCATGTCGCTGACATCGAGAACGATCAGCGCGTCGGCATCCTTGAGCGCGCGGCTCCCCCGTGCCGAACGATCATCGACGAGATCGATCCGGAGATAGTCGAAGGTTGCGGGCCACGGTGTGGGATTGACGGCAAATGCCTTGATCCCCATCTGCGGAAGCAGCTGCACCATTGCCGAAACCGACCCGCAGGCGTCTCCGTCTGCGTTGATGTGCGTGGTGACGGCGACGTTGGTGCGTCCCTCGAGGCGATCGAGTACGCGACGTGCGTTGGCATGCCGCCCGACGGGAACCGTCAGGAGTTCGTTTACTGACACAGTTTAAAGCGAGTAGTTGGGAGCTTCGCGCGTAATGGTCACATCATGGGGATGCGACTCGCGAAGCCCGGCGGTGGTGATGCGCACAAACCGGGATTGCGTGCGCAGCTCTTCGATCGAAGCACAGCCGGTGTAACCCATCCCGCTGCGTAACCCTCCAACCATTTGAAACAGTACGTCAGCGACGGGGCCCTTGTACGGCACCCTGCCCTCGATGCCTTCGGGAACCAGCTTTCGCGGCGACATCTCTCCGTCCTGGAAGTACCGATCTGCGCTGCCATCCTGCATGGCGCTCAGCGATCCCATCCCGCGCAACATCTTGAAGCGGCGGCCCTCGAGAAGGAAGGATTCACCAGGCGACTCTTCTGTTCCGGCGAGCATGGAACCCATCATGACACACGACGCTCCAGCGGCCAGCGCCTTGACGATGTCGCCGGAATACTTAATGCCGCCATCGGCGATGACCGGTACATCACCTGCGCCGTCGACCGCGTCCATGATTGCAGTAAGCTGGGGAACCCCGACGCCGGTAACAACCCGCGTGGTACAGATCGATCCCGGACCCACGCCGACCTTGATGGCATCGACACCGCGCTCCGCAAGTGCGATCGCTCCGTCGCGTGTGGCCACGTTACCGACGATAAGCTGAGTATCGGGAAATGCCTCGCGAACGCTGCTGGTCACGTCGAGCACGCCTTGTGAGTGGCCATGCGCCGTGTCAATAACCAGAACGTCCACACCAGCATCAACGAGCGCCTTTGCCCGGTCGTGATAATCACCACCAGCGCCGAGCGCTGCAGCACAACGCAACCGACCGTGAATGTCCTTGTTGGCCGTGGGGTACAACCGACGCTTGTGAATGTCCTTCACAGTGATTAAGCCGCGCAACATCCCGTCGTCGTCCACCACCGGAAGCTTTTCGATACGATGTTTCGCGAGAATGCGCTCCGCGTCATCGAGTGTCGTGCCCTGCGGAGCCGTCACCAGACCCTTCGCCGTCATCACCTCACGCAATGGGCGCAGGGGATTGTTCTCGAATTGCAGATCGCGATTGGTGATGATGCCAACCAGTTTTCCGGATGAATCAATGATCGGGACGCCCGAAATCTTGAAGCGGCCCATCAGGGCCACCGCTTCGCGCAGCAGCGCGTCGGGCGACAACGTGATCGGGTTCATGATCATCCCGCTCTCCGATCGCTTGACGCGGTCCACTTCGGCCGCCTGACGATCGATCGACATGTTCTTGTGAATCACACCGATGCCACCCGCGCGAGCCATGGCAATTGCCATCTCACTTTCGGTCACCGTGTCCATCGCCGCTGCTACGAGCGGCACGTTGAGACCAATACTTTTGGTGAGCAGCGAGGTCGTGGACACGTCCTTGGGATGTGTCAGCGAATGGCGGGGCGCCAGGAGAACGTCGTCGAATGTGAGTGCGTCGTCGACGCGAATACGCCCAGAGCGCTCGGGGCTGATACCGTTGGTATCGATACGCGAAGACCCGCGATCTGCCCCTGAACTTTGAGCGTGCGCGGGTCCGTCTTCAAGTCGAATGTGGGTTGCCATAGCGAAAATTAGACTACCCGACACGTATTTGGTAGCCGCTGTCTCTTTCTGCGCCCTTCACGGCGATCCGGCGCTTATTGCTCGGACGGGGGAGACGGGTCTGATGGCGGTGCAACCGGCGCGGAATCAGTCCCCGGCTTGCCCGTGCCGGTCGCGGCGTTCGCGATCTCGCTCGCCACCGACTTACCCGCGGCAGCAACACCATTCAACACTCCTACCGCTTTGTTCAGCAGCCCCATCGTTTCAGAAATCGCGGTGGTGGACACCCGGCCGGCGCGCATCGTGTCCTCCACCCCTTCGGTGAACTTCGTAAACAGATTCCCGGCGGGTGCACTGCGCTCGGCGTATTTCGAGCTCAGGAACTCGGCGTAATCCAGGAGATGATACGCCTTGTCGTCTGACAGCTGATCGAGCTGCCGAAGAATACGATCGCGAAGATGCGGAGAGAGCGGCACTGAAGTAGGGCTGCGAGTGGGAAGGCCGACGTCTGGTAAACTTACGCGATAAGTACGCCTCGCGTTTCGCGACGATGGCCTAGCCGCGCCACCGCACGCGGCGACCGCGTGCGTCCACGTGCACGTAGGTCGCGCCGTTGGAGTACACTCCGAGCCCGCCCAGCAAGTCAGGATGTCTGCGCTCAACGGCCTCGACCGCCCTTAAGATCAGGGTAACGTCGCGCGACGTCAGGCGTCCGTCGCCATCCGCGTCAATCGCAATGTCCGCCGCATCGCCAAACTGATGGCGACTATCGGTGGCCGCACGCGGAACGCGGCGATTGTGCAGCGGGGTTCTGAACCCGGATCGCACACTGACATCAACATCTGTCCCGGCAGCGCGACTCCGGTTGGAGGCGATCTCCTCGAACACCAGCTCCAGCTTATCGAGCAAGCGGGGATCGAGCGCCACATAACGTGGCCACGAGGTCTGATTGTCGTGCGTCAGAAAATCGCCGACGGTGAGATGCTGGGAGACCGGGAGGTCGACGTCGGACGCGTACACTTCGAGCAGGCCGGCGGGCAGTTCCCGGTCGTTCCGCCGCTCGCCGCGCCAGAATCCCATCATGTAACCGTTGATGGACGAACCCTGCTTCTCCACCATCGGCTTCATGACGCCGAGGACTACCTCAGGGAGCGTGCGGCGTTCGCCGTTCGCGGTGAGGACCAGACGGTAGAAGCCGGGGTCGTTAGGCGCATAAATGGCACCGATGAGCGGTCGCGGTTCCGTGATTGGCACCATGCTGTGGTGCCCGACCCACTCGTACGAAACGCCCTCGGGGGTACCGCCGAGCTCGAGGGGCACGTCCACCCGGGCGGCTGGCATGGTGGTTCGCATGCGTACCGTCCCACTCTTTCCAAGGGCACTGGCACCAGGCCGAATCAGCGGGAGGCCGCGTCGTACGACCTCAGCAGCCCTCGGCGGACCCAGAGAGGCGTCAGCCTGTGACAGAACGGTCATTGACGCGAGTGCCAGAAGGGCGAAAAACACCGCCGGTCCGACACGCTCGCGCACGCGACTCACTCTCACGCCCCCCATCGGGTGCGGGTCCCGCGTACATCGATGTGCAGGAAAGGCCCGTGTGCCCGCGTCGCCTTGTAAAGGCCGGCACCACCAACCAACTCCGGATACCGCGCTTCAACCCGTTCAACGGCACTCAGGATGACCCGTGCGTCGCGCAGATCAACACGCCCGTCGCCGTTCAGATCGTCCATCCTCCCGTCGCCATTGTTGTCGACGTAGACATCGGCGGCATCCCCGTGTTGATGCCTGCTGTCGGGAGCGCGCCCTTGTCCAATACCTTTTGCGTTGTACTGCGGAGTGCGAAACCCCGAGAGCACGCTCATTTCACGGACGCGGACACCCTGAGTTGACAGCTCCTGAATGACCAGCTCCAGCTTATCAAGAAGGGGTTCGCGCAGCACCAGATATTTCGGCCACACCGACGCCTGATCCTTCGTCAGGAAATCCCGAAGCGTGAAATGTTCGGAGAGATGCACATCCTGATTCTGCTCCGTCACTTCAATGAATCCCTCCGGCGTATCACCTGCACGTCGCCGTTCTGCTGGCCATATGCCCAGCAGATAACGACCGATGAGTCCCCTTCGTTTGATCTCGAAGGGGAGCATGTTGATGAATGCGAACGGGCCGCTGCGCTCCTCGCGCGCCATGTAGACGCCCGGCGCCTGCGACGCAGAATCTCCGAAAAATTCGCGCAGCACCCGCATGATGCCGCTGCGCTTCTCGGATACCAGATGCGCCTGCAGCTTGCCGCTGCGGCCTCGCAGTTGCGTTAAGGTCCCTTGCCGTAAGGAGACAAGGCCGGGATCGAATGGATCAAAGGCATGCGCGCGTACCGGGCTGGATGCGCCCAGAGACAGCAGTGCTAATGCACAACAATACGCCCGCAGCGCTGGTCGAGAAATCTTCACAGCGTCGATAAGTAGGGTTGATCTCGCGTGGGCTGAGCGAGCGGTGTTCCCCCCTCCCCCCTTCATCACATCACGTCCCAACCGCTCATGCTCAATAAATGTCCTCCGGCACGGACGACTACCTGAAGGAGTAGGCAATGTACCCCCAAAAGGAATAGAGGGCAAAGATCTATGTCACGTTTTATCGGAATTGTGTTGCCTCTGCAATTCCGTCCCGCAGGGCAGCGGCCAGACGCCGCATTTGGCGAGCAGCAGATACATTTCGGCTCGCTGACGTCGCCCAAATACCCCAATGCACGATAAACGATCTTCCCCCGTAGTCCTGGTTGTTGTTGATGGCTTCGGTTACAGGGAGGCCACCGAAGGCAACGCGGTAGCCATGGCGGACATGCCGCACTGGAAGTCGCTCTGGGCGAAAGCTCCCCGCACACTGCTTGAGGCGTCAGGGACTGCCGTAGGCCTGCCCGCAGGGCAAATGGGGAATTCCGAGGTCGGACACCTCAACCTCGGGGCCGGACGGGTGGTGAAGCAGGATCTCGTGCGCATCGACGACGCGATCAGCGACGGCTCGTTCTTCGCGATTCCTGCCTTCGTTGCCGCCTGTGCGTTGGCCCGCGCGAAGGGCAGCACGCTGCACCTGCTTGGTTTGCTTGGAGATGGCGGCGTCCACGCCCTGGACCGACACCTGTTCGCCCTGATCGACCTGTGCCACTCCCAGAAGGTGCCGAGACTCGCTCTCCACGTGCTCATGGATGGCCGCGACACGTTTCCGAAATCCGGGCTGGGCTATCTCGAGACCACCCTCCGCAAAGCGGACGGCAAGGCGGTCATCGGCTCGATCGGCGGGCGCTACTACGGAATGGACCGCGACAATCGCTGGCCTCGCATGCAACGGTGGTACGAGTCCGTTATGGGTCGGGGTCCCTCGACATCCGACCCGATCGCCGCCGTTCGCGAAGCGTACTCCCGGGGCGAAACCGACGAGTTCCTCACGCCGATGGCGGTTGTGAAGGACGGTGTCCCGGTGGCGCCGATCCGCGACGGAGACGTCGTGATCTGCTTCAACTACCGATCCGACCGCATGCGACAGATCGTGCGGGCACTCACCGAAACGCTGCCGGACTTCACAGGGTTCGACGTCGCGGATCGCCCCAACGTGTCGCTCGCTACGATGACGTCGTACAACGAAGCGTACTCGTTCCCGGTGGCTTTTCCGCCATTCTCGATGGCGCGAATTGTTGCCGAGGTGGTGTCGGCTCACGGACTCTCGATGTTTCGCACGGCTGAAACCGAGAAGTACCCGCATGTGACTTACTTTTATAATGGCGGGATCGAAGTCCCCTTCGCGGGGGAAGTGCGCGAACTCGTGGCCAGCCCCACCGTGGCGACCTACGACCTGCAGCCTGAAATGAGCGCTCGAGGGGTGACTGATGTACTGTGCAAGGCGATCGAGAGTGGATCGTACGATTTTACGCTGTGTAACTATGCCAACGCCGACATGGTGGGGCACACGGGATCTGTCCCGGCGGTCCTTCAGGCTTTGGAGTGTGTGGATGAGTGCCTCGGGCGCGTGCTTCGCGCAGCGGAGCGGGCGGGGGCGCGATTGATGATCACCGCGGATCATGGGAACTGTGAGCTGATGATTGATGCGGCGACCGGTGGACCACATACCGCGCACACCACGAACCCGGTACCGTATGTCATCATTGATCCGCAGGGCGAGCGTCCCCTGCGATCAGGGGGATCGCTCTGCGATGTGGGCCCCACCGTGCTGTCGATGCTCGGAGTTGAACAACCTGCGGAGATGACAGGCCGCGATCTTCGTCTGAATTAATTGAACTGGAGTCGTATGAAACGTTTCACGTTGTGTGTGCTGGTCCTTGGTCTCGCGAGCGAAAGCAACGCGCAGGTTGGCCATCTTCCCGGCAAAAGTCCGTATCGCGATCTGGAGCACCGCAGTGAACTCGTGTTCATGGGCGGGCACTTCAATGCCGCGGTCGATCCGGCGCGTGTTGCGCCCGGCGACGGCCCGATGATCGCCGCGCACTGGGAGATGCGGCTCGGCGGACCGATCTACCTCACCGCGCGCATGGCCGGAACGTTCGGAGAGCGCAACGTGATTGATCCATCCGTTCGCATCGGTGAGCGCTTTCTCAAGACGCGTGTGTCACCCACCATCCTGACCGACGTGGGATTCGCCATGAATCTCACCGGGAATAAGTCGTGGCGGGGGATGATTCCCACGATTGGCGGCGGCGTCGGACTTGGTGCCGGTCTGGAAGGGCGTGATGCCGGTGGTTACACCTTTGGCGCGCCATTTCTGTTCACCTTCAGGCCCGGTGTTAAGCTGCGGCTGAGTGAACGATGGCAGGGCCGTATCGACGCGACCAATTATTTCTACCGCGTCCGCTACCCGGATTCGTATTACACCAAAACGACGGAAGATCCAACCGTCCTTCCGTCCGATGCCGAACGGGCATTCTGGAAGCGCAATCTGGCGATCACCGCGGGCATCACGCGCACCTTCGGGCGGTAACGTGTCCTTCACGTCGCTCACGCGCCGAGTGCGCTTCAACGCGGCGCATCGCTATCGCCGACCGGAGTGGAGTGAAGAGGAAAATGTGCGCGTCTTCGGCCTGTGTGCCCGCGAGAATTTTCACGGCCACTCGTACAGCTGCGAAGTCACAGTCACCGGTCCGGTTGATGCGCGCAGTGGTATGCTCGTGGACCTCGGCCAATTCGATGACATACTGCGACGCGAGGTGATCGACCGCTTTGACCATCGCAATATCAATCTTGACGTCCCGGAGTTCGCCGACGGCACGCTGGTACCAACCGGCGAGAATCTGGCGCGTTTTATTGCAGAGCGGGTGCAGAATGCGTTAGGCGGTTCGGTGACGGTGTGTGAGGTTGTGGTCGCAGAAGACGAGACCCTGCGGGCGACCTTCAGACCGGCAGTGACATGACCGGCAGTGATGCAACTGGCGGTGACACGACCAGCAGTGATATGAGCGGCAGTGACGTGACCGGCAGTGACTTGACCGGCGACCCAGCCGCTCCGACGCTCGACGCGGTCGAGGAATCACTGGTCTGGCTTGAGATCAACAACACGCCGGCTGTAACCTGGATGTGCAGCCCGGACCGCCTCGACGATCTGGTCGTGGGTTGGTTGTATGGCGAGGGATTCATAGAGACGACCGCTGACCTGCTCCGCATGCGCCCCTGCGCCAAAGAGCCGGGATTCTGGGTCGAGATTGCGCCGGAACGCGTGGAAGCCGTGCATCACACACCGCGACGACGCATCCTCGCCTCTGGTTGCGGCTCCGTGACGGCATTCCTCGGCTCCATCGCTGACGTGCCACGACGGCCCGCCAACATCCCGCTCCCCGAGATCAACGTGACGCAGATGCGGGCCCTGTTCAAACAGCTGTTCGCGCGCGGGGATCGGTACAAGGACACCGGTGGGGTTCATGCAGCTGCTCTCACCGATGGCGATGTGCTGCTGTATCACGCCGAAGACATCGGGCGACACAACGCAGTGGATAAAGTGATGGGCGCCGCCCTGCAGGACGGTCGCACAACCAGTGGCTTAATGCTTTTGGTCACCGGCCGGATTTCGGGTGAACTCGGCTACAAGGCGGCGCGTGCCGGCATGGTGGCAGTCGCCACGCCCAGCGTCCCGTCGTCGATCGCCGTTGATATTGCGCGCGCGGCCGGCCTGATGCTGATCGGGCGGGCTGTCAGCGGAACACCACAGATCCACCTGCCGGGTACTCGTTAGGGTGACATGTACGGGGGTGATCCTCGCGGGAGGACTGGCCACGCGCTACGATGGCCGCCCCAAGGGTCTCGAGCTCGTCGGAGGCATCCGGATCATCGATCGGGTCGCCGCCGCGTTGCGCCACGCCACCGACGACCTGCTGCTTATTGCCAACGCTCCTGACGCGCACGAGTGGCTACCCGGTGTACGAACCGCAGCAGATCTGGTGGAAGGCGCCGGCGGTCTCGGGGGCATCCACAGTGCGTTGAGTCACGCCGGCACAGACATCCTGATCGTGGCGTGGGATATGCCCTTTGTGCCAGCCGACCTTCTCGCGACCCTTCGCAGCCGCGCTGCCGCGACCGCGGTTGACGCGGTCGTCCCTGTGAGTGACACGTCGAGGCGCGGTGTTGAACCACTGTGTGCTTTTTATTCATCCGCGTGCCTGTTGCCTGTTGCGGCCCGACTCGAAGCCGGCGACCGCCGTGTGATCGCTTTTTTCGATGACGTCCGCGTCGATCGGCTGGCTCTCGGGGATGTCTCGACGTTCGGCGATCCCGCAACGATGTTTATGAACGTGAACACCCCCTCAGACCTCGAACGTGCCGAAAGCTTCGCCCGCGCCACCGCTGCTGACGATCGTCGGCCGTAAGAACAGCGGCAAGACAACCCTTGTGGTTCAACTTGCCGCCGAGCTTACGCG
>JBGTBX010000529.1:0-5023 GCA_041749115.1 Gemmatimonadaceae bacterium
ATCTGATCAGCGTTGGGTCACTGACACGTGATGCAACGAAGGATGTGGTATTCTCCGCCACGGAGGCGGTGATTCGTCGAACGGATCGCCCCACAGACGCCGAACCAATCCTCCGCATCCCAAAGCGAGGAAATCTGTACGTTGTCGACCTATGCGTTGCTATTGACGGTGAGAGCCGGACGCTAGAGACGGCGATGCCTGCGATGACGGCGGACGATGCCTCCGTGTTCCTTTGGCACTATCGTCTGGGTCACCTCGGCAAGCGTGCCATGAGCCGACTCGTCAACTCATCGTCAGTGCGCGGCGTTGAAAAGTTGACTCACGCGCGTGTGGATGAGGCGCTGTCCTCTCACACGATGTGCCACGGCTGTGCCGTCGGTAAGGCGACGCGTAAAGCGTTCAAGAAGCTCACCTCGGGTGAGCCGGCAGCGGAGATTCTCGATCGATTCCACGTCGACGTGAAGGGACCGTTGAATGTATCCACTCACGGCGGCGCACGCTATTTGCTCTGCCTCACCGACGAGCGATCGCGTCGTACCTGGGGATTTCTGATGAAGCGGAAATCCGAGTCCGCTGCGCTCATCATGGCGCTGCTTACGCAGCTGCGCGTGGAGACGGGTAAGATGCTGCGAGTGTTTCACTCCGACAACGGCGGCGAGTTCATCTCGAACGAATTACAGGTGTGGTTACGCCAGCAGGGCATCGTATTCGACCCCACAACGCGAGGCACGCCAAATCACAATGCGATCGCCGAGCGCGCTTTCCGTACGATCTTCAACGCGACGCGCGCGATGCTGCATCACGCTGATTTGTCGGCGGCGTTCTGGGGCCACGCAGCGCTCACCGCCGTGCTGCTGAAGAACAAGACGCTCACCAGCGTGAACGACTCGCTCACGCCGGAGACGGTGTGGCAGCAGCAGGCGTATGGCCTGCAGCATCGACACCGTCGCGACGTCAGCGCCACCATCACTGACGCGCCGTCTCTTCCTGCATTTGCCACCGAGATGAAGAATCTGCGAGTCTTCGGATGCAACGTCTATCATCACCTGCAGTCGCGCAAGGCACTCGAAACACGTGCTGCACGTGGTATCTTCCTCGGGTATGCCAACGAGGCGAAGGGCTACTATCACGTGCTGGACCTCGACACGAAGAAGCTGATTCGTACACGCGACGTCAAGTTCGACGAGGACCAGTTCTCATTCGCGCGCGTCATCAACGCGACACCCGGACAGACGGACGGGCGGCGGCTGGAGGAGACCGTAGCGGCACCGGCAGCGGTATCATCTGCCGCGGCGCCTGCCCTTACGCCATCGGTTGCGATCGCGCGTGAGACGGATGATGAATGTGATGATGATGTTGCACCGCTGCCTGTCTCGGACGATGGAGTCGTGTCAGCTCAGGAGGGGAGTGATTCAGAGAGCGATCCAGCGGACACTTCGGAAGGAGCTGACGCGGATGTACCCCTCCCACTGGCAGCAGCGGCAGCAGCGACGACCGTCTCGGCAACACGGCAGAAAGTCGTCTTCGACGCGGTGCGTTCGAGCAACATCGTCGAAGGCAAGCGAGTTCGTTTCGCGATCGGTCACTTCAAGCCAGGGGGAGATCGCGTAGCACCGAACAGCGCGGCCTCTTCGACACAGCTGCCTGGGCAGAGGGTCGCAGCGCGATCAACCGCGCGACAATCCTCGAAGCAGGGGCACTCTCTCCACGGCGTCATGACCGTCACGCCGACTGAAGACAATCTCGGTGCAACTGACAAATCCGAGTCGAATGATGAGATCGAGGATCCGGAACCCGACTTCACGCCGCAGACGTGGAAGGAGGCGATGAGCTGCGCGAACGCCGCGCACTGGCGCCGTGCCGCAGAGGAAGAGATTCAGGGAATGCAGCTGAGTGGTTCATACGAGCTCGTGCCGCGACCGCTCGGTGCTGGAGCCAACGTGATCGACTCGAAGTGGGTGTGGAAAAAGAAGCATGACCAGTGGCAGCGTGTGAAGCGGTTTCGCGCTCGCCTTGTCGCGCGCGGATTCAAGCAGATCGCCGGCGTGGATTTCTTCGAGACCTTCGCACCGGTGATGCGGTACAAGAGCCTCATGATGCTACTGTCGCTCGCGGCCGAGCGAGATTACGAGGTGCGTCATCTGGACGTGCCGAAAGCGTTTCTGCAGGCGACACTCATCGAGGAGATCTTCATGGAGCAGCCGCAGGGGTTTCACAACGGCGACACCTCGCAGGTGTGGAAGCTGCTCAAATCGGTCTACGGCATTCGGCAAGCGCCGAACAACTGGAATCACGATCTGAATCGGACCCTGCTGTCGCTCGGATTCACCCGGCTGCAGTCTGATCCCTGCATCTACGTAAAGCGTGCCGGCGGTTCCGCGCGTACGCTGATGCTCGGCGTATTCGTCGACGACCTCATTCCGGTGTTCGATCGAGCCGATCATGCGGAATGGCGCTCGGTCCTCACATCGCTGCAGGAGAAGTATAGCATCGTCGACACCGGTGACGCCGCGCTTGTGCTCGGCATTCGCTTGACGCGGGATCGGAAGCAACATACGATCCGCCTTGATCACGCGCCGTACATCGCTAAGATGCTGAAGGAATTCGGCATGGAGCAGTGCAATCCGGTCACCACACCAACGGGCACGTATGCCATCAGCAAGGTCGACTGCCCGCTTGAAGGAAAGGGCAATCCAGCAATGCGGGCGCTGTACCAGCGCATCGTCGGCTCGCTGAACTATGCCGCCATCTCGGTGCGCCCGGACATCGCGTTCGCTGTCAACTCACTCGCTCGGTACATGCAGAATCCCGGCGAGGCGCACCTCATCGCGGCGAAGCGTCTGCTCCGATACCTAAGCGGCACGCCTGAATTGGGTGTGATGCTGGGCCGTGTCGGACGCAGCACCAGTCGCGATGCAATCGATGGTGGTCTGACCATTACGGCGTGGAGCGATGCAGACTGGGCGACGAACCCGGACGACCGCCGCTCGATCACCGGCTATCTGATCTTCGTCAATGGCGCCCTCGTGAGCTGGGCCTCGAAGCGTCAGTCTACCGTCGCGCGGTCGACATGCGAGGCCGAGTACTATGCCCTCAGTGCTGCAGTGTCGGAGGCGAAGTGGACGCGCATGTATCTGCGCGAGCTGCTGGCGATCACGGCGCCGATGCCGATCGACGCAAGAGTCGACAATACGGCGGCCATTGCGGTGAGCAAGAATGATGTGCATCACTCGCGCACGAAGCATATTGACATGCGGCATCACCACATCCGCGAGGCGGTCGAGAACTCGCTGCTGCAGGTGACGCACGTGTCATCCGAGGATCAGCTTGCAGACATCCTTACAAAGCCACTCGCTCGTGTGGCCTTCGAGCGTCTACGTGGTGCCATCATGCAGTAGACAGTTCGACGATGCAGCTGAGGGGGAGCTTTGCAGCAGATCGGCAGCTGCACATCGAACCTCCACGTCATCCGGTGACGTCGCCGGTCACGTCGCCGGTCACGTCGCCGGTCACGTGACAGGTGACGTGGCTATTTGGTCACGTAGCCAGCGCGCGCCGGCGACACGCTCCCGGCACCAGCAGCTTGCGCCAGCCTTGTCACAACTTCATCCATACAGCGGACAGTGAACGGTTCCATAACTCGTCAAAGGGTTATGAGCCTAAACAGTCTCGCGACACTCCAGTCCAGTCTCCAGTCCAGTCCAGTCCAGTCCAGCCCAGCCCAGTCCAGTCCAGTCCAGTCAAGTCCAGTCCAGTCCAGTGCAGCACGATGTCTACCTCCAGCAAGAATGCGTTCACCATCCCGCCGTTCAACGGCAGTAAGGAGCACTGGCTCCTTTGGCGTGAGCGAATCAAAGCCGCAATGACGGGCCGCGGGTGGTGGAAGCATATCGACGGGACGGCCGCTTCGGCCTCCTCTTCCACACCCACCGAGGAGGAAGCGAACGCGCTCTCCGCGCTGATTCTCGCTCTACCGGATGATCTCCTCTCGGCGTACGGCGTGGGAGCGACCAGCGCGTCCACCGTGTGGAAGAAGCTCGTGAACCACTTCGAGTCACCCTCACTCGTGAATCAAGCGCACCTGCGGTCGAAGCTAATGAACCATCGCATGCGACCGGGTACCGCGTACTTGACGTACTACACCGAGCTGATGTCGATCGTTCGCTCGCTCCAGGGAATGAATGTCAACATCGATGACGCGGATCAGTTGCATTATCTGCTGAACGGCCTCGCGCCCGAGTTTGACATGCTCAAGCTGATGCTACTCACGACGAAGACGACCAGCCTGGTGACTGCGCACGAGATGCTCACGCAGCACGCGGACCGTCTGTCCTTCGATACGGCAACGTCAACCGACTCGAGCGGAAGTGAGCTCTTCTACATCGGTGGACGAAGTCGAACCGGCGGACGCTTCCAGCCGCGAGTAACCGGAGCAACGGGTAGGAACGGCGCGTGCTTCACGTGCAACTCACTTGATCATCAGGCGTTCGACTGTCCGAAGAACGCGGGTAAGAAGAAGTGTACCTTCTGTCGTCATGTCGGTTCGCACACCGAGGCGGAGTGCCGGAAGAAGAAGGCTGCGACGACAGCTCCAGCAACGGTCAACAGCGGCGGCGGCAAGAAAGCTGCCGTCAATCTGGCGATGCACACCGACGCTCGCTCTCTGCGCGTGCTCGATGACAGCGAGGACGATGAAGAGGTATTCCTCCTCGGTGATGCTGACGATGAGTCGGAGTCGGCACTGCACACGATCGACGCGGATGCATACTCACGCGGTGCAGCGACGAAGAAAGCTCTGGCATCACCGAACATGATCCGCATCACGGTGGACTCGGGCGCCACGATCGCGACGTGCAGAGATTTGACTCACCTCACCGACGTGCGCTCGGTGAAACCTGCTCGCGTGAAGGCTGCGAACAACGCCGTCGCGGAGCTTCGCCTCGCAGGTACGCTGCGCTTGCGCACACCAGACGGCAGCAAGACAATCGTCATTCGTGACGTGTATCACTGGCCCGAGTGCCCG
>JBGTBX010000530.1:0-39372 GCA_041749115.1 Gemmatimonadaceae bacterium
CGGAAGCTGCGCGTTGTGGTGGATGCGGGGAACGGTGCCGGCGCGCTCGTTGCCGAGCAGCTGTACAGCCGCCTCGGAGTGGACGGTACATATATCTTCTGTGAAAGTGATGGCACGTTTCCCAACCATCATCCCGATCCGACGGTCGCTGAAAACCTGACCGATTTAATCAAGGTGGTCCGCGAGAAACAAGCGGATCTCGGCATCGCCTTCGACGGAGATGCGGATCGTATTGGCATCGTTGATCGGCACGGTGCAATCATCTGGGGTGATCACCTTCTCATCCTGTACGCGCGCGACGTGCTGGCACGCACCGGTCGCGGGCAATCGATCATCTTCGATGTGAAGTGTTCTCAGGCGCTGCCCCATGCGATCTCCGAAGCAGGCGGCGTGCCGGTGATGTGGAAGACCGGGCACTCTCTCATCAAGGAGAAGATGAAAGAGACGAACGCACCGATCGCCGGCGAAATGTCTGGCCACATGTTCTTTACCGAAGGATTCTACGGGCACGACGACGCCCTGTATGGCGGCGCCAGACTGCTCAAAATTGTTGCGGACAGCGGCAAGTCCGTCGATGAGCTGCTCGCAGACGTCCCGGCCTTTGTATCCACCGCGGAGATACGCGTGGACTGCGACGACTCGCAGAAGTTTGCCATCGTGGAACGTGCCGTGGCCTACTTCAAGTCGAAATACGACGTGATCGACGTGGATGGTGCACGAGTGCTGTTTGGGGATGGCTGGGGGCTCATTCGCGCCAGCAACACGCAGCCCGTGCTCGTCACTCGGTACGAAGCACTAAGCAAGGATCGACTGGCCGCAATCCGGGAGGAGATGGAGACGTGGCTCAGATCGCAGGGCGTGAGTCCCTGACGTGAGGCGCCGCCGCCTCGTCGTGGGCGTCGTGCTGGCCAGCGCGGCGACCCTGCTGGCGGGGCAAGCCGTTTCCGGATGGTTCATCAGCTATCAATGGTTTCAGTCGTTAGGCGCTGACTCCCTCTGGTGGGCTCGCACGAATAATCTGCTGCTCCTCCGCGGTGGTGCCTTTGCCGCAGGCGCCACGTTCACGTTTCTGAATCTGCTGGTGGTGCAACACTCGGTCGCTTCGATCATCCTGCCGCGACGTATCGGAGATCTGCAGATCGGCGAAGAGGTGCCAGGGAGCGTTCTGAGTGGCATCGTGGCCGTCCTCGCCCTCGTCACCGGACTTGCGCTGGCGATCCCGTTGAACGACTGGATCTCCCTCGAGTTGATTCGCAACGGCGCCCGCTTTGGTGAGAGCGATCCGTACTTTCAGGCCGATATGGCGTTCTGGTTGTATTGGCTGCCCCTCGAAAAGACGCTGCACGTGTGGGCCATTGTGGCGGTGGCCCTGGTGACTTTCCTCTGCCTCGGACTCTATGCCCTCACACCAAGCCTGCGCTGGGAAGAAGGGCGGCTGCGCGTGAGCGGTTATGTGCGCAAGCATTGCGTCGTACTGGGCGGGCTGCTGCTCCTGTTGGTTGCGTGGCAGTACCGCCTGGATGGCTACGGCGTTTTGCTGGAGGGCAACGGTGTGCGCGGCAGCTTTGTGGCCGTGGATCATCGGGTGCGGTTGCCCGCCAACCTCGTGCTCGCGCTGGGCACCGTCGTGGCCGCGATGATGTGGACGTGGGCCGGGTGGATGGGCAAGCTGCGCCTCGCGATGGCCACTCTCGGTGGACTGTTTATCCTCTCGTTAGGTCTGCGCCAGGTCCTGCCGCCATTGTCAACGCGTTTCCTCAGCAGTGCAGAAGCAGACGCACGCGACCGCCCGTATCTCACGACCACGGCTTCATATTCCCGGCGAGCCTTCGACGCCGACCGGGTCATAGATGCCGACACGTCGTTCGGAAACGAGCAGATCAGTGCCCGCTTCGGCGCCCCGGCGCTGTGGGATCCGGTTGCGCTGCGTCGCGCCGCCTCATTTCTCCGACTCCGTGGGAGAGCGGTGGGTGTTCTTGGATGGGAGGGTTCATCAAGCCGCCTGCGCGCCTTCACCGTTGAGCAGCCGAGTGGCCCCGAAGCCTTTGATCCGCTGGCCGCGTGGGGCATTGCCGGACTGGAAGCGGAGCTTGCGCGCGAAAACGGCGCGGTCCTCGTCGACGAGGTTGAATCAGCATTGCCGTCACGCCTCGCGCCTGCGCTGGTGTACGAAGGGGCCGAAGGGCATCTGGCGATCACCGACAGCAGCGATGCCGTGCGTGCTCCACTCCTCGCGACGCTGATGGAACGGCTGGCGCACGCCTGGGGCCTGCAGGACCTTGACTTGCTCACGAATCGCGGGGGCCGTGCGGGTGTCAAAGTGCTCCGCATTCGCGACGTTCAGGCGCGAGTCGCCGAGTTATATCCGTTCTTTGATCGGAGCCCGGCGACCACCCCGATCGTGTTTCGTGATTCCTTGTGGTACGCGGTTCACCTGTACTCCGCCTCGGAGTTCTACCCGCTGAGCGTTCCACTGGCGGTGCCCACGCGTGATGCGCGATACTTCCGGCACGCCGCCGTTGTATTGATTAATGCGCACACCGGTGCAACCACGGCGATCAGCGATGGCAGCCCGGACCCCATCGCACTAAGCTGGACGCGTCGACTGCCGGCACTGTTCACGACGTCCGCCGCGGTCGACGAAGGGTTGCTGCAGCGCATCCCACCCCCGATAGAAGCCGCGCTCGCGCAGGCGCGCGTCTTTGCGCGCGTGGGTCGCCGTGGAACATTCGAACCGCCGTCCCGCATTCCCACCCTCACCGGCAGCGACACACTGTTCGCGTTCCCCGCCAACGCCATGTATCCCGACGCCGAACGCATGCGCCTGCGGGTGTCCTACCCGATTGTGGACGCGTCCGAGAGACTGCGTGGTGCCATCGTGGCCACCGGCGGCGCGGACTACGAGCCACGATGGGTGCCCACGCCGCTCGCCCCCGATCGCTGGCCGGTTATCCTCGAACGCATGCGACGGGCGCTTGACTCAGCCGCCGCGTCTGTGGCCAGCAGTGCCTCGCGCACCCAGCGGGGGCCCGTGCGAACCGTCGTGGTTGACGGGCGATTGTCGCTCGTTCAAACGGCGTATGTGTGGCCGGTGGACGGTCCGCCGACGCCCCAGTTTGTGGCGGCTTTCAGCGCCGGAGAGGTGCAGGTCGCGGCCGGCATACGTGCGTCGCTGGGCCTGCAGGAACCGCTGCTCCCCCTGACCCCCGCGACTCCCGAAGCAGTACGAGCCAGGGCGCAAGCGCTCCATCAGCAAATGCGCGCGGCACTCGGGCGCGGTGACTGGGTGGCGTTTGGTGCCGCTTTCGATGAACTGGGTCGACTTCTGCGTGCGGGGCAGGGTCCGCCTTGAACGACCTGACACCGACCGATAGCTTGCCCGCTGAGCTGACGACCGGTGCGACCGCACGATGGGCGCACGATGCGACATACCGCGCGAGGAAGTGCCCCCGCGCTGCCATTCGCCAGCACATCTGACACCTTAACGACGGAGTACGAGTGAACATCCACGAGTACCAGGCCAAGGACATTCTTCGCGCCTTGGGAGCACCTATACCACCCGGTGAGGTCGCCACGACCGCCGACGAAGCGGAGGCGATCGCACGCAAGATCGGTGGTGCGGTGGTGGTGAAGGCGCAGGTCCATGCCGGCGGCCGGGGAAAAGCTGGTGGAGTAAAATTGGCGAAGGATGCTGCAGACGCGCGCGCGAAGGCCGAGGCGATACTCGGCATGCAGATCAAAGGCCTCACCGTGGAGAAAGTGCTCGTCACCGCAGCAGCCGATATTGCGTCGGAGGCTTACGTGGGAATCATTCTCGATCGGGCAACGAAGAAGCCCGTGTTCATGGTGAGTCCGGCCGGCGGAATCGACATCGAAGAAGTCGCGGCGAGCACCCCGGAGAAAATTCTGAAGCTGCCGATCGACACACGCTTCGGCCTGCAACCCTATCAGGCGATGCAGCTTGGCTTTTTCCTTTACAGTGATCTGAAACAGGCGCGCGCCGCAGCAAAGATCATGCAGCAGCTTTACACCGCGTTCATGCAGAGCGGGTGTTCACTTGCAGAGATCAATCCGCTCATCGTGACACCCGCCGGCGACGTCGTCGCCCTCGACGCGAAGATGAGTATCGATGACAACGAGCTGGACCGCCGTCCGAACATTGCCGCACTGCGCGATGAATCGGCCGAAGAACCCAGCGAAGTGCTGGCACGTAATGCCAACCTGACTTTCATTAAGCTTGACGGTAACGTGGGATGCTGCGTCAACGGGGCCGGGCTGGCCATGGCAACCATGGACCTCGTGAAATATTACGGCGGCGATCCCGCCAATTTTCTGGACATCGGCGGGTCGTCGAATCCGGAAAAAGTTGTGGCCGCCCTGCAAATCATTACGTCGGATCCCAAAGTGAAGTGCATCCTGTTTAATATTTTCGGCGGGATCACACGCACCGACGACGTTGCAAACGGAATTGTGACGGCAACCAAGCAGAATCCGCTCACCGTTCCGATCGTGATTCGGCTCACCGGAACCAACGAAGACATTGCGATGAAAATTCTCAAGGACAACGGCTTTTCCGCGTCCAGTGATATGGACGAGGCGGTGCGTAAAGCGGTCGAGTTGGCAACGGGAGGGAAAGCAGCGTGAGCATCTTCATTGATAAGGACACAACGCTGATCGTGCAGGGCATCACCGGTCGCGATGGCTCGTTCCACACTGCGCAAATGATGGAGTACGGAACCCGGGTCGTCGCCGGCGTGACGCCAGGCAAGGGCGGTCAGGTTTTCGAGAACAAGGTTCCGATCTTCAACACGGTGGCCGATGCACGCGCTGCCACCAACGCGAACACTTCGGTGATTTACGTGCCGCCGATGTTCGCGGCCGATGCCATCATGGAGGCTGCGGACGCTGGCGTTAAGCTGATCGTCGCCATTACGGAAGGGGTTCCCGTGCTCGATATGACACGGGTCTATGCCTTTGTGAAGGAGCGCGGTGCCCGGCTCCTCGGGCCCAACTGTCCCGGCCTCATCACGCCGGGCGCCTCGAAAGTCGGCATTATACCGGGAAGCATCTGTGCGCCGGGCCCGGTGGGTGTCGTGTCACGGTCCGGGACATTAACCTACGAAATCGTCTATCAGTTGACCCGTGCCGGCATCGGGCAAACCACCTGTGTCGGTATCGGTGGAGATCCCATCAACGGGACCAATTTCATCGATTGCCTGGCCGCGTTCGAGGCCGATCCTGATACCAAGGTGATCTGTCTGATGGGTGAAATCGGCGGCACCGATGAGCAGGAAGCCGCGGAGTTCGTACGCACGAAAATGAAGAAGCCGGTCGTTGGTTTTATTGCCGGACAAACCGCCCCCCCTGGTCGCCGCATGGGACACGCGGGTGCAATCATCTCAGGGGCCACCGGCACTGCGTCGGAGAAAATCGCGTCCTTCGAAGCCGCAGGGATGGGCGTAGCGCGTCGCCCGGTTGATTTTGTTGAACTCGTCAAAGCCAGGCTTTCCTGATTTTCTTTTCTCGCAACATTTGTTCTGGAGCGTACTACAGTGGCTGGTAATCGCACGTTGACAATCATTAAGCCGGATGCCTTTGCCTCGGGCAAGGCTGGTAAGATCATCGCACATCTCGAAGCCGCCGGGTTCCGCCCGGTGTCGGCGCGGATTCTTCACCTGTCGACCGCGCAGGCGCAGGAGTTCTACGCCGTGCATCGTGAGCGCCCCTTTTTCGGGTCTCTGGTCGCGTTTATGACCTCGGGTACCTGCATGCCGCTTGTCCTCGAACGGGAAAATGCCGTGCTGGAGCTGCGGAGCGTGATCGGGGCGACCGATCCAGCTGAGGCCGCAAGCGGTACGGTCCGGCAACTCTTCGCCGAGTCGAAGGAACGGAACGCCATCCATGCTTCCGATTCAGATGAAAATGCGTCGCGTGAATCGCGATTCTTCTTTGCCGAGGCCGATGGGCTGTAGTATGTGATTGCCAGGGGGTGAGACACCCGCGCCAAAGCCCCGTAAGTTGGGCTGCGGCCGCTTGATAGTGGCTCTCTCGTTGCCTAAGTTTGTAGGCTATGCTGTGCCTTGACCTTAGCAGCGTCAGCAATCACGCAATCGTGGTTGCGGGCGACCTCCCGGCGACTGATCCAATTTGGGATCAGGAAGACGTGCAGCCACGTGATGCGGTGCAGGTGGAGGGAC
This sequence comes from Gemmatimonadaceae bacterium, assembly GCA_041749115.1. Classification (GTDB taxonomy): domain Bacteria; phylum Gemmatimonadota; class Gemmatimonadetes; order Gemmatimonadales; family Gemmatimonadaceae; genus JBGTBX01. The sequence goes on from JBGTBX010000530.1 coordinate 6,198, forward strand.
GGTTGTCTGCCGCAGGAAGCGGCAAGTACTATTTCAGTGGTCGGTTGCAGGGGAGTGCGGCGACAACATGCCGGCGCTGCCTCGAACCGGCCACGCTGGTTGTCAACGAAGAAGTGCATGTACTCTTCGCCGAAGCCGGTGACGAAGAGCTGGAAGAGTCCGATGTGTACGTGATCGAGGCTCGAGCGCAGGAAATCGACCTCAGACCGGTCGTGCGCGAGGAGTGGCTGCTGGCGATGCCACACTTCGCACTGTGTCGTGAAGACTGTCAGGGCTTGTGTCCCTCGTGCGGCAGTAATAAAAACGTAGTACCATGTACCTGCAGTAACACTCCGGATCCACGTTGGGACGCCCTTCGGGCCCAGTGGAACGCGACTTCTTAAGGACCACTCTCGCAAGGCTTGACCCATGGCTGTCCCAAAACGACGTACATCCAAGCGCCGTAAGCGCGCCCGCAACACCCACGCTGCGGCTCCAGCAATCGTGATCCAGGCCTGCGCCCGCTGTGGGTCGCAGAAGCGTCCGCATCGTGTGTGCAAGGAGTGCGGTTACTACGCCGGTAAACAGAGAATCGCGCCCAACGAGGCCTGATTTGGCGCGAATCGCGCTGGACGCAATGGGCGGCGACCACGCTCCGCATGCCGCAGTAGCCGGCGCCCTCCTCGCTCTCGACGAACTACCGGCAAATTACAGCGTCCAGCTGGTGGGCCAGCCGGATGTCGTCGAGGCGACCCGCGAGCACCTGCTTAGTGGCGAGCTGAAAACCCACCGCGCGCACAGCAACCGGTTGTCGATTGTGCCAGCGTCCGACGTGATCGAGATGTCGGACAAACCCGCCGCAGTCCTGCGCGGGAAGGCCAACAGTTCAATGCATGTCGGGCTCCGGCTGCAGACCACGGGCGACTCGGATGCCTTCGTCTCCGCAGGAAACACCGGCGCGCAAATGGCCGTCTCCACCCTGATTCTTCGCCTGCACGAAGGGCTCACCCGTCCGGCGATCGCCACCACTTTTCCAACAGCGCGGCGGCCCGTCATCGTTCTGGACTCCGGCGCCAACGTCGACTGTTCAGCTGAAGAGCTGCTGCAGTTTGCGCGGCTTGGTGCCGTGTATGCAGAGGACATTCTGGGTCGAGCAAATCCCGTGATCGGATTGCTCAACATCGGTGAAGAAGCCGAAAAGGGGAACGCCGCGGTGAAGGAGGCGCACCAACTCCTGCGCGCTTCGGGGCTGGCGTTCCAGGGAAATGTCGAGGGTCGTGATCTCCCCGAAGGAGCCAGTGCACAGGGACCGTTCGATGTAGTGGTGTGCGACGGGTTCGTGGGCAACGTGCTGCTCAAGTTCTACGAGGGCGTCGGCCCGATGCTGTTTAATCTGGTCTCAAAGCATACCGGCGTGACACGGGAACAACTGAGTGCGGTGTTCAAGGATCTCGACTATTCGGAGCATGGTGGCGCGCCCCTCCTCGGCGTTCGCGGCGTGAGCATCATTGCCCATGGCAAGAGTGACGCACGCGCGATCAAGAATGCCATCAGGATGGCCGCCCGGAGTGTGGAGACGCAGATGAGCGAACACATCGCCCGACGGTTGTCTGGCGCCCATCCCGTCGTCTCGTGAAACGCCCGGTCGCTGCGCTGACGGGGATCGGCATGTTTGCGCCGGCCCGCATCATGACCAACGCCGAGTTCGCGGAGATGGGTCTGGAAACCGATGATGAGTGGATCGTCCAGCGCACAGGCATTAAGCAACGGCATGTCGCGGCGGCCGATGAAACCAACTGTACCATGTCGCTTGCTGCATCCAAAATCGCCATGGATCGCGCCAGCGTCACGCCGGGCGAAATCGACGTCATCGTCCTCGGCACGGCGTCCCCCGACCGGTTGCTACCATCCACCGCCGTTGATCTGCAGGCCGCGCTCGGTGCGTCACGTGCCGCCGCGTTTGATGTGTCCGCCGCGTGCTCGAGCTTTCTCTACGGTCTGATCGTGGCCGAAGGCCTCATCATGAACGGTTCGGCGCAGACAGCGCTCGTCGTCGGCACCGAGAAGCTGACCTCCATCGTGGACTGGAAGGATCGCTCCACGTGTGTTCTTTTTGGCGACGGCGCAGGCGCGGCGATCCTGCAACGCTCGCGGACGTCCAGAGGCATTCTCTCCACCTTCATGCGGAGTGACGGCACACTCGCAGAGCTGCTGTATCGCCCTTCGGGCGGCGCGGCGCGCCCGTTCGACGCGACGGTCCTTGAGGAGCGCTCGTTTTACGTGCAGATGCAGGGCCGCGAGGTGTTCAAACATGCCGTTCGCTCCATGTCCGAGGCGGCGTCACGTGCCCTCGACGACGCACGTCTCACCGGAGCCGACATCGATCTCATGATTCCGCATCAGGCAAATGTTCGGATCATTGAGGCTACGGCTAAGCACGCCGGCGTTCCCATGAATAAGGTGTTTGTCAACGTGGATCGATACGGTAATACCAGCTCCGCGAGTGTCGCGATCGCATTGGAAGAGGCCATATCTTCCGGACGTGTCGGCGAAGGTTCTACGGTGCTGCTCGTCGCCTTTGGCGCCGGCTTCACGTGGGCGTCTCTCGTTATTAAGCTGTAAGCGATGAAGATTGTTGCGCTGTTTCCCGGTCAGGGATCGCAGAAGGTCGGGATGGGAAAAGACCTGAGCGAGGCAGACCCGCGTGCGCGCGCCGTGTACGCCCGCGCAGATGCTGTGGTCGCTGCAGACTTCTCGACGCTGTGCTTCGAAGGGCCGGCAGAAACGCTGACCCGCACCTACAACGCGCAGCCTGCGCTGCTCGCGCACAGTGCGGCGGTCTGGGCCATGGTTCGCGACGTCGTTGCAAAGCAAATGGTCGCGGCGGCCGGCCACTCTCTGGGAGAGTTCACAGCCTATTACGCCGCAGGAAGTCTCGAACTTGATGAGGCCCTGCAACTCGTTCGGGAACGCGGTCAGTTGATGTTCGACGCCGGCCAGAACGTGCCGGGCACCATGGCCGCAATCCTTGGGGCCGACCTGACGTTTGTCGATGCGGTCTGCGAGCAGGCCAGTGCCGCCCCGGACGGCGGTCTCGTCGTTGCGGCGAACTATAATTCGCCGGCTCAGGTGGTCATTTCGGGGACACGTGCCGGTGTTGAAAAAGCTATGCAGCTTAGCCGCGATGCCGGCGCGAAGCGAACAACCGCGCTCGAAGTGAGCGGCGCCTTTCATTCCCCGCTGATGACGCCGGCGCGCGAAGGGTTGATGGCCGCGCTGACGCGCGTCTCGTTTCGTCGTCCGTTGGTGCCCATCTACGCCAACGTCTCCGCGCAGGCGATCAGCGATGCCGCGCTGGGACGCGAGTTATTGCTGGAGCAGCTGGATTCGCCCGTGCTCTGGACGGACGTGGTGCTGCAGCTTGCTGCGGACTTCCCGGATGCGCTCTTTGTGGAGATCGGCAACGGCTCCGTCCTCACGAAGCTCGTGCAACGGATTGCGCCACATGTGCAGACCGCTCCCTGCGGTACCCCGCAGGAGATCGCCGCGTTGCTTGAGAGGGTGGCGTCGTGATCAACGTTGATCTCTCTGGCCGGAACGCGGTCGTAACCGGAAGCACGCGAGGCATCGGCCTTGAGATCGCGCGCACGTTGAGCGCTGCCGGAGCCCGCGTCGCCATCGTGGGACGATCGCAGGAGACCGCGGCCGCAGTCGCAGCTGAACTGCAGAACGGTGCCCAGGGTTTCGGCTGTGACGTGAGCGATATCGCGCAGGTGAATACGTTGATTGACGACGTGGAAAAGGCGTTCGGCAGCATCGACATTCTTGTCAACAATGCCGGCCTCACACGCGACAACATCATGCTGCGGATGAAAGACGACGACTGGAACGCCGTCATTGACGCCAACCTGCGCGGAGCGTTCGCGACAACGCGGGCGGCCGTGCGTGGCATGATGAAGCGGCGCAGCGGACGTATCATCAACATCGCCAGTGTGGTCGGGATTACCGGCAACAAGGGCCAATCCAACTATGCGGCCAGTAAAGCGGGGCTCATCGGATTGACAAAGTCGGTGGCGAAGGAGTTTGCATCACGGGGGGTGCTGGCCAACGTGGTGGCGCCAGGGTTCGTGGAAACGGACATGACGTCGGCGATGACCGCTGAGGCCCGCGCGAGCCTGTCGTCCCTCATCCCTCTGGAGCGGCTTGGCACCCCCGCAGACGTCGCAGGCGTGGTCGCGTTTCTGGCGTCTGACCTCGCATCGTATATCACCGGCCAGGTTCTCGTCGTGGACGGCGGAATGGTGATGTAACGCAGGACCAGATAGCAGTTTATCTTTCGTGGTCTACAACACTCAGCTCCTTTGGAGGAGAGAACGTCATGGCTGACATGGGCAACAAGGTAAAGGACATCATCGAGAAGGAACTCGGCGTCGAGCGCGAGAAGTTGACTGACGAGGCGCGGTTCATCGAAGATCTCGGTGCCGACAGCCTCGACATCGTCGAGCTCGTTATGGAGTTCGAGAAGGAGTTCAACATTGACATTCCTGACGAGGATGCGGAAAAGCTGCGTACGGTCGGTGATGCGTTGAAGTATCTCGTGGAGAAGGGCCCCACTGCCGGATGAAACGCAGAGTGGTCGTCACCGGAGTGGGGGCGGTAACCGCCGTCGGCCTCGATGTGCCGTCGACGTGGAACGCCCTGCTTGAGGGGAAGTCAGGCGGTGCAAACATCACCAAGTTTGACGCTGCCCGGTTCCCAACGCGCTTCGCCTGTGAGGTGAAGGGTTTCGATCCGCTCGCCTACATGGAGCGGAAAGAGGCGAAGCGTGCGGATACCTACACCCAGTATGCGGTGGCGGCGTCGCTGCAGGCATTTCGTGATGCGGGGCTTGAGGCGGGGAACTTCGACCCCGAAATGACCGGTGTCATCGTCGGTTCGGGGGTGGGTGGACTCAAGAGCTTCGAAGAGCAGCACGATGTCTATCGCGAACTCGGCCCGAGCAAGATCTCACCGTTCTTCATCCCGACGTTCATCGCAGACATCGCCGCAGGAGTGGTCTCCATGCGTCTCGGCGCAAAGGGCCCCAACTACGCGACCGTGTCGGCCTGCGCAACCAGCGCGCACGCAATCGGAGACGCGTTCCGTACGATCCAATACGGCGATGCGGACATCATGATCTGCGGCGGGGCCGAGGCGGCGGTCACCCCGATGTCGATTGGCGGTTTCGCCAACATGAAGGCGCTGTCCGAGCGCAACGATGACCCGGCCACGGCCTCCCGGCCGTTCGACAAGGATCGGGACGGCTTTGTCATGGGCGAGGGAGCGGGAATTCTCATTCTCGAAGAGCTGCAGCACGCATTGCGGCGCGGAGCAACCATCTATGGGGAAGTCGCCGGTTACGGCGCCACAGGTGATGCGTACCATCTCACGGGACAACCGGAAGACCACGAGGGCCTGCAGCGGTCGATGCGACGGGCGCTCAAGGACGCCGGGCTCGCCCCGGCCGACGTCGATTACGTCAATGCGCACGGGACGTCGACGCCAATGAACGACCCGAACGAAGCCCGTGCCATTCAACTGGTGTTCGGCGATGCTGCGTCGCAGCTGAGTGTTTCCTCGACAAAGTCGGCGACGGGTCACATGCTCGGCGCGGCTGGCGCGGTCGAAGCCATCGCATGCCTGCTGGCTATTCGCGACAGTGTCGTCCCACCGACGATTAATCAGCACACACCGGATCCCGACTGCGGCACACTCGATTTCACGCCGAACACGCCTCGGGCGCGCCCTGTGCGGGCCGCGCTGAGCAACAGTGCCGGGTTCGGAGGGCACAACGTGACCCTCGCCGTTAAACGGTTCACGGCGTAGCAGATGCCCACGCCGGTGGACGTTTCGAGAGGACAGGTTCGCGACGCTGCGCTTCACGGCATCGTGGACAAGGTTGCCGCAGGTGAGCGGTTGAACGATGCCGACGCCCTGACGCTCTTTCGCACCCCCGATCTTCTCGGTGTAGGGTATCTGGCAGACGCGGTGAATCAGGCGAAGCACGGCCTCACCGTCACGTTTGCAGCCAACCAGCATATCAATCCCACCAACGTGTGCGTGCTGCGGAAGACGTGTGTCTTCTGCGGCTACGCACGTTTGCCGAAAGAGGAGGGCGCGTATCGCTACTCCCTTGAGCAGGTGATGGAAGAGGCCCGCCTCGCTCACAACGGCTTAACGCGGGAGTTTCACATCGTCGGCGGGCTCGACATGCAGGCGGGGCTCGCGTACTACACCGACATGTTCAAGGCGCTTAAAGCGGAACTTCCGCACGTGCACATCAAAGCGCTGACGGCCGTTGAGATCGCGCACATCGCCCGGATCGAGAAACTCTCATGGACCGAGGTGCTCACGGCGTTGAAAGAAGCGGGCCTCGATACGCTACCGGGAGGCGGCGCCGAAACATTCAGTGCGGCCGTACGCGAACAGATCGCTGACAAAAAACTCGGTGGGGCTGACTACATCGGCGTCCATCGCGCCGCACATGAACTTGGTATCCGATCCAACACCACGATGCTCTACGGTCACGTGGAGACGATGGAGGATCGGGTGGCACACTTGAACATGCTGCGCACACTGCAGGATGAGACGGGAGGTTTTCTCGCCTACATCCCGCTGGCCTACCATCCCGATGACAACGTCCTCGGCGAACGTCTGGGCAGGCAGGGCCAGGCCACGACCGGGTTCGATGATCTGCGCAACCTCGCCATCGGTCGGCTCTATCTGGACAACATCGAACACATTAAGTCGCACTGGATAATGGTCACCCAGTTCCTGGCGCAGACAGCGTTGTCGTTCGGTGTGAATGACCTCGAGGGCACTGTCGTACGCGAGAAGATCTACCACGCGGTCGGCGCGACAACGCCGCAGGGCATGGCACTCGATGACCTGATCAAATTGATCCGTGGAGCGCGCCGGATTCCCGCGGAACGTGATTCGTTTTACCGCATCCTTCGCACGTTTGAGGACGCGGGCACGGGCGCAGCGGCGGCCTGATCATGCGCATCGGGCGCATCCCGTATATCAACTGCTTTCCGGTCTACGGAGCCATCGACCGCAAGGTCGTCGCGCTTGACGCGGAAATCGTCACGGGAGTGCCGAGCCTGCTGAATCGTCAGATGGCCGAGGGCGCACTGGACATCAGTGTCGTTTCCGCCGTCGAATACGCGCGCGACGCCAGACGGTACCTGCTGCTGCCGGATCTGGCGATTTCCTGCGATGGCCCTGTGCGATCTGTGCTGCTGCTTTCCAAACGCGAGGTTCGCGACCTCGGCGGCAAACGGGTCATGGTTTCGCGTTCATCCATGACCAGTGTTGCGTTGCTGGATCTGCTGTTTCGTAACGTGTGGCAGGTGCAGCCGGAGTTTGTTCCCGGCGACGCTGAAATGGCTGATGTCGACCGCTTCGGGTCGGAGTCGCACGAAGCACGTTTAGTGATTGGTGACGCAGCCTTGCACACGGCCCACGGCGCATCGGCCGCGGCGTATCCCCACGTCTACGATCTCGGTCTGGAATGGAAGGCATGGACCGGCCTCCCCTTTGTGTTTGCCGTGTGGGTGGCACAGCGCTCGCTGCCTGCCGATCGCGCGTTAGGCGCGCATGCGGCATTGATTAATTCGCGGAACTGGGGGCTTCGGAATCTTGATCTCCTGAGCACCGACGCCGCGGCCGCCTCGCACATTCCGGCCGCCGTCTGTCGCGACTACTTCCGCGGACTGGACTACGGACTCGGTCTGGAGTATCTCGCCGGACTCACGGATTTTTTCGCACGACTCGAACGCACCGGCCATGTTCCACATGCTCGATTGGCCTTTCTCACCGCTGCCTGAATCAGCTGCCATGTCCCGCGCATCCGATCTGCTCGATCTCTATCAGAACGCGTCTCTGCTTGAATTGGGGCTGCAGGCTGACCGCGTGCGGCAAAGCAAACACCCGCACAACACGGTCACCTACATCGTCGATCGCAACATCAACTACACCAACGTCTGCGTCGCTGATTGCGGTTTCTGTGCGTTTTACCGCCGCCCGAAACACACTGAGGGGTACACCCTCTCCTTTGAGGAGATCGGCGAGAAGATCGAGGAAACCAAGGCACTCGGCGGTATCCAGATCCTCATTCAGGGGGGGCACAATCCGTATATTCCCTTTGAGTGGTACCTGGATCTGATGCGGTACATTAAGACGCATCATCCGATTCATATTCACGGCTTCAGCCCGAGTGAGGTGGATTTTTTCGCCACAACCTTTCGGCTCGACGCGTAGGAAGTCATCCGCGAACTGAAGAAGGCAGGACTCGATTCCATTCCAGGCGGCGGCGGCGAAATTCTGGTGCAACGCGTACGTGACTACGCGGCCCCGAAGAAAGCCGGAGCCGACCGATGGCTGGAAATCATGGAACTCGCGCATAACGAGGGGATGAAGACCTCGGTGACGATGATGTATGGAATCGGCGAAACGCTTGCTGAACGCATTGAACATCTGGAACGCGTGCGCGACGTGCAGGCACGCACAGGCGGCTTTACCGCATTTATCACGTGGCCACTGCAACCGGAGAACACACCGGAGTTCTCGCATATGCCACGTACCGATGCCGTCGATTATCTGCGGACCGTCGCCATCTCGAGAATTGCGTTGGACAACGTGCCGAACTTGCAGTCCAGCTGGGTCACGATGGGGATGAAAATCGGCCAGCTCGCGCTCAATTTCGGCTGCAACGACTTCGGTTCACTGATGATTGAAGAAAACGTTGTCTCGGCGGCCAACACCACACATCGGACCACAACGGATGAGTTGGAGCACCTGATTCGTGATGCCGGTTTCATCGCGGCACGCCGACGACAGGATTACACCATCATTCCGATCGATCATTCAGCAGCCGCGTAATTGCATGAACGGACCAGCCCGGACCACGGCTACATCCCGATGAGCACGCGTTCGGGCATCGGGTATGATTCGCACCGATTCGCCAAAGGCGGGCCCATGCGCCTCGGTGGCGTCGACATCGCCTGTGACATGCATCTCGTGGGCCACTCCGACGCGGACGCGGTATGCCACGCGATCACCGATGCGCTGCTCGGCGCGGCCGCGCTCGGTGACATCGGCAGCATGTTTCCGGATTCGGCGCAGGAGAACCGCGGTCGCGATTCCATCGAAATGCTCACGCTTGCATTGCAGCACGTGCAGGCGGCCGGCTTCGCTGTGCACCACGTCGACGTCACCGTCATCGCCGAACAGCCACGGATTGGCCCGTCTCGCGCCGCACTGGTTGCACGACTGACCGCCGCCCTGGGCATTGATCCCTCGCAGTTCAATATAAAAGGGAAGAGTAACGAAGGCATGGGGTGGATCGGGCGGGGCGAGGGCCTCGCCTGCATCGCCGTGGCCACGCTGAGCAGCTAAGTGTTCGATCAGCTGATGACCTGGATGAGCACGGTGCCCATCGGGGTGCTGCTCAGCTGCATGTGGGGACTTGCCGCATTGGAGAACGTCTTTCCGATCATCCCGGCCGACGTGCTGGTCGCATTCGGCGGATTCCTCGCGTCGCGAACGCAAGCGTCTCCGTGGCCGGTCTTTCTCGCAGTATGGACGGGGAATGTGCTCGGCGCGGCGCTGATGTTTTATCTTGGCCGCAGATACGGAGCGTCGCTCATTGAGCGTCGCTTCAAGCTGGCGAAGGGAGGGCACGCTGATGCACGATTGTTGGCCATGCACCAGCGCTACGGATTGGCTGCATTCTTCGTGAGTCGTTTCGTACCGGGGGTGCGCGCCGTTGTGCCTCCTGTGGCGGGTGCGCTCGGACTTCCGTTTCCCGGCGTCATCGCAGCCATCGCCGCGGCGTCCGGACTTTGGTACGGGATCATCACGTGGCTCGCCTTTCACGCTGGCTCGAACTGGGAACAGCTCCAGGCGACGTTAGGCAAATTCGGCATCTGGTCCGCTATTGTCGCCGCGCTGCTTATCGCCGTATGGGCCGGCCTGTCCATCCGGCAATGGCGTCGCCGATGACGGTCAAATTGCCGGACGACGTCACCCAACGGTTTATGATTGAACCGTACGACGATTACCTCGCTCTGGAAAAGGGTTCGGCGCGCACGCGAAGCGCCTACATGAGCGACGTGCACCGCCTCGTGGCGTTTGCGGTGTCGAAAACGATTCGTGGCCCGAAAGAGCTCAGCCATCAGGTGCTGCGCGAATACGTCTGGCATCTCAAGGACTCCGGTTTAGCAGCCAGCTCCATTCGACGTAACGTCTCGGCCGTGCGCTCCTACTGCCGGTTCATGGTCAGCGAAGGGTATCTGACCGCCGATCCCACCGACCGCCTTGAGTCGCCTCGTCGATCACGAGATCTCCCTGACGTCCTGAGTATTGCAGATGTCGAGCGGCTCGTGGCAGCTCCCTCGCAGGAGGAGCCGATGTATTATCGCGACCGCGCCATGCTCGAGCTGGCGTACGGGGCGGGACTGCGAGTTTCGGAATGGATCGGGCTCGAAGTCCGCGACGTCGTGATGGATGACGGCGTCGTGCGCGTGTTCGGCAAAGGCGGCAAGGAGCGTCTGGTGCCCATCGGGCGTCCGGCGATCATGGCTGTGTCGATTTATCTGCGTGAACTACGACCTCGTCTTGATCGCGGAGAGAGCAAGGGCACACTGTTTCTCAACGTCCGCGGGGCGCCACTTTCGCGTATGGGTGCGTGGAAAATTCTCAGGCGGTGTGTGGACAAAGCGGGTATTCAGTCGCATGTGTCGCCCCACACGCTGCGGCATTCATTTGCCACTCACCTGCTGCAGGGCGGAGCCGACCTGCGCGCGGTGCAGGACATGCTCGGCCACGCCGACATCTCGACCACCCAGATCTATACGCACGTGGATCGGGACTATTTGCGCAGCGTGCACAAACAGTTCCATCCGCGCGGATGAGCGCCGTGCGTACACCGCAGAACGATCGCTACGCCTGGTACGTCGTGGCCGTCCTCATGCTTGCCAACGTCTCGTCGTATGTGGATCGGCAGATCCTCGCGCTGCTCGTTGAACCCATCAAGAATGATCTGCAACTAAGCGATACGCAGATGTCCTATCTGTACGGCTTGACGTTCGCCCTGTTCTTCACGATCATGGGCCTCCCCATCGCTCGCATGGCGGACCACCGATCGCGACGGAATATCATTGCGTGGGGGGTGGCGATCTGGAGTGTGATGACCGCAGCCTGCGGCGTGGCTCGCACCTTTGGTCAGCTGGCGTTGGCCCGCGTCGGAGTGGGTGTCGGAGAAGCCGCCCTTGGCCCCCCGGCGCTGTCGCTGCTTGCGGATTACTTCTCCAAAGGCAAACTGGGACGTGCGGTGAGCGTCTACGGCATCGGGATCTACCTCGGATCCGGTCTCGCGTACTTCATTGGCGGGCAGGTGATCGAATACGCAGCATCGATTCCGCAGCTTACTGTACCCGTTCTGGGCTCAATCCGGTCGTGGCAGCTGGTGTTTCTCCTTGTCGGGGCGCCGGGCCTTCTGATCGCGGCCCTGATGTTGACCATTCGCGAGCCGATACGGCGCGTCCGGACCGATGCTCCCCTGGTGAGCGATCGCGCCATTCTCAGCTGGATCAGCGTCCACAAAAGAACTTTCACCGCACTGATGGTTGGGTTCGGCTTCTATTCAATGGTCAACTTTGGCACGGCGGCCTGGTTGCCAAGTTTCCTTACGCGCGTGCACGGATGGGCTCCGGGCAAGATTGGCCTATACATGGGTGGTGCGACAATGACGTTCGGGGTGCTCGGCATATATGCCGGCGGCTGGCTGGCCGATCGATGGATGGCAAAGGGCAGGGCCGACGCGAAGCTGCTGGTGGGCATCGTGGGATCCATGGGGGCGATGTTATCGGCCATCCCGCTCTATCTGACGAGCAGCGACCGGATGGTCATCGCGTTGCTTGTACCGCTGAACATATTCTCCGCGTTTCCCTTTGGGGCCGCACAGGCAGCGCTCCAGGAGGTGTCCCCCTCGGCAATGCGGGCTCGCATAACCGCCCTTTATCTCTTTGCGAACACGCTCATCGGCTTCAGCCTCGGGCCCTTTGTGGTTGCCTTCCTCACCGACTACGTCTTCAGGAACGAGCGCTTCGTTGGGTACTCAATTCTCGTTGTGGCCGTCCTCGGACATATGACGGCGAGCACACTTCTCGCGCGGGGGCGCAGGTCGTATGGCAACACGGCGCGGGCGGCGGATCAGGCCGATTCTGTGTCGCTCTGAAGCGGCGCATTCGCGCTGGTCACGCACCGAAAAGCGCCGAAGCCGTGCCCCCGATGAAACGGGGCATCGGAGTGCTCGTTGATCGCTTTGAAACGTGGCGCCGAGCAGATAACTTGAGAGGCGTGCCTTTTGAAACCTTGCACGCTCCCGATCGCTGATGCCGGTGCTTGCTGTGATCCCCGCCCGACTCGGCGCGACGCGTCTCCCGCGCAAGCCGCTCCAGCTCCTCGCCGGGCTACCCTTGGTGGTCCGCGTGTGGCAACAGGTAAGCAGCCTCGGTGTCGCCGACCATGTGGTTGTGGCGACGGATTCGACCGAAGTGATGGAGGCCTGCGCAGAACACGGAGCTCTCTGTATCCTCACAGCTGAACACCATCCAAGTGGCACGGACCGCGTGAGTGAAGTGGCGGAACGGCCGGAGTTCTGCCACTTCGAAACAATTCTCAATGTGCAGGGCGACGAACCTTTTGTTGATGCCGAAAGTTTGGCCGGCGCTGTCGGGCAGACCCAAAACGGGTTCGAGCTCGGCACCGTTGCTGCGCCGCTCGTTGACGGCGACTACGAGGACACGAACGTCGTCAAGGTGGTCTGTTCCGATACCGGCGGCGCGATGTATTTTTCGCGTGCGGCGATTCCGCACCTGCGTGATCGTGCGGATGCGCCGCACCTGACCGCCGTCGCGAGACGACATATCGGTGTGTACGCTTACCAGCGCGATGCTTTACTGCGCTGGGTCCGCCTTCCGCCTCACCCGCTTGAACTGATCGAACGACTGGAACAGCTGCGCCCGCTTGCTGCCGGACTGCGGATGGGAGTGGCCCTGATCCCTCATGCGTCGCCCGCGGGCATCGACACGCCAGCTGATCTGTCGCGCGCGAATGACTACTGGATGGCTTTACATCACTAACGCACACATGACTGTCTCAACCAACACCAAGGTCCCGCGCTACATCTTTGTTACCGGCGGCGTGGTCTCATCACTCGGCAAAGGCATAGCGGCGGCGTCGTTAGGCCGACTGCTCGTGGAACGCGGACTGCGCGTCACGATCATGAAATTCGATCCCTATCTGAATGTTGATCCCGGGACCATGTCTCCTTTTCAACACGGCGAGGTGTTCGTCACCGACGATGGTGCCGAAACCGATCTCGATCTGGGACACTACGAACGTTTCATCGACCGCGGTCTGTCCCAGCTGAATAACGTCACAACGGGCCGCATCTATCTGAACGTGATCACCCGGGAGCGTCGTGGCGAGTACCTGGGATCGACCGTTCAGGTCATTCCGCATATCACGGACGACATCAAGTCCCACATCAAGAGGATCGCACCCGGCAACGATGTGGTCCTTGTGGAGATCGGCGGGACGGTCGGCGACATCGAATCACAGCCGTTCCTCGAGGCCATCCGACAATTCCGGCAGGAAGTAGGCAAACAGAATGCCATGTTTATTCATCTGACCTTGGTGCCATATATCGCCGCGGCAGGTGAAGTGAAAACCAAGCCCACGCAGCACTCGGTGCGCGAGCTCATGGAAATTGGTATTCAGCCGGACGTGCTGATTTGCCGCACGGAGCAGCCACTGTCAGAAGATGTGAAACGCAAGATTGCCCTCTTCTGCAACGTGGAATTCGGCAACGTCATCGAAAGCGTCGATGTCTCCACCATCTATCAGATTCCACTGACCTTTCATGAGCAGGGGCTCGACGAACGAGTCATGCAGCGACTGGGGCTCACCGGCGTGGAGCCCGATCTCTCGGAGTGGACGCGAATGGTGCATCGAGTCCAGCACCCGAGCCGCCGTGTACGCATAGCCGTTGTCGGCAAGTACACGCAGTTCGTGGACAGCTACAAGAGCGTGCAGGAAGCGCTCATTCATGGCGGGATCGCGAACGACGTTGGCGTCGACATCGCGTGGACCTCCAGCGACAGCTTTACGTCGGTCGAACGTGCTCGCGAGATTCTCTCCTCCTTCGACGGATTGCTTGTCCCTGGTGGCTTTGGTGTGCGCGGCGTTGAAGGCATGGTCGAAGCCGTGCGCGCCGCGCGCGAACTCAAGATTCCGTTCTTCGGAATCTGTCTGGGTATGCAGATCGCAATCATTGAATTTGCCCGTCAGGTGCTGCAGCTCCCCGATGCACACTCCAGCGAGTTTGCTCCGGAGTGTGCAAGCCCGGTCATTGCTTTACTGGAAGAGCAGAAGCACGTGACGGACATGGGAGGGACCATGCGCCTCGGTGCGTACCCGTGCCGGCTGCAACCAGGCTCCCTCGCCGCGAGTGTGTACGGAGAGGCCGAAATCAGCGAACGCCACCGCCATCGCTACGAGGTGGCCAATCAATTCCGCGACGCCTTCGTCGCGAACGGACTCCAGCTGAGTGGGCTCTCGCCGGACGCATCGCTTGTGGAGATTGTTGAGCTGAACGATCACCCATGGTTCGTGGGATGCCAGTTCCATCCCGAATTGCAGTCGAGACCCACGCGTCCACATCCGCTGTTCCGTGGATTCGTAGCTGCAGCGGTCGCACGCAGCGCCTCGACCGGTCACTCCAACACCGATCCGGTGCGTGACGCGGCCGATTGATGCGCAACGGATTTCCAACCGGTAAGCTGTTCCTCATCGCAGGTCCCTGCGTAGTGGAAAACGACGACATGCACGCGCGCGTGGCGGCGGCGTTGCAGGACATCGCACCGTTCTTTCCCGGCGGTATTGCCTTCAAGGCCTCGTTTGACAAAGCCAATCGATCCAACGCCGGTGCGTCGCGCGGTCCCGGGGTCGACGACGGGCTCGCGATGTTGGATCGCGTGCGGTCGCAGACCGGCTTGCCGGTCATCACCGATGTACACCTTCCGGATCAATGTGCGGCCGCAGCACAGGCTGTTGATCTGCTGCAGATTCCCGCGTTCCTCTGCCGTCAGACCGACCTGCTCCTCGCGGCGGGGGCTACGCAAAAACCCGTGAACATCAAGAAAGGGCAGTGGATGCACCCCGACGGCATGCGCGGAGCCGTCGAGAAAGTGCGGAGCGTGCAGACCGGAGGTACGCACCCTGATCATTCATCAGTCGCGACAACCGAGCGCGGAACTTTTTTCGGATATGGAGATCTCGTCGTCGACATGCGCTCGTTTGCTCAGCTGCGTACGATCACCGGGGCTCCGGTAATTTTTGACGGCACTCACTCCGTGCAGCAGCCGGGGCGTGGCCGAGACGGAACGAGCGGTGGCCTGCGCGAACACATTCCCGATCTGGTGCTCGCCGCGGTCGCCGCGGGAGCCGACGGCCTCTTCATCGAGACACATCCCGATCCCGAACGTGCGCCCAGTGACGGCGCCAACATGCTGCCGCTGCACGAGCTCCGACCTTTAATGCAGCGTGTCGCAGCCGTGTGGCAGGCACGTCAGACGTGAGTACACCCCATCCCATCACGGCGCTCATGGTGGAACCCGACATGCGGGCCATCGCCACGCGCATCCGCCTCGTTGTGCTCGACGTCGATGGGGTGATGACCGACGGTGGCCTGTATCTGGGAGATGCAAACAATGCCCGCGTTGAACTGAAGCGGTATGACATTCAGGATGGCCTGGGAATCAAGATGCTCCAGAAGGCCGGCATCATCGTGGCCATCATCACCGGACGCGTCTCCCATAGCGTGGCGTTACGAGCTCAGGAACTTGGAATCGACGACGTGGTCCAGGATGCGCACGCGCGAAAAGTTCTGTCGCTGAATGCCCTCTGCAGTCGACACGATATTCCGCTGGAACATGTCGCGTTTATCGGCGACGATCTTCCCGATGTCGGGCCGATGCGTCTCGTAGCGCTTCCGGTATGCGTGGCCAACGCATCGCCCGACGCGCGTACTGCAGCGCGCTGTATGCTGAGTCGAGCCGGCGGTCACGGCGCCATCCGTGAGTTTGCGGAGACGCTCCTGCGTGCCCGCGGGGAATGGGACGCGCTCGCCACGTGGTACATTGCCAGCCGCGAAGAGTCGCTCACATGACCGCGGACCAGACTGTCCTGAGCACCGCGCGGCGCGTGATCGCACTCGAGGGCGCCGCGATCCACGCGCTGATGGAACGCATCGACGACAGTTTTTATAAAGCTGTAAAGCTGATCGTTGACGGGCAGGGGCGTGTCATCGTCTGCGGAGTGGGCAAGTCCGGGCTCATCGGTCGGAAAATCGCCGCAACTCTCACGTCCACGGGAACGCCGGCCTCGTTTCTCCACCCCACCGAAGGCGTGCACGGTGACCTCGGCATTGTCACCGCGCAGGACGTGATCATCCTGCTCTCGAAGAGCGGCGAAAGCGAAGAAGTCCTCACGGTGCTGTCACATCTCAAACGTTTTGGGGCGCACACGATCGCGATGACCGGGAATATCCGCTCGACACTGGCCCGGGAGAGTTCCGCCGTGCTTGATGTCTCGGTTGCTGAGGAAGCCTGTCCGCATGACCTCGCTCCAACAACCAGCACGACGGCGGCCCTCGTGATGGGAGACGCGCTCGCCGTCGCGGTGCTCGAACAGAAGGGCTTCCGCCGCGAAGACTTCGCGAGACTGCATCCCGGTGGCAGCCTGGGACGTCAGCTGCACGTGCGCGCCGGTGACCTGCTCGATGCCGCGCCACTCACCATGATCGATGGCAACGCGACGCTGCGGGACGCGATCATGATTCTCGCGAGCCGACGGGGACTCGTTATGGTCGGGACGCCAGATCGTCTCGAAGGCGTGTTTACCGCCGGGGATCTTGCCAGAGTGATGCAGCGCGAAGCCGAACCCTTCAGCATGCGCATTGCCGATGTGATGACGCGGTCGCCGCAGACGGCGCAGGCCGAGGAACTTGCCTCTGCCGTGGTGTATCGCATGGAACAGATCGGCATCATGGCGATGCCGGTACTCAATGGAGAAAACCAAATCGTGGGCGTGGTGCATCTGCACGACCTCATGCGCGCA
Source organism: Gemmatimonadaceae bacterium (assembly GCA_041749115.1). Classification (GTDB taxonomy): domain Bacteria; phylum Gemmatimonadota; class Gemmatimonadetes; order Gemmatimonadales; family Gemmatimonadaceae; genus JBGTBX01. Next base: position 23,403 of record JBGTBX010000530.1, read on the forward strand.
GGAGTCGCATGAGGCGTTCGTTGTTGTTCCTGCTGGTCTGCGTCGCGTGTACGCAAACCAGCACGCCTCCTCTGGCTGATTCGGTGGCGGCGGATTCTGCAGATCAGGTCATGCACGGCGTGCGTTTCTACATCACGCAAGACGGGCTCCGGCGCGCTGAGGTCGTTTCCGACAGCGCCTATATGTACGAAGACAACACACGGACCGAGCTCCACGGCGTGAATGCGACCTTTTATAAAGCCGGAGGCGAAAAGGACGGCGTCCTGACCTCAAGGGAAGGGACCTACAACACCCGACTCGGCGCCATGGAAGCGCGTGAGGACGTTCTGGTGGTTGCGACCGACGGACGCAGACTCACCACACCACACCTCAAATACGACCCATCCAGAAACGAAATCTCCAGCGACAGCACGTTTCTGGTCACGGAGAAATCGGGGCGCACAATCTCCGGCATCGGGTTCATCAGCGATCCCGATCTCAACGCCGTGCGGGTGCTCCGCGGCGCAAAATCAAGCAATAACTCCGTTCCCCTGCCGAGGCGATAAGCTGTGCTCCGCTCAGTGGCCGTGCTCGCAGGCCTTCTGGTTATCGGCTGCAACCCGTTCGCACGGAGAACGCCTGAGACCGGCGCTGCGCCGGTCGCGGTACCGGCGCCCACCCCTCCACCTGCCGGACAACTCGATACCATCACGGTCGCACGGCCCGACAGCGCCCGTCTGCCAGTCGGCGCGGTGCCAGCCCTGCCGACTGATTCTTCAAAAACGGGCCAACCGGCAGCCCAGGCGCAGAAGCCAGGTGAACGCTGCATCCTCGATCTGGAGAACACATCCGAAACGCGATCTTTGTTCATCAAGGATCCGCTCTCGCAGGCGTACACCAGTTATCACGGCGGCGGACTGATCGGCATCTGCAGGGCGCAGAATATCCGCATTACTGCCGACTCCGCCGAGAGTTATGAGCAAAACAGACTCCACGTACTCATTGGCAATGTGAAGTATCGCGAGAAGGCCGTGTCGCTCGACTCCGACCGCCTCACCTACTTCGGTACAGATGAGCGCTTGCTGGCTGAGGGCAACGTCTACGCGGTAACGGAGGATTCTTCGACCATCACCGGGCCGCGACTTGACTACTATCGTGCGGTGTCGGGCATTCGCACCGCGGCGCGCATCGAAGCGCCCAGTCGGCCCGTCCTGCGCATGTATGACAAGGATTCAACCGGAACGCGCGCGACAGAACCGGTCGAGCTGGTGGCGGACCGCATCGTCGGCGAAGGCGACACACTGTTCGTCGCCAAGGGCAACGTGGTCCTGACACGCACAGACGTGCGCGCATACGGCGACTCGGCGGAACTCGATAAACCGCGCCAGAAGTCACGCCTGATGATTAATCCATTCGTGGAGAGCGTCGGAGACAACCCGTTTACACTGCGCGGTCAGGTCATCGATCTCTACGGGGCCAACCGCAAAATTGAGCGAGTCGTCGCGATGGATTCCGCCTCCGCCGTCAATGCAGATCTCACGCTGACCGCTGACACCATTGATCTAAGGGTGATCGACAATGCGCTACAACGAGCGTACGCCTTCGGGGGACGGGCGATCGCCATTACCAACGGCCGCAACGTCATGGCCGACTCGCTCGACGTGGTCATGCCCGGCCAGCAAATTCGCCAACTGAATGCGGTCCGTTCCGCCTACGCAGAAACGCAACCGGATACCGCAAAGATCCGGAGCGGCCAACCCGATTGGCTGCGAGGCGACACCATTCGTGCGTATTTCGATTCGTTGCCGCCAGCCGATTCGAGCTCGCAGCCACCTCTCCGCGAGTTGTTTTCCATCGGACAGGCCCGCTCATTTGTTCAGCTCGCCAACGACAAGGAAGGGGGCAGCCCTGAGCGACCAGGCATAAGCTACATGCGTGGCAAGGTGATCCGCGTACAGTTTAAGGACCGCGAGGTGGATCGCGTGACAGTGCTCGAGCAGGCGAGTGGGGTCTTTCTCGAGGCCAATGATGACACCCTGCCACCAGACCCGAAAACGCGTCCCCCTGCAGCCAGACGCAGTGGCGGCCAGCCTCCACCTCCGCCAACTGGCCAGCGGCCCCCGCCGCGCAGACCCACTCCCATCGATCGACGATGAGCAACGACGACCAGACAGTTCCGAGTCTAGAAAATCTTCAACAGCTCGTCGGGGGAAATCAGTACGCCGCGTTCGCTCTGCACGCCCTCCTCAGCGAAGCGGATGATTCGGGGATTGCATCTGTGCATGCCGTTGCCATTCGCTTTCGAGAGGACTATCTGCGTGCGATGGAGGCGCGAGGGGGTGACGCGAGGGCGGAGGCGGGCACGCTGGGCATCGACGAAGTACGAGGATTTCTGACACGATCCGTGCTGCCGCCACTTGTTAGCCACGGCCTGGTCAGCGCCCCGGAGTCGGACGAAAAAGGCACCGAAACGGTGCGGATTTCCGCCAGGCTGCTTCGTGACATTGGGCAGAACCGGGCCTCCATCGCCGAAACCCTGAGGGAAACCGGCGAACATGCCGCGCGCGCCTCAACACCGGCGCTGGGCGTGCCTCAGGTGCTGCCAGACGGCTCCAAGCTCGAAGCCAAGGGCCTCGTCAAGGTCTACCGGAAACGACGCGTTGTCAGCGACGTCGCGCTCCAGCTTCGGCAAGGAGAGATCGTGGGACTTCTGGGCCCGAACGGGGCGGGCAAGACCACCGTGTTTTACATGATCGTTGGTCTCATTCCGCCCCTGCAAGGGCAGATCACTTTCGATGGGCAGGACATCACGCGCATGCCGATGTACAAGCGTGCACGTCGGGGCATCGGATACCTGTCCCAGGAGCCATCGATTTTCCGCAAACTCACGGTCGAAGAGAACATTCTGGCGATCCTTGAGACGTTGCCTCTGAGCAAGGCCGAGCGTCGAGCACGGTTGGAAGGTTTGTTGGACGAACTGAACATCAAGCACCTTCGCACGTCCCGCGCGTATCAGCTTTCAGGTGGTGAGCGACGGCGTTTGGAGATTACGAGGGCGTTGGTGACTGAGCCCAAGTTCATGATGCTCGACGAACCGTTCGCCGGCGTGGATCCGATTGCGGTGCACGACATTCAGCAAATTGTGGCGGGGTTGCGCCACCGTGGAATCGGGGTTCTGATCAGTGATCACAACGTGGAACAAACTCTGGATATCGTGGACCGCGCATATATCATGTTCGATGGTCAGGTCAAGGTCTCAGGCACTGTGCGCGAGCTCGTCTTTGACGAGGAAGTCTCGCGCATTTATCTGGGACCGACGCTGACGGCGCGGCTGCGTCAACGCTTCGCGGCACAGGAAACGTCCGCATGAGAGCCGGGCTCAGCCAGAGTCACTCGCTCCGGCAAGAGCTGAAGATTAATCCGCGCCTCTATCAGGCGATGGATCTGCTGTACATGCCCCTGCTTGACCTGCAGCAGCATCTCAAACAGGAGCTGCTTCTCAATCCGTTTCTCGATCTTGTTGAGCCCGAAGACGAAGAGGCCGAAGCCGAGGCAGACGCAGAGAGCGAGGGGGAAGAAGGTCCCGTCGACCTTGCCGAGCCCGACTCGCCCCCCGAGGCCAGCGACCCGGTCGAATCCACGAAAGATGAGATGGACTGGGAGGAGATCCTGCTCGACGGATTTGATGCCCCTGGCGGCATGCGGGAGGAACACGAGGAACGCGAGTACTACGAAGCCACACCCGTTGAACAGCGCGATCTCAACGATCATCTCCGGGACCAGATCTCGTTGCTCGACCTCACGCCGCGCGAGCTGCTCCTGGCCGACGAGTTTCTCGGGAACATCAACGAAGACGGGTACCTCGCCTGTTCGGTCGACGAGATCCAGCACGGCGTCAACGAAATCATCACCCGTGCCGCAGAGAAAGAACACTTCTTCGGTGAACTGCCGTTGTACCGTGCCGATGAATTAAGTGCGATGCTGGTGATCATCCAGGCGCTGGATCCGGCCGGGGTCGGTGCCCGCGACCTGCGCGAATGCCTCCTGTTGCAGCTGAAGGACCTCAAGCGCGAAGGCACAATGGAGTTTCTGCTCGTCTCCGACGCGTTTGACGAGCTGATCGCGCATCGCTGGTCCGATTTGTCCAAGAAATTCAACATCGCGCCGGCCGACGTTCAGGCCGCTGCTGATGAGGTCGCCAAACTCGACCCCAAGCCGGGGCTCAGGTACTCCGCCGCCAGTGATGGCTACATCGTGCCCGATATGGTCGTCGACAAAATTGATGACTCGTACCGCGTCTTTGTGAACGATGGCAACCTGCCGCGGCTCAAGATCAGCAAAGCATACCAGGACATCGCACGCGACAAGAAGAAGTTCAACGCCGAGAGCAAGGAATTCATCTCGTCGAAACTGAACTCGGCCAACTGGATGATTCAGGCCATTGAACAACGTCGCCAGACGATGCTGAAAGTGATGACGTACATTGTTGAACGGCAGCGCGACTTCTTCGAAAAGGGCGTCCGTTACCTCAAACCGCTCACACTCCGCGAAGTCGCCGATGTCATCGGCATGCACGAGAGCACCGTCTCGCGGGTGACCAACGAGAAGTTTGTTCAGACGCCCCGGGGTGTCCTGCCACTCAAGTTTTTCTTCTCGTCCGGACTCTCCACCACCGGCGGCGAAGACGTCTCGGCACGCGGTATCCGCGACCAGATCGAACAGCTCGTGGCCAACGAAGACACGCACGCCCCACTCACGGATCAGGCCATCGTGAATATCCTGCGCGATACCGGAGTGCACATCGCCCGACGCACCGTTGCGAAGTACCGCGACCAGCTCGGCGTGCTCTCGGCGCGCATGCGCAAGCGGCTGTAGTTCACGAGACGATGCCACCGACGCGAGGCTGCTCAATGCCCGCGTTAGGTAGCCTTACGTCCGAGGGACGCACAATGCAATTTACCTTATCGTCCGCCGTTCCCCGCGCATACCTGTCGGCACCATTCCTCCGCTGCTCGTGACTTCCGTCGTTCCACCCAGCGCACCTCAGCCACGCGTCCCGCACCCGCAGGCCACCGCACCTGGTGTGCGCGTGTCCGTTCTGGTTCCCGCGAAGGACGAGGCGGAGAACCTGCCGCTGTTCATGGAGCAGATCGAGACCGTGGTGAACGGATTTCCGTCGGGAATGGAAGTCATCGTTGTTGACGACGGCTCAACCGACACGACTCCGGCAGTCCTTGAACGATTGAAGGGCCAGTATCCGTTTCTGCGCAGCGTGCGGCACCGCAGCCAGCGCGGCATCGCCGACGCGCTGCGCTCCGGATATCTGAACGCACGAGGCGATATCCTCGTGTTCTATCCGGCAGATCTGCAGTTTAAACCTGAGGACATCCCGCGACTCGTTGCGCCCATCATGGCCGACCAGGCGGATATGGTCACGGGATTCAAGGAAGGGAAATACGAGAAGGCGTTCGTCTCCCGCATTTACAACCGATTGAGTCGGTTTCTGTTTAATGTACGCGTCAAGGATCTTAACAGCGTCAAGGCGTATCGTCGGGAAGTCATGGACGGCATTCCCGTGCGCCCCGACTGGCACCGGTACATGATCGTCCTCGCCTCGGCGCACGGCTTCACCGTGGAAGAGATTCCCGTGCCGTTGTATCCGCGCCACGCCGGGCGGTCGAAGTTCGGCATCAGCCGCATTCCGATCGGGGTGCTCGATATGCTGGCCGTGTGGTTTGAGCTGCGGTTTGCAGCGAAACCGCTCCTGTTGTTCGGGATGCTCGGCGCCGCACTCTTTGCCACCGGTGTCATCGCCGGCGCGATCGCCCTCGGACGCCTGCTGATAAGTGGCATTGGCACCCGCAGCGTGTGGACTGTGATTCAGACCAGTTTAATCCTTGGATCCATCTTCTTCGCCACCGGGCTGCTTGGTGAACAGATCGCCGGCGTGCGGGCGCAGCTTCGTGAAATCCAGCGACGACTCGACGAACGACGGTCCCGCGATCCCTGATGCGTGTCCTGTTCCTGACGCACTCGTACCCGCGAACGCCAGGCGACGCAGCAGGTAACTTTCTGTGGCAGCTCGCCGTCGCGTTGCGAAACGAGGGCGTTGACGTGCGGGTCGTCGCACCCGCAGCCGCCGATCTTCCCGCCAATGAATCCTTCGACGGCATCGTCGTTGAACGCTTTCGCTACGCGCCGCGATCGTGGCAAACGCTGGCGTACACCGGCAACATGGCTGAAACTGTCCGGCGTTCGTGGGGAAGCAAACTCGCCCTTGTCGGCTACCTTGGGTCCCAGTTCGCTGCGGCAACGCGCGTTCGGCGCGCGTTCGAACCGGATCTCATCCATGCACATTGGTGGTTCCCCGGAGGACTGGTTGGATCCTGGGCGTCCGGCCTGGCCGATCTTCCGCTCGTCACCACGCTCCATGGCACCGATGTGCGCCTCGCGCGTGCCAAAGGATTTGCGCAGCCGATGTTCCGGCGCGTCATGCGGAACTCCCGCGTGGTGACGACCGTTTCGGAGTGGCTGGCACAGGAGGTACGCGAGCTCGCGCCGGAAACCAATCCCGTCGTCGCGCGCATGCCGGTGTCCACTGACAGCTTCAGGCCCGGTGGCACGCACGACCCCAATAGACTCCTGTTCGTCGGCCGGCTTAATGCACAGAAGGGCGTGCGCGATCTTCTGATCGCATTCGAGCAGGTGCGTCCAAACACCCATCTCGATATCGTAGGCGATGGTGTCGACCGCGAGGCGCTCCAGCGCGAAGCCGGCGAACGGGGCATCGCCAATCGCATCACATGGCATGGGGCGCTGCCGCAGACGGAGCTCCCCTTGTTGTACCAACGCGCCGCGGTGCTCATCGTACCAAGCACCGGAGAAGGATTCGGCCTCGTCTCCGTTGAGGCGCAACTGTGCGAAACGCCCGTCGTCGCGTATGAGTCGGGGGGGATCACGGAAACGATTGTCCACGGCACAACCGGGATGCTGGTCCCGGTCGGAGACACCGGACGATTGACGGCCGCGGTCAATCAGATCGTCGAACAACCGGAGTTTGGCCGGGAACTGGGCAGGGCAGGGCGGATGAATGCAATCGCGATGTCCTCGCCCGAATCGTCTGCCAGACGCTACGCCCAGATCTACAGACATGCCACCACGCTCTAGGGAAGCGCCGAGGCGCACGACCCTCGTGCGAATGATCTTCGCCGTGCTGGCGATCGGGGCCGTCGTTTGGGCCGGACGAGACATTGCCACCCAGTGGCGCGGCTTTCGAGACTCGGGGGGGCATCTGAGCCTTCATCCACTGCCCATACTCGGTTCAGGCGTCCTCGTGCTGATCGCGTACGCTGTGCTCATTCAAACCTGGCGGGCGATGGTGAGTGCCGCAGGTGAGCGCCTGACTTTGCGCAGTGCTGCGTACATCTGGTTCGTCTCGAACCTGGGGCGCTACGTTCCCGGCAAGATCTGGCAGATTGGAGCAATGGGTGTGCTGGCTCAGCGCGCGGGAGTCTCACCTGCGGTCGCAATCGGATCGTCACTCGTGGTCAATCTGGTAAACCTGCTCGTTGGATTCGGGGTTGCCATCGTCACCGGTGCGGAATTCACTGGAGCACGTGGGATCGCCTACGTTCTTGCGCTCGCCCTCGTCGCGGGGATTGCCGCTCTCCCGTTAGGCATGCCGTGGGCCGCGAAGATCGCTGGGCGAATCTCGGGCCGATCGATCACCATTCCCACGTTCCCGGCCCGATCGTTATGGCTCACTGCCCTGGGATGCTGTGTGGCGTGGCTGGCATACGGCTTTGCGTTTCGCATGCTCGTGGCCGGCGTGCTCGGCTCGGCCCCCGGGCGAGCCACATCATACATTGCAGCCTTCACTGGATCGTATTTGCTAGGCTACATTGCGTTGTTCTCGCCGGGGGGCATCGGCGTTCGAGAGGGTGCCTTGTCTGTCATGCTGAAACAGGTTGCGCTTCCCGTCGCAGGCTCCGCTGGCATTATCGCGATTGCATCGCGACTCTGGCTTACCGTTCTCGAAGTGCTCCCTGGTCTCATTCTGCTGCTCCATGACGCCGTCGTGACTGACCGTGCGCCGGCTAAGAACAATTCGACCAATTGATGACACCAGCTGCCCACTCTCCGCGTTCCGCTGAGCCACCCGCCACCACCAGCGCAGCCGATGCAGCGCAGGCTCCACGACATGGGTGGCTGATCGCCATCGCGCTCTACGTCCTCTCGACCATGACGCTGGGTTTTCCTGCGCTCACCGGAAAGCTGCTGCTGAATCCGAGATCGGATCAGTACATCGCCGGGTATTCGTTCCGCGATTTTGCTGCGCGGCACTTCAGGGAGTTCGGAGAGATTCCGCAGTGGAACCCCTATCTCTTCGGTGGGATGCCCTTCGTCGATGCTATGCACGGCGACACCTTTTATCCCACGGCGTTGCTTCGGCTGCTCATCGGCACAGGTCCGGGGATGACGTGGGGCCTGATCATCCACGTTTTTCTCGCGGGGGTGTTCGCCTTTCTTTTCCTGCGCACGATGCGCCTCTCGTTTGTTGCGTCGCTGGTGGGTGGCCTGGCCTACCAAATCGGAGGCAACGTTGCAGGACTGGTGTCGCCGGGACATGACGGGAAGCTCTTTCTTTGTGCCTTGCTTCCCTTGGCACTCTATCTGGTAGCGAGGGGAATTCGGGACGGGAAGCGATGGGCGTTCGGCCCACTGGCCATTGTCATCGGGTTGGGCGTGCTGTCACCGCATCCGCAGCTGCTGCAGTACATGCTGCTGCTGACAGGCGCCTTCGCGCTGTTCATGGCGTGGGATACTTCAAGGCTGCCTGACGCCCCCTCCGGACGGGATCGTGCGATGCGGCTGGCCGCCGCGCTCGTGTCGGTCATCGTTGGCATGGCCATGGGTGCCATCCAGTTCTGGTCGGTGCGCGGATACACCGCGTTCTCGCCGCGCTCGGGGGGACTAAGCCGGGAAGCGGCCGTCTCGTACTCGATGCCGATCGAGGAAATCTTCAACTTCGCTATCCCACAGTTTACCGGCATGCTCGATCGCTACTGGGGATCGAACGGAATCCACTTCCATTCCGAGTACATCGGCATAACCACACTGGTTCTGGTGGGACTGGCCTTCGGTGCGTGGAAGTCCCGCACCGAAACGCGCACCATGAGGTTTTTCGTGGCCGCGCTCGTGATCAGCCTGCTGTGGGCCCTGGGTGGAAATACGCCGTTCTATAATCTTCCTTACGCGCTCGTACCCGGCACAAAGTTTTTCCGCGCGCCAAGCACGATGCTGTTCATCGTCTCCTTTTGTTTCGCTGTACTTGCAGCCTTTGGCGCAGAGCGGATCATGCGGGGCGCCGACGGTCGCAAAAGTATCATCGTGCTGGCCGCGGTCGTGGCAACGATCGGCATACTGGGGATTCTTGGTGGCCTAACGTCGGCGGGTTCGGCGATCGCCGGTCCCGAGCGAGTGGCCCGAGTACTCGCGAACGATCCCGATTTGCGTGCGGGTTCGTTGCGTGCCATGGCCTTCGGGCTCCTCCTCTGTGGCACCGCGTGGATGACGATGACGCGTCGTCTTTCGCGGGACCTGGCGAGCGCACTCCTTGTCGCAATCGTGCTCGTCGATATCTGGAGCGTCGTGCGGCACTACTGGATTTTTTCACCCTCGGCCGACGTACTTTTTGCGTCCGACGACACGCTCGATTATCTGAAAGCGCAACCCGCCCCTGTTCGCGCCTATACGGACATTCTCGGACAACCCCAGAACTTTCGGGATCCGAACCTCACCGGCGATGGCTTGATGGCGCACGCGCTTCCGGTGGTGTGGGGATACCACGGTAACCATATCCAGCGCTACGAACGCCTGCTGGGCGAAGGCAACTCGCAGCTCGGGAACCCGAACGCGTGGAAGCTGCTGAACATGAAATACATTCTCACTAACGTACCTGACCTTGGCATAGGGGCTACGGTCGTGGCGGGCCCCGATACCAACGCCGCCGGCAATACCGTGTACCTGCACGAACTGCCGGTGCAAACCAGCTACGCGTGGGTGGCCTCCGCGATCGTGAAGGCCGAGGAGGACGCCGTTGCGGCCACCGTACTCGATCCGCGGTTCGACATGCGCACCGTGGCGCTGTTCGATACCAGCGTCGCCGTGGAGGGACAGACCCTCACCACGCTTCCGGCACCATCCAACATCCAGGTTTCTGTCACCAACTACAGGGCAGGGGCCGCGACGTTGGCCCTGAGCGCGCCCGCACCTGTCGGCGCCGCGCTGGTTGTTTCGGAGAACTACTATCCGGGATGGGTGGCCACCGTGGACGGCAAACCGGCAACGGTCGGCACCGCCGACGTGTCATTGATCGGAGTCGTTCTGCCAGAAGGTGCCCGGACAGTGGAACTCCGCTTCGAAAATCGACCTTATGAAGTGGGTAAGAGGATCACCCTCATCGCGTTGGGTATCGCTTTGGTAATGTGGGCTCTCGGATTGTTCGCAGGTCGGCGCCGGACGGTTGCGGTTGCCTGAACGGGCCATCGTCATCGTCCCGACTTACAACGAGCGTGAAAACATCGCGCGCGTCATTGAAGTCACGCTGGCGCAGAATTCCCGCATCGATGTACTGGTAGTCGACGACGGCTCGCCCGATGGTACGGGGGCAATCGTCAGCGCGATCGGTGCAATAAATCCGCGCGTCCATCTGCTGTCCCGGGCAAAGAAGCTCGGCCTCGGTACCGCATACGTCGCTGGCTTCCGATGGGCGCTCGATCGCCCCTATGAGTTCATCTTTGAGATGGACGCGGATTTCTCACATGATCCGTCGCACATCCCCCAGTTCCTCGAGAGCATCGTAGACGCCGACCTTGTGCTGGGATCCAGGTACCGGGAGGGAAAGGTTACGGTCGTCAACTGGCCCATCACGCGCCTGATCCTGAGTTACGCGGCCAATATTTACGCGCGAACCGTCACCGGACTGCCGCTGTACGATGCCACCGGAGGGTTCAAGTGCTTTCGCAGGCGAATCCTGGAATCCATTGATCTGAATGATGTTAGATCCAACGGTTATGCGTTTCAGATCGAGATGAGTTTTCGTGCGTGGCGTCAGGGGTTCAGGATCGTGGAGATCCCAATCGTCTTCGTTGACCGCACCGAAGGTGAAAGCAAGATGTCCAAGGGTATCGTCCGGGAGGCCATCTGGATGTGCTGGCGGCTGCGCTGGTGGTCGCTGCGTGGCCGACTCGATCGGCCAGCCGTGCGCCCCTCCATGGCAAGCGAACGTCGGGCGGTGCAGTGAGCACGAGCAGTGGGACAGCTTTCTGGAAAATGACGGGCTCGGGGAACGACTTCGTCTTCTTCGACAACCGGGCCCGACAGAACGAGTGGGCTGCACAGACGCCCGCGATCGGCGCACTGTGCGACCGCAGGCAGGGAGTGGGCGCAGATGGTGTGGTCCTCATCGACTCGTCCACCGACCGCCTTTTCGGTATGCGCTACTACAACCGGGACGGATCACTCGCCGAAATGTGCGGGAACGCGGCCCTCTGCAGTAGCGCGCTCGCCGTGAACGAACTGAAGATCGCCAGTCCCGGAGAACGCTTCGAGTTCGATTCGTCGTCTGGCGTCATCGGAGCGCTCGTCGACATGGACGGCCCGCGGATCGAAATGGTGCCTGTCACCGAGCAAAATTCCGAGTTCCACGTGACACGTAGTGAAGGCGAGCAAGCCATTGGTTTCGCACGAGTTGGGGTGCCGCACCTCATCGTACTTTGCAGCGATGTGAGCGCCGTAGAGGTTGTCGAACGGGGCCGGTACCTCAGGAATCTGCCGCAGCTCCGGGACGGAGCGAACGTGAACTTCGTCTCCCGCGATCCTTCAGGCAGCTGGCGCATGCGCACCTACGAGCGAGGTGTCGAGGATGAAACGCTGGCATGTGGCACAGGCACGGTAGCAACAGTAGCTCTCCTCGGCGCCTGGGGGCAGGCTACGGGCGAAACCGAGCTGTCCACCGGCTCCGGCCTCAAGGTCGCAGCACGGGCCGACACGGCCGGACCGCCGACCCTTCGTGGTGAAGGTCGCCTTGTGTTTCGAGGCGTCTGGCTGCAAGCCTGAATCTGGCTTGGTCGATTCACATTCGAGGGAGGATCGTCCCTTGAACGACGCCGTGGGTTGAAGCGTTTCGGCCGTCACGCTCGGTGCACGACCAACCTCACGAAGCACAAACGGCAGGGACTTTTCCACCCTTTTCCCCATTAGAAGTTTACATAACACATATTATACGTAGTTATAGTAGGCGGATGGACGCCGAAACGGAGTTGCGCCTCGCCCTCCAGATGAGATCTTTTGAGGTGAGCTCGGTCTCTCATAGGCCGCGCAGCCGCCTCGTATCCGCGTTCGCGATGCTTCGTGTTGGGAGTCGCCGTTAACGCAGAACTTCAACCATCGGACAACTATCGATGCCTGCTTACGTCGCCCTGTTGCGCGCGGTAAACCTCGGCGCCGGCTCAACCATTCGAAAGGAGGATCTCGTCTCCATGTTCGAGGATGCCGGCTACGACGACGTTCGAACGTATATCGCGAGCGGCAACGTCGTCTTTTCGACCCGCGCGAAGCCGGCCCGGATCACCGCGGAAATCGAACGCAGAATCCTGGAGCACTTAGGACGGCCCGGTCACGTGCACATCCGAACAGCCGCGGAGATGACGAGCGTGGTAATGCTCAATCCGTTCGCGAGTGAAAATCCCAGTCGGGTCGCGGCGCTATTCCTGGACAAAGCGCCCACGGCCAGCGCTCTCAGAGAAGTTCGCGGTGCGAAAAACGAGGTCGTCAGGCTGGGAACTCGTGAGCTCTACACCTTCTATCCCGACGGAATGGGCCAATCAAAACTGGTCATTCCGTTAGCCCGCCAAGGCACGGCCCGCAACATGAATACGGTTGCCAGGCTGGCTGAGATGGTCGCGGAACTGGATTGATCAGCCTACCCCTCACCACTGTTGATTCACGTTCGCTGCACCCGGCCCCATCGCGTCCCGAGCGTCGTGGACCCGAGACGACGAGTTCGCTCCAACCCGCGGCGGCGCTACGCCGCGGTAAGGCCGCCTAGCGTGAAGCGGGCTTCGCGCCGAGTTCCCCGACGCGCAGCTGGGCTTCACTTTGAAGTACGGATGCCGGGTTGTTGGCCATCACCGTCCAGATCTGGAGCGCTTCTTCGCGCTTGTCGCCAGCCAGGTACGCGCGTGCTGCGTCGGCCCTGAAGCTCTCGGCCTCAGCTGTGAGCTCGCTTGCCGAGGCGGCCTTGAGGTATTCCGCCGCGGCTTCGAGCGGCTTGGACGACTGCTCCAGCGCGGCCCCCCGCAAAGCGTGCACCGAGGACTGAAAAGCCCCTGCCGATCCGATACCGTCCAGCGCTTTTATCGCTTCGTCCACTTTGCCCTCACGCAATTGCACCTGCGCCAGAAGCAGTCGAGCCTGCGTGCCTGCAACCGTCGAACCGTAACGTTCCGTCACCTTGGTGAGCTCAGCGACGGCCACGGCCATGTTCTCTGTCGCAACGGCCTGCTGTGCGATGGACAGGTCCCTGGCCGCCGCCTGTTCCTTGCTCTCGTTCGAACTCCGCACGAGGAAGACAACGACTGCTAAGGCCGCGACCGCGATAGCGGCCAGACCCAGTTTCTTCGCATTGGCCTGAATCCAGTCCAGCGCGGTGGTATCCTCATCAATATCGAGCCCCGGCGTGCGAGCGGGCTGTGCAGGTGTGGTCATGACAGAAATTGGCGTGCGAGGACCGGCACGGCGGGAATGCCGCTGTTACCGGGAAGAGCTGTGAAAGATGCCATGCCCCACCCGCTATTGGTAGTGCGACCCGCGCTGCAAGTGCCCCTGAGAGGAGTCGAACCTCCGACCAACGGTTTAGGAAACCGCTGCTCTATCCGTCTGAGCTACAGGGGCGATGTTGATTTACAAGGACTTAGCTAGCGAGCCTGTCCTGCGTCCTCCAAAAAGGTTGCCGTAAGGTTGCCGTTGAATCGCTGCGCGACCGCGCGGGAGAGGTCCGCCGAGTCAATGATATTGTAGCGGTCAAACATATCGCGAGTCTTCCAGCCGCACAGTTTCATGATCTCGCCTTCGCTCACGCCAGCCCGGCGAAAGTCGCGCGCGGCGGTCCGGCGGAGGTCGTGCACGAGACGCCCCGGAACGCCAGCGGTTTTGCACGCGGTCGCCCACACCTTCCGAAACGAACCGATCGACTTGCCGTGCCGGTGAAAGACGCGGAGCCCGTCGCGCTTCCGCCACCGCGCGAGCAGGAGCTCCCGTAGTTCCGTCGCGTGCGCAATCGGAAAGGTGCGAGCATCTCCCCCCTTCGTCTGTGCCTCGGCGATTCGGACGCAGGCGTTTGGACCGGGGATGGGCTCGGCATGCGGGCCGGGGTACTCGGCGTCATCCCAATCGACTTGCGCCCACAGCAGCTCCGCCCCCTCCCCCCTGCGCCACCCCGTCATGCTGAGGAACCGCACGAGGTCCGCAACGTCGGCCGACAACCCTAAGACGACTGCCGCGAGGTCGCCAGGCTCAAAGAACCCAGTCCGCTTGTCGCCTTCCGCCAGCTGTCTGAAGACGGGCTTGGCAGCGAGGAGGTCGTGCTCAACCGCGACCCCGAACGCAGCGCTCAAGACGCTGACTTCATAGCGCACCGTATTCCGCGCCGCCTTGGCACTGAGTCGCGCGTCCTGATAATCGGACACGAGCGCCTTGGTGATCGTGAGCGCCTTGGTGTCGGCGCCAAAGTACGACGTCAGGTGCGCGAACGCTTGCTCCGCACGTGCCCACGAGTTGTTGTCTTCGCGGACGTAGTGCTTGCGCAATCCGTCCTGGAGGTCCGCGAGCGTTACCCGGTCCGGTCGCCCACTCAACGTGCCGTCGATCCGCTTCCCGATCCGCTGGCGCAGGAGCGTCATGGCATCGCGTTTGCTCGTCGTGCCACTCGATTCGCGGTGGCGTTTCCCACGAATCCCGTAGTCGAACCACCAGACGTTGCTCTGGCGGCCCTGCCGGATGGGTCGATACACCCTGCCCTGCCCTCTCATTATTTCCTCCGCGTTGTAGGGTTTGACTTAGCTTTCGGGGCCACATCGGATGGTGTCGAGTATGACGTACTTCGCAATTCGCGTACGTAGCTCGTGGTCGATCACATCCCGAACGCTGCCCCGCACTTCCACGAGCAAAGCGACGGCGAGTTCTCCGACTTTCTCCCGGATGTCCGCTTCGGTGTCGTAGTCCACTTGCCCTGCATCACCCGCGCGGTCCGCGAGGCGATAGATGCGCTCAAGCGTGTCCCTTCGCGCCTCCTCCTCCAGCAGCTGCGAACCCACCGACTGGAAGTACTCGCGCGCCCACAACCGGGCGCTCTCTGGCGTCCAACCCTTCGGTTCCCACGGATATTTTGGCTTTGCTTCGCCGAAGAACAGCCAGTCGAGCGACACGCCGAACGCCGTGACGATGTTGGTGGCCGTTTCCATGCGCGGCAGCACTTTGCCGTTGAGCCACCCGCGGGCGGTCGTCGGTGGCACGCCGCATTTCTTGGCGAAGTCGTCGACCGTGAGATCGTTCTCCGTCCGCAGCTTTTGCAGCTGTTCCGCAATCGTGGCGTGCGGCTCTTTGCGAGGCTTACGTGATTTCGTAGGCATAGGGGCGATAAATAGGCGACTTGACGGGATGGCGTCGCGATGCTGCTATGAACAAATTGTAAAACAAGATATCGTAGCCATCCTACGAAATCAGTCATTAACCGACTGCAAACATGATACTGTCGCCCTCGTACGAAATCAAGCGAGTCGTGCCGACCACCACCGTGGCGGCCCGCGTGACGTTCGCCGAGCGCGCCGTCCTCGAAGCGTTGGCGAGCGTCGAAGGTGCCACGATGTCCGCGTTGTTGCGCGCGCTCATCGTTCCGGCGGCAAAGGCCGCTCTGGCCAAACGGGCCAAC
>JBGTBX010000531.1:0-4419 GCA_041749115.1 Gemmatimonadaceae bacterium
TCACGGCCGCCGCGCCGATCGCGCTGCTGCGCCACGCATCACCTGGACGCGCGCTCGCCTCGGGCAGCCGGGGAAGCACGCGCGGTGACGGCGGACTTCCCGGCCGGTGGTACGCCGCGGCTCAGGTTGCTTTTGCTGTGCTGCTTGTCGCTTCGGCTGCCTTCTCGACCCTGAGCATGCGGGCCATGCTCAACCGGCCATTGGGCTTCGATCCCGTCGGTGCGTCGACAGCGGAAATGCTCCTGACCACTCCGCGGTTCCGTGATGTGGCGGCGCGCATGACATACTGGGAAACGTTGACGCGATCGCTACGGGAAGATCCCGCAATTGAAACAGCTGCGCTCGCGCTTTTCCCGCCGCTTACTCCGGGTGCGACGTCGCTTGTGGAATTCGGAGATCGCACGCTCGGGAACGTCGGAGCCGGGTATCGCATCGTAGGTGACGGATACTTTGACGCGCTCCGTACGCCAATTCTGAGTGGCCGCGACTTCGAGGCGCGCGATGACAGCATGCAACCGCGAGTCGCCGTGATTAATCGGGCGTTTGCAGAACGTTTCTACCCGAACGAGAGCCCGATCGGAAAAACCATTCGATCACCGAGCATGGAGAGCTACTTCTTTGACGGCGCGGCCCCGTGGATTACCGTAGTTGGCGTTGTCGGCAACGCGCGGCACTACGGATACGCAGCAGAGGTGGACCCGGAGATGTACGTCGCCTACCGGCAGATCCCTGCACAGACCTATCGCCTAACAGCAATTGTTCGAAGCGTTGACGGCCGACGTACAGACGCGCAGATCCGATCCATCACGGCGGGCCTTGAACCGCTCGTGGCGCCCAGCATCGCACATCTCGACGACGCATTGCGCCGCAATATCAGCACACAGACGTTCACTATGCGACTGCTGGGCCTTTTTGCCGCGCTCGCGCTGCTCATCGCGGCGCTCGGTGTCTACGCCACCCTTTCAATCTCCGTGCAGCGCAGAAAACGAGAACTCGCCATACGGCAGGCGCTCGGCTCGGTGCCACAAGACCTCGTGCTGCTCGTGCTGCGGAGTGCGATGGGCGTTGTGGTGACCGGCGCGCTGGTGGGGGTTGTTGCCACGATTGCCCTCGGCGACACGATCAGGGCAACACTGTTCGATCTCGCCCCATTGAATGCTGCGGCATTGGCGATAACAACGTTTACCATTGTGCTGGCCGGAGCACTCGCCGCATTGATACCAGCCTGGCGCGCCTCACGAGTGCATCCCGCCCAGGCTATGGCCGCTGAATAAAGTCGCTTGTGTTGTTCACGATCATTTCAGGGATCGCATCACTCCAATAAAACCGGTTCTCGCCGCTGCCACATCCGAGGAAGGACCGTACAGCTGAAAGAACAGCGTCCCCTTTGGCGTGTCGAGCACAGCCGCTACGAGTGTGTGACCAGGACGCGCGTCTCCCCCGGCCGCACCCGTCCCGACTCCGCGCGAATACGTTCCGCGAAACTCTGCGACTGCAATCGGGAACGTCGCTCCGGGCTCGTCAGAAATCTGTTCAAATACCGCGCCGTCCCCAGACGCGGAGAATTGACTCCGCCACCGTTCCACATTCGCATCAAAGTCACCACCCTGCCCCACGCCGAAGAAAAACACCGCCACCTCGGCGGCTCCGCCGCGCACGGCGTACTCCGCGAGCCGCATCGACGATACCGGTGCTCTGGCCTCCCAGGTTGCGGGCACACCTGCCTCGTAATCGAGCGCCTTCAGCACCGCCGTGTCCTGCGCGCCCAGCAACGGCGCGCACAGCAGGCCTGCACCTGCCGCAACGCACCGCAGAGCCCGGCCGATGCTCATGGAACGATTTGCGGACGACCAATCTGGTAGTCCTTTGGCGGTTCGGCACCAATCAGATTGCGCACAAAGTAGTCCCACCTGCGACGCATCATGTAGGCACCATCGGCACCGAACCCGTGTCGCGCGTTAGGCAGCGTCAGCAGATCGAACTCCTTGCCGGCCTTTATCAACGCGTCAACCACCAGCTGGGTGTTGTATGGCGGCACGTTGTCATCCATCCCCCCATGCGCGAGGAACAACTTGCCCTTGAGATTCTTCGCGTGGGTCTGGTTCGCCTCCTCGGCGTAGTTGTCCGTATCACCATTCCGCACCAGCAGTCCCTGATACCGTTCGCCCCAATCGTCTTCGTAGTTGCGATTGTCATGGTTGCCGGATTCGGATATTCCGACATCAAAGAAATCCGGATAGCGGAATAAAGCCGCAGCGGTCGCAAATCCGCCGCCCGAGTGCCCCCAGATTCCGACGCGCTCGATATCGATGAATCGATACCGCTCAGCCAACTGCCTCATCCCCGCGATCTGATCAGGAAGCGTGTTGTCTCCCATCTTGCCATAATAGGCATCATGGAACGTTTTGGAACGACCTGGAGTCCCCATGCCGTCGATCGCTACGACAACAAAACCCAACTCGGCCACGGCCTGATGGTCATTGCGCGAAGCACCGAAATTGCGCGTGCCCACGCTACCAGATTGGGGCCCCGGATAAATGTAGTTGACAATCGGATATTTCCTGCTCGAGTCGAGCTTCGCGGGAGTGAACATTAATCCGTAGATGTCCGTCGTTCCGTCGCGCGCCTTCATGCGAACCGGGATCGGTGGCGTCCACCCGCTGGCCACGAGGCGTGAGATGTCCGCTTTCTCCAGCGACTGCTGCAGCTGGCCCTTCGCATCACGTATAACAGTTGTTTGCGGCGTATCCGGGGTGGAGTAGGTATCCACAAAGTGTGACCCATCGGGTGAGAGGGCCACCACGTGGTTTGCCACCTCCGGCGTCAGCAATGCGAGGCCCTTTCCGTCGAATCCAACACGGTAGAAGTGCTGAAAGTACGGGTCACGATTTGCCTCGCGCCCTACACCCATGAAGTAGATCATCCGCGCCTTCTCATCAATGCGGACAATGCTCGTGACATTGCCGTCACCGGTGGTAATGCGGTTCTTCAGCTGACCCGTTCCAAGATCATACAGGTACAGATGAACCCAATTGTCGCGCTGCGACCACATGATGAGCTCGTTCGTTTTCGGCAACACCTGCCACAATCCATCATCAAGCGACGCGTCGCCCAGCTGCGTTGTGCTTTTCTCTTCAAATAGCGTGCGCACGTCGCCCGAGGCCGCGTTCGCCACGCGCATCCACATCGTTTTATGATCGCGAGTGCTTGAGATGAAGGCCAGATGAGAACCGTCCGGATACCAGCGCACATCACAGATCTCCCCGCCGCAAGCAACGTGGTCCGACACGGTGGAGCGATGTGCATCCGGCGGCATTTTCAGGCGGACCATGCTCCAGGTTCCGTCGGCACCAGCGCGCAGGATCACACGGCTGATCCGGAAGATCACGCTGTCACCCGGCAGGGGATACTTCCAGGACTCGAGCCGAGGACTGCCAACGTTGGTGGTCACGAGATGCATATCGCGGACACCCCGTTCATCATGCTGAAAGGTCGCGATCTGTTTCGAATCGGGTGACCAGGTCAGCACCGGATTGGCCGAGTGTGTCCACCCCGCGTTGTTAGTCGCGTAGCCAAAGTCCTTGATACCATCTGTGGTAAGCTGCGTCTCTTTACCCGTCTCAAGGTCCGTCACCCACAGATTGTAATCGCGGATATATGCTGCCAGACGGCCGTCCGGGGAGACGCGCGCGTTAGGCGGCGTCTGACGCGATCTCGGATCGCTCTGCTCGGAGCAGGTATACGCCGATACGTCGCAACTGAATCGCTTGGATGTGCGGATCATCACGGTTCGCCCGTCGTCGGAGACAGACAGCGCGGTGGGCGACAACCTTGCCAGATTCACGTCGCTCCCCCCAACAGCGCCGAGTGCACGCGTGAGCCTGGTGGCATCGAAGAGTGGCTGACGCGTCTTTCGACGAGGGTCCACCAACATATGGTCCGCTCCGTCCTGCGTGCTGACACGGTACCAGAAGCGACCGTCGGGGAGCCACGTCGGGCTCCCTGCCACGCCGCTGATCAGCGGATTCGTAGATGCGCCGAGCATGCGTTCGGCCCGTGCGTAATCCTGAGCGGTCACCTCCGGTGCAGCCTGAGCCTCAGAGCTCGCGGGCGGTGTTATCGCAACAAATACCACGGGGATCGCGGCGACAATTCTGCGTAGAGATGGACGGATGTGCATGGGTCGCAGTGAGTTGGACGGAGAAAGCGCTCGGGCGCAGCCGGAGGATCAGAACAATTTATCGTCGGCCCCGGCCTCGGGTTAGCCGATGGGCCGAGACGTACGCATTCCGGCCACGACGGTGCGGGCCGTCGGCGAAGCGCGCTCGAGGTAATGGAGGTACGCGTTGGGGCCACGGTAGCGGGCGCCTTGGTCTGGAGCGAACGGGTGCGCCCGGCCCCCCCAATTTGGATTCCCCC
>JBGTBX010000532.1:0-9900 GCA_041749115.1 Gemmatimonadaceae bacterium
CCCGAGCCGATCGAGAACCCTTTCGCCCGAAAGTGTTACCTATGTGTTGGGAGGAATCCGTGCCCCATGGGACCGGAAGAGACCCACTAAAAATGGTCGGGATGACTGGATTCGAACCAGCGACCCCCTGACCCCCAGTCGGACAAACATCATTGCACCTGATGTTTTCCGAGGGATTTCGATGTCCGCTTCGCCCTCATTATAGCCGCTGATGCCTGTTTGCGGACGTTGCGGTCAGCGTCCGTTGCAATTCGTTGCAAAGCCGCTCGGCGTTCCTCGTACTGGCGCATCGCGTCATTCTGCCCGACCGTCTGCGACTGCAGATACGTGCTCGTCTGCGCGATATTGGAGTGCCCCAGCCAGTCGCGGATCAGCGTCAACGTCACGCCTCCGTCTTGCCACCGCGAGCCCGCCTCGTGCCTGAGATCGTGGAAGTGCAGATCGATGCGGTGGAGCTCCGCACGGCACTCCGGCGTCAACGTCGCCGTCCAGACCTTGCGCCCACCCTTGACACGGAAGATCCGTTTCGGCTTGACGCCATGCGCCCGGAGCACCGCCATCTCCCACGCGCGTTTGAACGAGCGCACCTGGAGTCCCGTCGCGGCGTTGCCGAACACGTACGCATCGGGCGCGTGTTCCTTGCCCTCGGCGTCGTGCCGCCGCATCTCGAGGATGGCCCGGAGCCGCGACGAGATCGGAATCCGGCGGTCCTTTTTGGTCTTGGTTTTCTGCCCGGGCAGGAAGATTTCGCCACGCGCATCGAGCCGCACCTGCGCCCACTGCAGGGACAGGATCTCGCCGCGCCGGCAGCCGGTTTCGAGCGCCGCCTCCACGATGGGCCGCAAGCTGGCACCGCAGCCCGCCAGCAGCCGCTCCCCTTCCCCCGGCTCCAGCCGGCGGGACCGCTTCTGTTCCGGCTGCAGCTTGACGACCGTTTCGCTCGACACCTTGAACGGCGTCCGTTCGATCAGTTCCTGCCGAACCGCCCACGCGAACGCCCCGCGCAGCAGCGCCAGATTGCGATTCGCCGCAACCGGGGCCGCTAACCGAGCCGCCCGGAACTTTTCCAAGGTCGCCGGCTTAATGTCCGACACCAGCCACTCCCCGAACGCGCGCGGCTCGCCTGTCGGCAGCGCCAGGACGGTGCGCTCGATGACCGCGAGTTGCGAGACGTGCCGATCCGCCGTGCCGGGACGCTGCACCATCACGTACTCTAGGCGGTGATTTTCCAGTAGTTGCGCCAGGGTCAACCCCACGGCGGGACTCACCGGGACGGCCGCCGCACTGTCACTACCCGGCGCCTTGAACGTGCCGGCTTGGATCTGCGCGCGAAACGTGTTCGCTTCCTTCTCCGCGTCGCTCTTAAGACGCACCGGCTTAGGCAGCAACCGGTCAAGGCTGTACCGGTGATGGACGCCAGCCCACTTGTACGAGAAATGCCACGCGTGCGAGCACTTCGCCCACTTTGACGGGCCGCAGGTGCAGACTTTTCGCACGCCGTGCCGAATCCCCCGCGCCATAAAACCTCGATCCTTGTCCTGTCTCCGGTCGAATGTGCTGCTACTGCTGCGACTGCTGCGACTACTGCTAACTTGCGCCTGTTTTTGCGAGAATCCGAGGCGGTTACGGTCCTTGCGCGAGCCGGTTTGCGTCCGTTGACGTCCGTTGTGCCCACCGAGGGCGCAGAATAGACATTCATCTGAGAGTTGTCAAGTTGTCACAGTGGCGTATCCGGTGAAGGCAAGGCGTACCACTCGTGAAACTTTGCGACGACGGCACTAGGCCTAGACGGTTCCATCGGGTCCAGGGGCGGCAATCCGCAGACACGCGCCCAGCAGGACGCACTACACACGCGGACGGTGGCGCCCGATTCGCCGCGTTTGAGCATGTGCTCTACGAGCATCCATGCGCCGCACCCGGGACACTGACCGATCATCGCCGGACCTCCACGGGCCTCGCGGTGTCCTCGAGCCAGCTATCGATCCAGGCCGCCTTGAAACGGAGATCGCCACGCTCGTTGATGGTGGCGCGCCGCAGTTTTCCTAGACCGGCCGCCCGGCGGATGATCTTCTCACTGCATCGGGCTCGCGCCGCAGCATCCTTGACGGTGAGCCATACGGGGGATCCACTGGGAAGACACGCGTCAGGCGGCAAGTCAGGAGTACTCATGCGGTCCTTCCAAGCGGTTGAGTCATTCCGTGGGGCATCCAGTCGGCCGGCAGATCGCCATCGCGCGCGAGCCGTGCGGCAATCTGACACTCAGCGCACCATGCGGCGGCGCGCGAGACAAGTGCCCCGCAAGACACGCAGCCGACCTCGCTCGCGCTAGTGGCCGATGAGAATCGCAGGGCCGGGTACACAGAGGCGGCAGGCCGTTGCAGCTGCTGCCGGAATGCGTCCGTGCGGGCCAGCACCGCGGGTGAAGCAACCTGTACCAGTAAGCGGAGCGCATCGCGGCAGGACTGGATCCGTGTAGTTCGTTCAGGCGTGAGGACGGCTGCCGGAGCAATCCGCAGCCGCCCAGCCGCCGTAACATCCACGGTCAACTCGCGGCTGGCGGCAAGGGCGGCATCCTCCAATTCCAAGAGCAGCGGCACAGCCTCAGAAGCAAAGAGGGTGTTCACGTCTAAACCTCCTGCGCGTCCTGCGCATCAGCACTCGGAATCGCATCCGCCGCGACACTCACCCCGTGAGACAGCGCCAGCGAGTCGTAGAATTCCCGGGAGACCTGCCAGCGCCGTTTACCGGGACGGGCTGGAGGCTTGGGAAGGCGCAGATTGCCAAGGAGCCTGCCGACGCGTGCGGTCTTAATCTCCCGGCCTTCCTCCACCTGATCGAGTTCCTTGCCGACCTTGTTCATTTGGTCCGCCAACTCCGACGTGTTGAAGATGAGCGGATCGACTCCCGCGTGCGCGTGGAGCATTGAGCCGAGACACCGGACGGCAAGGCGCGTGTAGTCGCCCGCCTCCAACTCCTGCCGTTCTCGCTGGTAGTTCTGCGACAGGTGCGTGATGCGCTCGAATAGGCCCGTGACCCCGTGTTTCCGATCCAGCCAATAGGCGACGGTCAACGTCCCGAGCCATGGATCGAGGTCGCGACCTATGAGCGCCGTGTGTTGCTTGATCTCGCGTTCGCACGACTGCACGGCTCGCAGATGCGTCAGTGCTACGTTCCACAGGTCATCAACGATCTGCCGGCGCGGGACAGGCCACGCACTTTCGTCCATCGGATCCGGCAGATTCGCAATCGCCTTGCACATCGGCACATGGATGCAACGTGTCGCCAGAGCGGATGGAGGCGCCCCGATCGCAGAGAACACGCGAGGACTAAAGATGCTTACAGGCCGGCGGTCCCACCCCTTGCCCGTAGGCTTTGGTTCCTTGACGGGGATCGTAACGCCGCGGCGATTACCCGCCAGCAGCAGCGCCGCCTTGTCCGCGTCAAACGACTTGGGATCCGTGATCTGTTCCGCGTCATCGAGGCCAATCAGACCGCCCACGTCCGAAAGGTCACGCAGAACCGCCAGCGAGATCCCCGCCGTCAACTCTTGCCCAGCAAAACCAACCTGGCAGACCGTTTTGAGAAGCTGACTCTTGCCGGACCCCTTTTCACCGCCAGCCCACAGGTAGCCAACAATGTTGAACGCGTCCAGGAGATACGTCGACAAGATGTAGCAGGCGATCAACTCGCACATGTGCGCTTGATCGCCGAGCGAACGGACGAACCGCACGAACCGATCGACGAACGCGGTAAGGGTGTGAAACACGACCGCGGGATCGGCACGTCGCCCCGACCGATAGGCGTTGATCCCCTTACCGCTCCAACAATGGCGCCGCTCCATGACTTCCGGTAGCTTGATCGTGAATCCCACGTCATCGAGGGGCAGCACGTCGTCCAGATTCGCCTCTGAAAACGCGGTACCGTCCTCCCGAACGATCAGCATGACCGGCGCGGCTGAGCCGTCATCGAGATACACGTACGACGTGGCGAACGCGGAGCCGTCACGGATGCACAGCGGACGGTCCAGCAGCACGGGCGCGTCATCGAGCATCTGCGCCTTGCGCTTGCCGACGCCGGCATCAGGCCCGGCCGCGTCTCCGTTCTGCCGAATTGCGGCATCCAAAGCGCGCAGCATGGGCTCATCGACGGGTACGCCGTGCGGGTGCAGCGCTTTGACCACGCGCTTGCGCGCGGCCAGATCCGTCAACGTGATCGTATCGGTGTAGAGGTTACTGAGGTCGCGATCGACGGTGAGAAGCGCCGAGGTTCCGCCGTTTCGCTTTTTGTTGACGTCCGATGCTCGCAGCGTCAAATCACCGAACGACAGCACCCATGCGGCCCCGTCGCGGTTGATCTCGTATACGTGACTCTCAGGCATGGGCTAGGACACTCTGATGCGGACGGTTGACGAGGACACCGGACGATCGTTGAGCAGCGCCGCGCCGCGGGGATGCACTCCGTATCGCTTGGCGTGGGTGAGCTTGGCGACCAGTTCAGCATCCGTCCACGGAGGGGAGCAGGTTGCGTTGAACTCCCGTAGTAGCTCGAAGGCATCCGCATCGGACAGGTCAAGGTCGTTCACCAGCCAACACGCGGCGCGATACGTGTGCTGGTCGCCACCGTTGCCCATCACGGCCGGCCCCATCGCGCGGAGGTAGGCACGGCCGCGCTCGAGCCGTTCCGCCGTGAAGGACAGCGGTCGCCAATTACGCGGAACCTCGATGCTGGAGCGCGGCGCGATTGGCGCCGGCAGTTCAGGAAGGCACTCCACAAGCGCTGAGAGCTCGTATCGCCGTGCCGGCTCAAACCGCTCCACGATGACCGGCACCGGTGGAGTGAACTTGTGATTGAGCGTGCCAGGGATGCGCAGGACGCGAGCAACCTCCCCCACGACGACATCGCCGCCAGTCGCGACCGCGAGCCGTCGAAGGAATGCCTTGATCTCGGCCGCGTTCTCGGTGACATCGCACGGCGTATCCAGCAGCCAGTACGCATGCAGCCCGCCGCCCGAGTGAATCAGAATCGAGGGCGGCAGGCCGAAGGTCGCCAACCTTGCGCGTAGAGCAGACTCACTGCTCTTGCCGAAATCCAGATCCGCAAACAGGGCGCCGAGCCGCTGGCAGTTTTCGGTCCGCCCGCTGCTCGCGTCTTTGCGTGAGGTGACGGCAAAATACAGATTGTCCGTATCGCGGTATCTGGCCACGAAGGCGCGGAGCGACTCGAAGTCACCAACGCGCGCAAACTGACGTGCCCGAGACGGCAATGCGCGGAGCTCCAGATAGCCACCGCAGTGGCGTTGAATGCACTGCAGCACTTGCGACGCGGACACGTCGGTCATCGGGACGACTCCGACCGAAGTTCCGCCGTCACGGCCTGCCACATGTGCATATAGTGCGTGGCCTCCACGACTTGCTCATCGGCCGCCGCGCGATCTGCCAAGGCCCGCTCCACCCATGCCGTAGCGTCGAGGAGGTGGTGCTCCGTGGCGGTGAGCCAATCGATCAGCGAGGGATAGTGATCGGCTTGGCGGATCACCGGTACACCTCGCACCCGGGATTTCGTCGGTTGATGAGCCGGAGGGGTGATGTCCGCTCGGTCGCGTATTGCGTGACACAGGACCATCCGCAGAGGGCGACCTTTGGACCGTAGACGCCCTGCTCACCGTCGATGAACAGGTAATCGACGGCATCGCAGGATGAGGCGCGGCATTGGCGGCAGCGCACCGCACCGCGCCGGGTCACAGGCCCCCCGAGGCATAGACGTGGTTGTGCCAAATGACGCGAGGTTTTGAGGTTGAAGATCGTGATAAACTTACTGTCCGGGTATCGCTTTCCACAGGCGTTTACTCCTTCCATCCGTTCGCTGACTTACCCTTGCGTGCCACCGCAGGGGTTTGTCGTTTCAGGCCAACTGCTGCTCGCCCTCCTCTGGTCGAGCCTCCCCATTCACGCGCACGGTTCCGTCGCGCACGAGCCGCCGCACTTCGGCCTCTGGGATCCGCACAGTGCGTCCGTAGCGGGTGTGCCGAATCTTCTTGCGGGCGACCCAGGCGTAGACCGTGTACCGACTCACCCCGAGTTGGGCGGCGGCCTCAGACACCTTCAACTGCTTACTCATGTGCTCTCTCCGGAGGGCGTTTCGCGCCGGAAACCCGTGTGATTTGTGGATATTGCCAGTTTTCGTTTACAATAGGTAACGGTTCCGTTAGAAAACGTAATGACAAAGCTGAGTGTGCCGGAAGCGGGATTTGAGCTACGAGGCGCCCGACCAACGGCGCTAAACGTCCGCGGATTTCAGGACGCGACGCTAAATGGCGCCGTGCCTGCCTCCTGGGACTTTCACGCCGGCCTCTCAGAAGCCGATCGGCGCCGTCTAGTACTGGAGTCGTCTTACGAACTAGTGTTGATTCCCGTCGACCCCGCCGGGCCGAGAAGGACTTACGACCCATTGGCGAGTGAGCACTCGATCTGTCGTGAATTCGCGGCCCTCGCAACAAATGACGACTACAAGGCGTTCGCAGACCGATACGGCGTTCTAGGCATTCCGCCGGATGATTTATCGGACGCCGGGTTGCCGGGGGAACCCCTAGGGATATGGCGCCAGTGCGTCCTAGACGTTTACCGCGTGCTGCGCAGTTGGGATCGTCTCCAAGACGTCGCGCTGGCCCTCAAGCGCTCAAAGGTCGCTCTCGAAAAGGCGCGAAAGGCACAGATAGAAAGGGCCAATCGGGGCGGGACGACGCTCGCGAATGCAGACGAATTGCGGGGTTTGCAGGACGCGGTGACTGCCAACCAAAAGGCGGTGCAGACGCAGGTGGACTGGTTTGGAGGAACGAAAGGCATCGCGGCCAAAGTCAGTTCACATCTACGCCAGCACGTAGGAGCCTCGCTGACAACAGATCCGGTCCAGCCTGGCACCCTTAGGTTCGACTACGTACCTGAAACACTGCTTGGCGTAATCTGGCTCCAGTGCGCATGGGTCCTATCGAGACGTCGCGATTACAAGCAGTGTGAATGGTGCAAGAAGTGGATGCCCACGGGAAGCGCCGGGAAGCCTGCCTCGTCACGACTCCGCATCCACGCTCGAGTGTGTTCCAACGCATGTCGCGCAGCGGAGTACCAGAACCGCAAGTACTCCGTGGGACGACGGTTCACGCAAGGAGAGACAGTCCCAGCCATCGCTGACTCCCTCGGAAGGCCGGTCCCCGAGGTTGACAAACTCCTGCAGGCCTACCTGCGAATGGGAGAACGCAGGCGCGCGAAATCGGCCCGACGGATTACCAGTCCCTGTTAAGGTTCCGCATCAAGCCACGAACGCCGCCGATGCTCGCCAGCGTCTGCGCCGCTACAGCCTCGTCAACCTTCTTGTACTTCTTGCTTGAGAGCACGCGCGCGACAGTGCGAGGGTGCATGCCGAGCGCAGCGGCGATTGCCCGAGGACGATCACTGACGGTCTGCGCCCAAAACATCACCAACAGTTCCTCCGTTGGTTTGAGTTGCGAACCACGGCCGCGAGAACGACGCGGCGCCTTGTCGTTGCCGGCAGCGATCTCCTGACACCGCTGGATCAGCTGCTCCACGACCCCACGCGCGACTGGAACGATCGCGTCCGTGGCGCGGCGTAATTCTTCTGTGGTGTACTTAATCTTGCGGCGCTTGCGATATTTGCTAGGCATGGGTGTGTGACCCCGGTTCGCGTGTCTCGTCGAGCGGAGCGCAGTGGTCGCGGTACCATGCACGCGCGTCAGGTTCCAGGGTGAAATCCGTAGGACCAGGGAGACCAACGGCCTCACACCATCGCAGATACCGCTGCTTCACCACATCAAATGCCAGATTGCGGGGCAGATTCAATCGGTACGACCCTGGAAAATGTTCCAGATTGCTTTCGGTCATCCCGTGAAGTTTCATCTCGTCGCGCAACTGCATCGCCATCGTGGCGCCCTCGTCCTGGGAGAGCCGAGAATGTGCGCGCAGAAACTCATCGCGTCGTTGCCGCAACAGTCGCCATCGCGCGATAAGTACCGCCGAGACGTCCGGGAGAGGTGGCGGCTGTGGCGTTGACGGTGCTCGCGGCGCCTCCGGCGTGACTGGCCGCGGCGTCATGCGGGACTTGGCGATCTGCTCGATTGCCGCTCGCAGCGGTGCGTACGTCGGCGATCCGTCAGCCGCCTGTTTCAGCCAGAGCCGTAACGCCCCCTCCGTGACACCCGCTGTTTTGGCGGCAGCCGCTTTCGATTTGCCGTGCCACAGCGCCGTGAGAACTCCGAGGGCAACGCCGTGATCACCGAGCTTGCAGGGACGACCGGCACCAGCCGGTGCAGCACGATTCACCGCCTGCACGATGTCCGTCGCCAGCGACTCCAGGGTGACTGGCTTCGGCGTCTGGGCGGTTGTACCCTGGGCCATCATGGTCGGCGTTTCACTCGGATTGAGTTGACTACCCGTTCGAGAAGATCCGGACCGCCGTGCGATATATTGACCGTCAGAGATGGCACGACTCGCCGGCCCCGTAGTGTTGTGTCAGAGCGTCGAACGCGACAGCCATGGACGCGTAACGAACGTAGTCGACCCGTTTCGAATCGTCTCCGTTCCGTCGCTACCGGGACGGTTGAAAAGGGCATGTCTTTTTGCGCGCGTCCAAGGGGATCCTTTGGAACGCTACAGTGTTCGGGCAGACATCCTCGCACCCAGCCAGACGATCATTTCGTCTGCCGACGGCATCGGAACTATCGACGCATCCGGCAATGTCGACGTGGTAATTGAGTTCGAGGACATTCCCATCAGTACGCCATCCGTTGAGTTCCGATTCAAGATCGATGGACTTCTCGTGTCCTCAACCACGCTGTCAATCGAACGTATTTCCTGAATGGTATTGACGCCCTTGAGCAAGAGTGCTGGACCAGAGAGACTTGGCGTAACCGGGTACGCCCGTGAGTTCGTCATTGACTACCCCCGAGTTGTTTGATCAACGCCTGCTTGAATGTCTCCGCCCGCGCTGGATCGGCCATCACGCGTCCCACTAACGCCCCTTTGGCCGCGGCACCCGTTTGCGTGCGCGTGCGTTCAATGACATCGGCAAGCACGTCTGCCTTTTGCCCGTCCGACATCTCGCGGTAACGGGACGAACGCACCAGCGCCGAGAGGGCCGTATAGGTCGTCGTCCCCTTGAGTTGATGCACGAACCGCTTGTCGTCGCGCGTGTCGGCGAGATTCACGCCGCGCAACGTGACGGTCGTCCCCGGCATCCCCATCCCAACCTTGAGACGGCCCAGCTCGAGCAGCACCGGATCAGTGTTTTCCGTGGACACGTTGAGCGCGTCCGCGCCACGACGCAGCGGCCCGCCCTCGCGGACGATCTCCTTCCCAAAGCGGTCGAGTCGTGCCGGGACCGACGTCGACAGACCAGGAATCCCCGCCTTGATGGTTTCCGTGGCTCCCTTGGCCTGCCGCACATACGGGTCCGTGGCATGCGCGACCGTTCGGGTCGCGGCGGCGAGCGGCACGAACCCGCCGGCAATCCGACCGACAACCCCCATCGCGCGATCGGTGGTGTTGCCCGATCCCTCAACCGCTTCGATGAGATCCGCGAGGCCCGAGAGGAAGGATTGATTCAACTGTGATCGCACCGTGGCAAAGACGGCCGCCTGCACTTTGTCCACGCGCGCCGCATCCGCGCCGCCCTGGTGCCAGGACTCAAACGCATTCGCCACGGCGGACGCCGGCACGTTCAGCGGTTGCATGGTCTGGTAGCTGACCCACGAATTCCCGATCTTCACCGAGTCGGGACGCCAGCCCGATTCCATGAGTTGCGCACGTTCCGCGGGACTCGTCGGTCCCGACCCTGAGAGCCGTCCTGTCGCCGCGAGGTATGCCAGGTAGCCGAGCGCCACCGAGCCCGCCG